>NZ_CP081878.1:2621111-2930000 GCF_022170825.1 Exiguobacterium acetylicum | reverse complement strand
TACCGAATTCAGTTAAACTCCGAATGCCAGCAACTTATACTCGGGAGTCAGACTGCGAGTGATAAGATCCGTAGTCAAGAGGGAAACAGCCCAGACCGCCAGCTAAGGTCCCAAAGTGTATGTTAAGTGGAAAAGGATGTGGCGCTGCCTAGACAGCTAGGATGTTGGCTTAGAAGCAGCCACCATTCAAAGAGTGCGTAATAGCTCACTAGTCGAGTGGCGCCGCGCCGAAAATGTAACGGGGCTAAACATACCACCGAAGCTGCGGATTCCGTAAGGAATGGTAGGGGAGCGTTCCAAACCGCTGTGAAGCTGTACCGGAAGGAGCAGTGGAGCGTTTGGAAGTGAGAATGCCGGTGTGAGTAGCGAAAAGAGGGGTGAGAATCCCCTCCGTCGAAAGCCCAAGGTTTCCTGAGGAAGGCTCGTCCGCTCAGGGTTAGTCTGGACCTAAGCCGAGGCCGAAAGGCGTAGGCGATGGATAACAGGTTGATATTCCTGTACCGCCGATCCACCGTTTGAACAATGGGGGGACGCAGGAGGATAGTGACGCATGCGGATGGAAGTGCATGTGCAAGTTTCAAGACCGTCTGATTGGCAAATCCGTCAGGCATCAAAGTCAAGGAACGATGCGGAGTCCCGTAGGGACGTAGGTCACGATTTCACACTGCCAAGAAAAGCCTCTAGTGAGGGGGAAGGCGCCAGTACCGTAAACCGACACAGGTAGGCGAGATGAGAATTCTAAGACGCGCGGGATAACTCTCGTTAAGGAACTCGGCAAAATGGTCCCGTAACTTCGGGAGAAGGGACGCTCTACATGAGTAGAGCCGCAGTGAATAGGCCCAAACGACTGTTTAGCAAAAACACAGGTCTCTGCTAAATCGCAAGATGACGTATAGGGGCTGACGCCTGCCCGGTGCTGGAAGGTTAAGGGGATGGGTTAGCGCAAGCGAAGCTTTGAACCGAAGCCCCAGTAAACGGCGGCCGTAACTATAACGGTCCTAAGGTAGCGAAATTCCTTGTCGGGTAAGTTCCGACCCGCACGAAAGGCGTAACGATTTGGGCACTGTCTCAACGAGAGACCCGGTGAAATCATAGTACCTGTGAAGATGCAGGTTACCCGCGACAGGACGGAAAGACCCCATGGAGCTTTACTACAGCCTGATATTGAGGCTTTGTGCATGATGTACAGGATAGGCGGGAGACGTCGAGCCCGGAGCGCCAGCTTCGGAGGAGTCACCCTTGGGATACCGCCCTTCATGCATAGAGTCTCTAACTCGCAGCCGTAATCCGGCTGGAGGACCGTGTCAGGCGGGTAGTTTGACTGGGGCGGTCGCCTCCTAAACAGTAACGGAGGCGCCCAAAGGTTCCCTCAGAATGGTTGGAAATCATTCGTAGAGCGCAAAGGCAGAAGGGAGCTTGACTGCGAGACCTACAAGTCGAGCAGGGACGAAAGTCGGGCTTAGTGATCCGGTGGTTCCGCATGGAAGGGCCATCGCTCAACGGATAAAAGCTACCCTGGGGATAACAGGCTGATCTCCCCCAAGAGTCCACATCGACGGGGAGGTTTGGCACCTCGATGTCGGCTCATCGCATCCTGGGGCTGGAGTAGGTCCCAAGGGTTGGGCTGTTCGCCCATTAAAGCGGTACGCGAGCTGGGTTCAGAACGTCGTGAGACAGTTCGGTCCCTATCCGTCGTGGGCGCAGGAAATTTGAGGAGAGCTGTCCTTAGTACGAGAGGACCGGGATGGACGCACCGCTGGTGTACCAGTTGTTCCGCCAGGAGCATCGCTGGGTAGCTACGTGCGGACGGGATAAATGCTGAAAGCATCTAAGCATGAAGCCCCCTCCAAGATGAGATTTCCCTTTGAGTAATCAAGAAAGACCCCTCAGAGACGATGAGGTAGATAGGTCACGGGTGGAAGCATGGCGACATGTGGAGCTGAGTGATACTAATCGGTCGAGGCCTTGTTCTAGCAGATGCTTGTTGATGACTTCAGTTTTGAGGGCGCGAGCCCGTCGTCTGGTGACGATAGCCAAGTGGTCACACCCGTTCCCATGCCGAACACGGAAGTTAAGCACTTGAACGCCGAAAGTAGTTGGGGGCTTCCCCCTGTGAGGATAGGACGTTGCCAGGCACTTGACTGATCTGCAGATTGCAGGTCAGTTTTTTGTTGTGGAAAAGAAAACTGACCGGATGACAGCCAGTTTTAAAATACGGTATCTAATTAAACTCAAGGTGTTGTTTTAACAAGACGCGGGATGATTTGTTTCAATAGCGCAGCAGCTCGTGCTTCAAGTGGGTCTGGTAGTTGATCGAGTTTAAAATAACGAAGGTTGAGACTCTCTCCGTCAGTCATTTGTAATGTACCGGATACTCCTTTTGCTTGAAAGAGATGAATCACACTATATGCTTGAAAGAGATGAATCACACTATATGTTTGATCACCATTTGGATATCGGAAGAAGTAATCAGGACCAGAAAAGACATCTAGCAGTTGAACACTGAGAGCTTGAAGGCCGGTTTCTTCCTGCAGCTCACGTATCGCGACTTCTTCGAGTGTCTCACCGGGTTCCATCGAACCGCCAGGTAGTCCCCAACTGTGTGTATCCGAACGATATTGAAATAGCAGTTCGTGCCGTGCGTTCATGACAAGTACGGTTGCTCCAACACTGATCAACGGTCGGTTTCCTACGATTTTTCGTAAATCTAATAAGTATCCCATCTGATCACTCCTTTCGTATCAGTATAGAAGAATATTCATTATGACAGTTAGTAAAAAGAAAAAAGGCAAAAAGGCTTGCTAATTTAAAAGACACATGTTATATTAATATCTGTCGAAACGTTATATCATCGCGGGGTGGAGCAGTCTGGTAGCTCGTTGGGCTCATAACCCAAAGGTCGTCGGTTCAAATCCGGCCCCCGCAACCAATTTTTAAATAATCAAATCCGAAACGTTTATCGTCGCGGGGTGGAGCAGTCTGGTAGCTCGTTGGGCTCATAACCCAAAGGTCGTCGGTTCAAATCCGGCCCCCGCAACCAATTTTAAACTTAACTTCAACTTTACTACGAAACGTTCAGCGTTTCGTATTTTTTTTTGCCTTTTTCTTTCGGTACAATGGAGAAGGACGAACAGTACGTATTAAAGGAGGAGACATCGTATGATAGAACTGGAAATGAACAGCTTGGAAGAAACGACTGCTTTAGCCCTTGAACTCGGACGACGTGCTGAAGCGGGAATGGTCATTACGCTTGATGGAGACTTAGGTGCTGGGAAAACGACATTCACCCAAAGTTTTGCAAAAGGATTAGGTGTGACGCGTCATGTCAACAGTCCGACGTTTACGATCATGAAAGTCTATACAGGACGTCTTCCTCTTTATCATATGGATGTCTATCGCCTCGAAGGTTCAGGCGACGATATTGGACTAGAAGAGTATCTGAACGGTGAAGGCGTCGCTGTCGTCGAGTGGTCTGAGTTGATTGCGGATAGCCTCCCACCGGAACGGTTGGCAATCACGATTACGCGAACAGGTGACGATAGCCGTCGTTTTGAGCTGACGCCGATCGGAGAACGATACATTACATTATGTGAGGGATTGAAATCATGAAAATCGTAGCTATTGATACATCGACGAAACAATTATCGGTCGCTCTTTCAGATGGGAAACAAATCGTAGCAGAAGCATCGTATGTCACGTCGTTAAATCACGCGACGAAGCTCATGCCATTGCTTGAGCGCTTGATGACGGAAGCGAAATGGACACCCTCCCAACTGACACGAGTCGTCGTTGCCGATGGACCAGGTTCTTATACTGGATTACGGATTGGGGCGACGACCGCGAAGACGCTCGCGTATACACTCGGCATTGAACTGGTTGCGGTCTCGACACTTGAGTTGATGGCGGCTTCGACAGGTCATACTGGACGTGTTGCAGCGATTCAAGATGCACGGCGCGGATCAGGTTTTGTCGGAGTATACGACGCTGGAGAACGAATCGGTGAAGAACAACATGTCGAGACTGCGTCTTTTGTGAAGACGTTAGCGCCAGATACGCTCGTTACGGGAGATGTCGATGCGTTTGAAGAACTCCTTCAGCCATTCGAAAAGGCAGCCCCTGCATTTCGGACGCCACGCGCCGGAGTACTTGCTTTACTCGGTGCAACACGCCCGACCGTAGAAGCGCATGCGTTTGAGCCACGGTACCTGCGCTTGGCTGAAGCAGAAGCAAAATGGATCGAGGCACAGCGTCATGAGTAAGATCATTCGCCGAATGACCGTGCAGGATGCTCCAGGTGTCCATGCCGTCGAACTCGAATCGTTTGCGACACCGTGGACGCTAGATGCTTTTGAAGCGGAAATGACGCAAAATCCGAATGCCTATTATGTCGTTGCCGATCAAGACGGCATCGTCGGCTTTGCTGGTCTGTGGCATATCGCGGATGAAGGTCATATTACGAATATCGCCGTCAAGCAGTCACACCGCGGACAAGGACTCGGAGAAGATCTGCTAACAGCATTGATCGCAGTCGGGCGGGCGCTCGGTTTACGGGCAATGACGCTCGAAGTGCGTGTCTCGAACATACCAGCGCGGACGTTATATGAAAAACTTGGATTCCAGTATGTTGGTGTTCGAAAACGATATTATCAAGATAACAATGAAGATGCTGCCATCTACTGGCTGGAGCTGGAGGGAGAAGACCTATGACACAACCATTGATCCTAGCAATTGAATCGAGTTGCGACGAAACGGCTGCTGCCGTCGTCCGCGGAGGAACCGACATCTTATCGAATGTCGTCTCGTCTCAAATTGAAAGTCATAAACGATTCGGTGGCGTCGTGCCTGAAGTCGCCTCACGCCATCACGTTGAGCGGATCACATACGTCATTGATGATGCGTTGACGGAAGCAAACGTCACGATCGACGACATTGACGCGATTGCCGTTACGGAAGGACCAGGACTTGTCGGGGCATTACTCGTTGGCGTCAGTGCGGCAAAGACACTTGCTTTTGCACATAATAAGCCGTTGATCGGTGTTCATCATATCGCAGGTCATATCTATGCGAATCGTCTCGTGCAAGAGCTTGAGTTTCCGCTCGTCTGTTTGATTGCATCAGGTGGGCACACGGAACTGATCTACATGCCGGAAGACGGTGTATATGAAGTCATTGGTGAAACACGGGATGATGCCGCTGGGGAAGCCTATGATAAAGTCGCTCGGACGTTGAAGTTACCGTATCCAGGTGGCCCACGGATCGACCAGCTGGCACAGACTGGTCAGGATACGTTCCATTTTCCGCGTGTCTGGCTCGAAAAGGATTCGTATGACTTTAGCTTCAGCGGTTTGAAGTCAGCAGTCATCAATGCCGTGCATAACGCTGAGCAACGGGGAGAAACGATCATTCCGGAAGATTTAGCCGCAAGTTTCCAAGCGAGCGTCGTCGAGGTACTCGTGACGAAGGCGGTCCGTGCCGTGAAGGATAAAGGCGGACGCCAACTGCTGCTTGCCGGTGGTGTCGCCGCTAACAAAGGATTACGCCACGGTCTTGAAGCGGCTTGTGCGAAGGAAGGAATCGATCTCGTCATTCCACCGATGCACCTGTGTGGAGACAATGCTGCGATGATCGGAGCTGCTGCGATTCATCCATATCGTTCGTTACGCTATTCGACACTTGCCATGAATGCAGAACCTGGGCTAGATTTAAAGTAAGGAATCCGAACAACTTGGGGGAAATGGAATGAAAAAAGTCATCATCGCATTGTTAGCGGTACTGGTCATCGTCGCGATCGGGCTTCAGGTCCGAGAAATCGTCAACGCATACCAAGTCGCCTATAAGGAAGAACTCGTACCCGATAAGAAAGCAGTCGAGACGAACACGAAACAACGTCCACTTTACGAAATCGGACGAGCAGAAGGGGAAAAGACCCGGATTCAAAAGTTGTACGCTTTTGATCAGACAGTCAATGGGAAGCTCAGTAACGTCGTCATCGTCGATCGGAAGTATGGTTTAACGAACAAGGCGAGTGATGATTATTTCATGATTGCTTCTGGAACACCGGTGACGGATCAAGAAAAGAAGTCATTCGAACCGATGATTCAAAAGATGGATGCAGAACAAGTCCAAGCAGAGGTGATCTCGAAGCACGAGGTGACGGCTGTTGAAAACAATAAAGAGCGGACGTTAACGTTATTTAAGGTTTTCTATAAAGATACGGATCAAAACGAATACCTCTTCTTCATCGAAAAAGAGGGTGGATTGAAACTCGATCTATTCAAGAAGGGCTACTCGCGTCTTTCGAATTACTAATCCATGAAAACAGCGGATTCCTAAACAGGAGTCCGCTGTTGTTCGTTCATTGCCATTCGGTGATGCCGGTCAAATCGTCATAGATGCGATCCGGATCGAGGTTCAATTCCTCGACGGGAAGTCCATTTCGGTTGATCCATGCAGTTTTGAAGCCGAAGCTCTTCGCCCCGGTGATATCCCAACCGTTCGAGGACATGAACAAGACCTCTTCACGTTTCAGACCGAGTGTGTTTAAGGCGTGCATATAGGAAGCAGGTGCCGGCTTGTATTGTTTGATGTCATCGACACTGATGAGATGATCGAACCGGTCGGCTAAGCCTGACTGTTCGATCAGTGGATCGAGCATGTCGTGTGAACCATTCGAGAAGACGACGAGGCGCTTATCCGCCATCGTCTCGAGAACGGAGCTGACTTCTGGGTAGACATCAAGTGTCAGATACGTTTCCATGAGGGTCGTGATCTGCTCTTCCGTCACATGGAGCTTCAGTTCGAGTAATGCGTAGCGGAGGGCATCTTGCGTCACTTGACTGAACGGGACATATTGTCCATTCAATTGCCGGAGGAAGGAGTACTCTAGTTGTTTCTCCCGCCAGCGTTTACTGATCGCCTCTCCGTGCCCAGGATACAGCTCCTCCGCTTGTTCTTTGACGGAATGGACATCAAATAATGTACCATAGACGTCAAAGACGAGTGCTTGAATCGTCATAAAACATTCATCTCACTTTCATAGAGTCTGTTTTAAGGATTCCCTTACGTAATGAATTCAAACGATACTTATGAATGGATCTGTTGTAAAAAACGATGAAAGGTCTGCGCGAATGCGCGACAAGCAGCTTGTTTTTCTGGGGTGTTGGGATCAAACTCAATCTTTAAGCCATCCGTGACGATAGTCGCCCCGGCTTCTTTTAATGCTTCTTCGATCAAATCAACGGCTGCACAGTACTTTGGATAATCGAGATCTCCAGAGCCAAAAGCAGCAGATGGCATCCCATTTAAGGGTTGTTCCCGTAGCTCCTCGACGAAATCTTCTGCTTCATATGGCAAATCACCGTCTCCCCATGTATATGAGCCGAGCAGCAGACCATCAAAACGTGATAAGTCCTCCCCGACGAATTGATCCAGTTCTGTAATCGTCACGTTGACATCATGTTGCTCGAGCTCACTTTGAATGATCGAGACGATGTCTTCCGTATTACCGGACATGCTGACGAATCCAATCGCGATATGCATGCATCTTCCTCCTTTCACTTTACTCCTCCACTTTAATTGATAATGATTATCAATGTCAAAGGTCGTATAAAAAAGCATCTTCCGAAGAAGATGCTTTTTTATACATTAGTCTTGTAGTTCGGCCCATTCTTCAATGGAACGAATGACCGGTTCAAGTTGGCGCCCTTTGTCGGTCAAACTGTATTGAATCTTAATCGGACGATCGGGAATGACAGTCCGGATGACGATGCCTTCCGCTTCGAGCTCCTTCATACGTTCCGTGAGCATACGACCTGATAATTCGGGAATGGCATCTTGAATCTCATTGAAACGACATGTCTTCGTCAACAAGTGACGTAAAATCAGACCTGTCCATTTCTTACCTAAGATTTCAAAGGCATGTTCGACTTTGGGACAAAGAGCCGGTTGGATTGCGACTTCTTCCATCAGCACTCATCCTTTCTATAGTTGTAGTATACCCGCTTCTGCTAAAAAAATCGAATCATTTTACTTAATGTAACAAAAAGAACTAAAACAAATCTATTTACTTTTAGTAAGCGATAAGATATAGTCTGTTTATCAAGTTACTTAAAGTAACTAAAAAACATTAGGTAAAAGGAGAAGATAGAAATGATGGATACAGGACTTTTAATCATTCGTTTAATCATCGGTTTGACATTCGCTGCACACGGTACACAAAAATTATTTGGTTGGTTCGGTGGACACGGCATCGCTGGAACAGGCGGTTGGTTCGAATCAATCGGCATGAAGCCAGGAAAAGCACTCGCAATTACAGCGGGTCTGGCTGAATTGATCGGTGGTTTATTGTTCGCAGGTGGTGCTTTTCTGTGGATCGCTGCCATCCTTATCATCGGTTCGATGCTTGTCGCGATCGTCAAAGTACACGGTGCGAATGGTTACTGGGTGACGCAGAACGGGTACGAATACAACATGGCATTGATCGTCATCGCGCTTGGAGTAGCGATGATCGGTGCTGGAGACTATTCACTCGCTGCACTGATCGGGTGAGGAAAAAGGTGGGGCATTCATGAAGTTCGAGGCATCAACGCTTAGCGCAAAAGACAACTATAAATTACTGATTGGCAGTATCATCCCGCGTCCGATTGCTTTCGTGACGACGCAAGGAGAAGACGGGACGGTCAACGCCGCACCCTTTTCTTTCTTTACGGTCGCATCAAGCAGTCCACCGCAACTCGTCATTGCTGTACAACGGACGGATCAAGGACAGAAAGATACGGCACGCAACATTCTTGCGAAACAAAGCTACGTCATCCATATCGTCAGTGAAGAGATCGTCGATGCGGTCAATGAGACAGCTGCACCACTCGCTTACGGAGAGAGTGAACTGGAGCGGACGGATTTAACACTCGTTGATAGCGACTCAATCGAAGTACCGGGGATCGCGGAAGCAAAAATCCGGTTCGAGATGCGCTTAACGCAACACGTCGAGCTAGAAGGTGCCGATCTTTTAATTGGAGAGGTACTGCGTTATCACGTCGCGGATAAACTCGTCGAGTCGTTCCGGATCGACGCGGCAGGATTAAAAGCCGTCGCGCGTTTAGCAGGGAATGATTATGCGACGATCGGGAAGACGTTTACGATTGCTCGACCGACAAAATGAGAGAAGCGTAAATGCCTGATACATTGTACGACCCATTTTGACGAACGTGTCGATTCAAACAAAAAGGAGTTGAGCTACCGGACTAGCTACCGGAATCTCAACTCCTTTTTCTCATGTTGTTCATCTAATCAGTTGGTCGGACTTCAAGGTTGCGAATCGATTTCGTTTGAAGAGGTCTCGAGTCCGTGGCGTTTACTGTATTGGTAGCCATCGAGCAAATAAAAGACGATTGCGAGTGCCCAAATGCCGACACAGCTGATCAAGAAAGCGATGAGCGGTGAGACACTACCATAATACGATAGAATCAACGGATCATTGAGTTCAACGAAGAGTTGTGTCGTCAGAAGCGTACAGCACAGTCCAGAGAGCAGACTGACGAGTAGACCGCTCCATGTCTGGATGACGAGTCCGATCATGCAAGCAATCAGAAGGAACAAAGGAAGCGCAGCGTTAAAGGCATCCGGGCGGATGAAGGCGGACACGTAGTCCGCATACATCGGTACGAAATAAAGAATGCCGGATAACAATCCTTGAGTCAAGTTGATGAAAAAGCTTTTCGTGCGCATCAGTGTTGGTTCTCCCATCGTTCCATCAATTCGAGTAGATCGACATCAATTTGGTCACGTTCCGCAGATAACGCTGTCGCTTTCGGAATATCATTGAAGACTTCCGGTTCGCAAAGCAACTGTTCGATTTCCGCTGAACGCTGTTCGAGCCGCTCGATATCTTGTTCGAGTTGTTCGATTTGCTGACGACGTTTCTTTTCTTCCTTCTGTGCTTCTTTGTCAATCGTCTTCGACGCCGTGACTTTTGCGGCTTTTTCTTCCTCCGCTTCAAGACGAGCAATTTCTTCTTGCTCCGCTTTCTTCTCGGTGTAGTACGAATAATCACCGAGGTATTCCGTCACGCCGGCTTCACTCATCTCGATGACGCGTGTCGCGATCCGGTCGATGAAGTACCGGTCATGGGAGACGAAGAGTAGCGTTCCTTCGTAGTCGACGAGCGCATTTTCAAGAACCATTTTCGAATCAAGATCCAAATGGTTCGTCGGCTCATCGAGGACGAGGACATTTGTTTTTCGTAATTTCAGTTTTGCGAGTGCGAGGCGCCCACGTTCTCCACCTGATAACTCATGGACGATCTTGAAGACGTCGTCACCGCTAAACAAAAATTGTCCGAGTACAGAACGGACTTCTTGTTCGCGCATCAGAGGCCATTCGTTCCAAATCTCATCGATGACACGATTTCGGTCATTGAGTTCCGCCTGCTCTTGATCGTAATAGCCAATTGAGACGCCGGTTCCGAAACGGAAATCACCGAACAGCGGACGGAGACGACCGACGAGGACTTTTAAGAGCGTCGACTTCCCGATTCCGTTTGGTCCGACGAGTGCGAGTGATTCACCACGTTGCAAGCGGAACGTGATGTCTTTTGAGACGGCTTCTTCGTAACCGATCGCCAGTTGATTGACTTGAAGAACGTCGTTCCCGCTCTGTTTTTCAATCGGGAAGGAGAGGACCGTGCTGCGTTCATCTCCATCCGGTCGATCGAGCCGGTCGACCTTCTCGAGTCGTTTTCGAACACTTTGAGCACGTTTTGTCGTCGTTGCCCGAGCGATATTGCGTTGAATGAAGTCCTGCATCTTCGCGATTTCTTCTTGCTGCTGTTCGAATTGTTTCATTTCCTGATCGTACAATGCCGCTTTTTGCTCCAAGTACTTCGTATAGTTCCCCGTGAACTTACGACAGACATTGCGAGAGAGCTCATAGACGACATTGACGACTTGGTCGAGGAAGTAACGGTCGTGCGAGACGATCAGGACAGCGCCACGATAACCGCCGAGGTAACTTTCGAGCCAAGCGAGCGTATCGATATCAAGGTGGTTGGTCGGCTCATCAAGAATCAGAAGCTCTGGTGCTTGCAAGAGCATCTTCGCTAGAGCGAGACGCGTCCGTTGACCACCGGATAACGTTTGAATTCGGCGTGAGTAATCGTCGGGATAAAAGCGCATTCCGTGCAGGACGGAGCGGATATTCGCTTCGAACTGATATCCACCCGCTTCTGAGAAGTCGTGTTGCGCTTGGTCGTACGTCTTCAAGAGACGATCGTAAGCAACCGGGTCGTTCAAGATATGCTCCATGCCCATTTCGATTTCCATCCGGCGTAGTGTCCGTTCTTGTTCTTGTAAATGTTCAAAGACGGTCAGCATCTCGTTCCAAATCGACTCATTCGATTCAAGACCACTGTCTTGTGCGAGATAACCGATTTTAACGTCTTTGCCCTTCATGATGTCGCCCGAGTCATGACTCAGTTCGCCAGCGATGATTTTGAGCAAGGTCGATTTCCCGGCACCATTTCGTCCGACGAGTGCGATTCGGTCGCGTTCTTGTACTTCTAGTTTGATATTTTCTAAAATCGGCTCGACGCCGAATGATTTTGAGAGTTGATTGACTTGTAAGAGTATCATTTCCATCCATCCTTCCACCCTTTAGTCTATCATGAACAAAAGCACGCGGTCCTGCGGAATATATTATTTGTGACTCTATGTGAAGTGGTTTACAATCAAGGAGAGTAGAAAGCTTTTTGCAAAGATTTGGGTGCCACGATGGATGTGGCCGAAGGGGGAACTGCAGGATGAATGGACCAGACACAAAAATTCCACAAGCGACAGCAAAACGGTTGCCGCTATATTATCGCTTCATCCAAAGTTTATACAATTCAGGCAAGCTCCGCGTCTCTTCTGCTGAGTTAAGCGAGGCGGTGAAGGTTGATTCAGCAACGATTCGTCGCGACTTTTCCTACTTTGGGGCATTAGGGAAGAAGGGGTATGGATATAACGTTCAACATCTCTTAACGTTTTTCCGGAAAACCTTGAATCAAGATGAGGTGACGAATGTTGCCTTAATCGGGGTCGGTCATCTCGGAACAGCGTTTGCAAATTATAACTTTTTAAAGAATAATAGTACTCGGATAGTCGTTGCGTTTGATGCGGACGAAGAGAAGGTCGGAACAACGACGCATGACGTTCCAATCTATCATGTTTCGGACATGAAAGAACAAATCGAAGCGAATCAGGTCGATGTTGCCATCTTGACGGTTCCATCGCAGTTCGCGCAGTCAGTAGCGGATGAGTTAGTCGAGTATGGTGTGACAGGCATTCTGAACTTTACGCCTGCACGGTTGAACGTGCCAGCGAGCGTCCGGGTCCATCACATCGATTTATCGATCGAGTTGCAGTCGTTAGTTTATTTCATGAAGCATTATTCGCAATCAGCTGAAGGAGTGAAATCATAATGGAAAACCTTATCCCGCTCACACTAGGTATCGGACCTGCGAGCATCGGATTAATCGCAGTCGTCGCGTTGATCATCTTCGGACCGAAGAAGTTACCAGAATTCGGACGTGCTGCTGGTCAGACATTGAAAGAGTTCAAGAATGCCACGAACGGCATCATGGACGACGATAAAAAGGACGAACCGAAAGAGAAGTGATTGAATCATGACGGTTGATCAAGAGCAAAGCATGACGTCGCACCTAGACGAACTCCGGAAACGGATCGTCTGGTCGCTTATCATCGTCGTCGTCCTGTTCGCTGTCGCATTTCCGCTCGTCCGACCGCTCGTTCGTTTTCTACAAGCGGACTTAAAAGAGCTCGGCATCGGTTTGAATGCCTTCAACGTCGCCGATCCTTTAATGTTGTATTTGAATCTTGCGTTCATCATTGCGCTGATTTTAGCGTCACCGTTCTGGATGTATCAACTCTGGGCATTCGTCCGACCAGGACTTTATGACAAGGAGCAAAAAGCGACACTGACGTATATTCCAGTCATCTTCTTTCTGTTTTTGGCTGGCGTAGCCTTCTCGTATTTCTGGTTGCTTCCATTCTTGCTTGAAGTCTCAACGGATCTCGGGAAAGAGTTAGGGATTGAACAAGTCATCGGAGTGGAGAACTACTTCAGTTTCCTAATTCGATTGACGATGCCGTTCGGTCTTCTCTTTCAATTGCCGGTCGTGACGATGTTCCTGACACGTCTAGGTCTCGTGACGCCATATTTCATGCGAAAGAATCGGAAATATGCGTATTTTGCGCTGTTCGTCGTTGCAGCACTAATTGCACCGCCGGACGTGACGTCACACTTGATGATCTCAGTGCCGTTGTTCGTTCTCTATGAAATCAGTATCTTGATTTCTGCGCGAACGTACAAAAAGGTCTTGATCCTCGAGCAACAGGCAGAGCTTGAACGACAGGCGGATTTGATGCGTGAATTGAATAAATGAATCGTGAATTCCTCCGACGATTTTCGGGAGGAATTCTTTTTTATGAAAGCGTTATTTTTATATTGATAAAGCAGTTAGTGATGCGTATACTAAAGATAATTCATGGGGGCTTAGCTCAGCTGGGAGAGCGTTTGGCTGGCAGCCAAAAGGTCGTCGGTTCGATCCCGATAGTCTCCACCAATCTCATACATCCAACTCCTCGAGGCTCCGAGGAGTTTTTATTTTGTTCCCAGTTAAATTCCTTACAAATATAAAATGTCATGAAAAACAAATAAATAAAAAAAATAGACAGATATAAATTGTTTATTTCCATTAAATTCATTAAACTAAATATACAGAATTTTCGTTTAACTGTTTTATTAGTAGTACTAATATGGTTTTACAGAAAAGGAGAAACGAACGC
Source organism: Exiguobacterium acetylicum (assembly GCF_022170825.1). Classification (NCBI taxonomy): domain Bacteria; kingdom Bacillati; phylum Bacillota; class Bacilli; order Caryophanales; genus Exiguobacterium; species Exiguobacterium acetylicum. The sequence goes on along the minus strand of NZ_CP081878.1, from coordinate 2,916,159 downwards.
ATGAAGAAGAAAATTGCACTTATGGCAGCCGTCTTAATGACGTCTTCCAATTTAGTCAGTGCGCAAGGTGCACTGTCGTCGCAAGACAAAGCAACAGGTCAAAAACCACAGGCGCTCTCGCTGAAGAAATCGGGGCAAGAAAAGAACTACAAGCAATCGGATAAAGTCCGTGTCGTCATCGAGATGGAAGAGAAGCCAGCGATTCAAATCGCCCAGGCTCAAAATAAGCGGTATAGCACATTGAGCAATGCCGAAAAAGAGTCGATCAAAAATCGTCTTGTCAGCGTCCAAAAATCAGTCAAGTCAGCAATCGCTAAAAAAGCAATTCCAGTTACATATAAGGAAAGCTTCACGACCGTCATCAACGGATTCAGTGGTGAAGTGAAGTTCGGTGACATTGAAGACATCAAACAACTGAGCGGGGTCAAGAGCGTACATATCGCGCATGAATACGCGCGCCCAGAAGTCGCTAAAGGTGCCAAGCCAGACATGCTGTACAGCAAAGATATGGTCAATGCAAAGGAAACATGGCAGGACTATGGGTTTAAGGGGGAAGGAACTGTTGTCGCAGTCATCGATACAGGGATTGATCCGTCGCACAAGGACATGGTTTTGAGCCCGGAGACGAAGATCGATTTAACCTCTTCGAAAGTCGACAGTGCAAAAGAAACAAAAGGATTAAAAGGAAAGTACTTCACGGAAAAAGTACCGTACGGCTATAACTATGCCGATCACGATAGCGAAATCCGTGACTTAGGCGCGGGCGCATCGATGCACGGGATGCACGTAGCGGGTACAGTTGGAGCAAACGGGGATGAAGCAAACGGTGGCATCAAAGGTGTTGCACCGGAAACACAACTTCTCGCGATGAAGGTCTTTGGAAACGATCCAGGGATGCCATCGACGTTCAGTGATATCTACATCAAAGCAATCGATGATGCGATCGCACTCGGAGCAGATGTCATCAATATGAGTCTCGGTTCGACGGCATCGTTCGTCAACGCAGATGACCCAGAGCAACGCGCGATCGTCAACGCGATGAACAACGGTATCTTGTGTGCGATCTCTGCTGGTAACTCGGCATTCGCAGGTCATGGTGCTGGTAACCCGTATACAGCAAACCCGGATATCGGTGTCGTCGGTGCACCAGGATTAACGAGCCAAGCGCTTCAAGTCGCATCGCTCGAGAATACGAAATTGACACTTGAAGGCATGGCTCTGACGATTGACAATCAGGATGCTGGTTATTTGGCATACCAAAAACAAGATTCACCGAATCCGATTGCTGTTTTCGATAAAGAGAAGAAGGATGTCGTGTATGTCGGTGACGGTCAAGCTTCGAACTACGAAGGCAAAGACGTCAAAGGGAAAGTCGTCTTCGTCGTGCGTAACGGTGGTTTCAACTACGGTATGATCCAAGCTGAAGCTGAGAAGCAAGGCGCAGCAGGTGTCATCGTCCGTGGTCGAGTCGATCATGGTGATTACGTCAGCATGGCGCTCAACAATCCAACGATTCCGATGGTAACGCTGAGTCTCAAAGATGGAAACGAGCTCGAAGCCAAAGCGAAAGAGGGCAAGGCAATTGCTGTCACATTCGACGGAAAAGCAGTCTCAGCCGATAACCCGGTCGCAGGACAAATGTCTGACTTCACGTCATGGGGTGTCACGCCAAGCCTTGACTTCAAACCAGAAATCACGGCACCAGGCGGAAAAATTTACTCAACGCTCAACGATAATGAATATGGCGTCATGAGTGGAACATCGATGGCAGCACCGCACGTTGCTGGTGGAACGGCACTCGTCATGCAACGGATCGCAAAAGACTTCAAAGTCGACGGTGCGACACGCGTTAAACTCGCGAAGAACATCTTGATGAACACGTCGCGTCCGCAACTCGATCAGGGAAAATACAACGCGCAACTAAAAACAGGTAACTTCTACTCACCACGTCGTGAGGGAGCTGGACTGATGGATCTGCGTGCTGCCATGAAGACGCCAGTCGTCGTCACGGAGACGAAGTCGGGTGAAGGTAAGGCATCCTTGAAGGAAGTCGGCGAGAAGTTCACGTTCACACTTGATTTGAAAAACTACAGCAGTGAAAAAGTGACGTATAAGTTAGCCGGAACGGTTCAGTCGGATCTCGGCGCAGAAGGATCGAACTTCTTAGAAGCGAACGGAATCTTCAAAAAAGGCACGATTGGTACGGTGGATGCGAATAAAGGCACATATCCAATCTCATTCGCAGTCGGTTCGAAGAAAGCAAGCTCGGTCTCGATTAATCCGAAGAGCTCAACGAAAGTCAGTGTGTCGGTCGACTTGAAGGATACAACAGACTGGGCAAACGAGCTTCCACTTGAACAAGTCTTTGAGAACGGCTACTTCGTCGAAGGATTCGTCCGTTTAATCGATACGAAGAGCAAAAACCCAGAGTTGACGGTTCCTTACGTTGGCTTTAAAGGGAAATGGGATCAAGCACCGATTCTAGATGCCCCGTTGTACGATGAAGAGAACACGTTCTACGGTTTGACAGGTCTAGCGACAGAAGTGAAGGATAACTTCGAGTTCCTCGGTGCGAACGCTGCTGGTGATGTCGTTGCGAACAAAGTCTCGTTCTCACCAAACAACGATGGTAGCGCGGATGAAGCATTCCCGATCATCTCGTTCCTTCGTAATGCGAAAAAAGTCGAGTACTCGATTCTTGACCGGAATAAAGCAACGCTCCAAAAGCTCGATATGCAAACCGACGTCGTCAAGAACTACTACGATAGCGGTTCAGAGGACGGATTCACACCAGTCACAAGCGCTGCTTGGGATGGAACAATTAACGGTAAACCAGTCAAAGATGGTCTTTACTACTACAAAGTCAAATCAGTCATCGATTATCCGAATGCCAAATGGCAATCGAATCTCTTCCCAGTCTATGTCGATACGAAAAAACCGGCAGCAACTGTGAAGTGGGATGCTTCGAAAGCAACACTCTCGTGGACTGCAGGTGATCAAGGTACAGGAGTCGCGTCATATGACATTCTCGTTAATGGCAAGAGTGTCTTGAAACAGCCACTTGCTGCAACAGAAAAAGCGTACACGCTAACTGATCTTCCAGAGCGTGCGAAAATTGCTTTCGTCGTCAAAGACTATGCAGGAAACAGTGTGAAAAAAGACGTCAACACGACAGGTGTTGATAAAGCGGTACCGAACGTTCAAATCGATACACCAGTTGCACTTGGTCTTGCGACATCGAAAGTCATCAACATCGCAGGTCACGTCTCTGATGAATCAGGGATTAAATCGTTCAAAATCAACGGTAAATCTGTCAAGCTCCGCTTCGATGCAGCGCAACAAAACTATGCGTTCAGCCACGACGTGACGTACACGACGGATGGCGTCAAGTCATTCAAGGTCGAAGCATATGATGGCAAAGGGAACCGTGTTGCGTTCAACCGTCAAGTCATCATCGACACAGAACTACCAACGATTCGTGTCACAGCACCAAAAACTGTCTCAAGTAAAACAAAGACAGCAGAGATGAAGATCGTTCTTCGCGATAACTACAGCGAGTTACGTTTCGACTTCAATGGTAGTGCGGAATACCGCCGCACGTTCAAAGAGCCGTACGAAATGAAAGCCTTCAAAAAGACGATCACGAAAAAAGTGACGCTGAAGAAGGGTAAAAACACGTACAACTTGAAACTGAAGGATCTCGGTGGACACGTTGTTACGAAAACAGTCGTCATCACGAAAAAATAAGTAACTGCAGATATAGTCAGGCGGAGATCCGTCTGGCTTTTCTTTTGTATCACGAAGCGCTTTGACGGGTTTATCAGACGAGCGGAGGGGGAATTTTAAGAACAGAAACAAGTCAGAGGGGGAACAACCATGAATCCGTTTACGACCTTAATCGCCTTCATCGTAGGGTGTCTCGTCTTATATCTCGGTATCCGTGACAAGAACGGCTGGTTAATCGGTGTCGCGATGATACCACTCGCAATCGTTGCCTATAGCGTCATCTATCTCATCATCCAGGTCAGTGCGTAGTCTCTAATGAAAGATGTCTTGTCCGAAGCGGCAAGACATCTTTTTTTCGAAAAATCGTACTACAGATGAAACCGATCCAGTAAAATGTAAGTATATGACAGTATAGGAAGGTGGGAGATCATGGAACACGTACATACACAAACGGAAGCATTAGCGACGCTTTACGAAGAGATGCACCAAAAGACAAAGACCGGCATGTGGGTCTTGCTTGCGGCATTTTTAGCACTGAGTAACACACTCGAGAAACCAGTCTACGCCATGATCGTTCCATTATTGTATTTTGGCTATGACATGCTCGTACAACGGAAGCGGTTTGCGCTTGTCGCGGAGTATACATCAAAGGATTCAGCAAAACGTCTCTACCAGGTGCACGTCCTGATCGGCATCTTACAATACGGAGCGCTTGCCGGTTTGATCGTCTGGACAGTCAATCGTCCGAGCATCTCCTTCTTGATCGGGCTCGTCATCGTCGTCATCCCGTTCTACTGGATTTGTCGAAAAACGCTAGAGTCCGTCTCACGAAAGATCGACCCTACGTACATCACGGAACAAGAAATCCACAAAGCCCGCTAAAGGAGACGATGTCATGCAAACGGCTCGTGAAGAACGTCTACAACAACTTGCGCTCGCGTACCGGGACGTCGAGTGGCTCGGCACGCGTTGGTACTGGAACGTGTTCCTTTTCATAACAGTCGGTATCTTGATTGAGTGGACGGATATCCCCATGTTGATTTTGACGATTCCAGCTGTTTTTCTCGGTTCCGATTTTCGTTATCAGTTAAAAAAGAGAAAAATTTTAGATGGCTATCTCTCAAAAGCACAGGTCCGTCGGCAATTTTTACTTCGTGTCGGTAGCCACGTCCTGCTGTATGCCGTGTTAACGATCGTCATCATCCAGACGATCGAGGGACCGTTCTGGAAGATGCTTGTAGCGATCTTCGTCATCTTAACTCCGCTCTATTTCATCAGCGAATGGATTATCCGACGTGACGGGGCGCGTGATCCAGATTATATCAGTGACGGAGAAGTAGTCCGCTTCGTCAAACAGAAAGGAACTTCAAAATGGAACACCTATTCGAGCGACAAGCACGTCTGAATTTAATGAAACGACCGGTGCGTGTCGTCACCTATTTCTTTTTGATTCCTGGATTGATTGTCGCAATACTTGCTTGGTTTTTACCAGTGGTGGAATCCGTCTTTGGGCAAATCTTGTTTTTCTGTCTTTGCGGGATTGGAGTCGTTCGTGAAATCGTTCGGCTACGACTCATGAAGTCCTATTTAACGCAAGGTATCTATCAACAGACTGTTCAGAAGGTCGCTCACCTGACGATCATCGGTTATGTTGTGGCATGGCTGATTGCCTTCGTTATGCTGTCGATTCCAAATGCTCCCGGTTATCTATTCGTTCTCCTACTTATCTGGAGCGGCGGAGTCGGTCTTGGCGTCACTCGACTGAACCGATTAGCCAAACAAATCGATCCGGCGTACGTAACGATGGGTGAAATCGAACGTGCGTGGTGGAAACGTTAAAGCAAAAAATCCGCATCAATCAGCGAAAAAAAGCTGTTTGATGCGGATTTTTGATTATTTCTTCAACAAGAGATAGATAAAATAAGGTGCGCCGATCAAGGCGACGACGATCCCAGCCGGTACGCCATCTGGTCCCGCGATGTTGCGTCCAATCGTATCAGCGAACGCAAGCAACCAGCCGCCGAGCAAGAGGGCGATCGGCAGGAAGAACTGATGCCGTGGTCCGACGAGGGCGCGGGCGATATGTGGTGCCATCAGACCGATGAAGGAGATACCACCCGTGACGGAAACGGCAGCAGCGGCGAGCGCAACGGCAGTCAACAAGAGCTGGATTCGTTCTTTTTCAATCGCAACGCCGACACCGATTGCGACCGGTTCATTCAAGGCAAGCAGATTGAGCTTATTCGCTTTGTAGAATGTCAGCGGAATCAAGACGAGTAACCAAGGCAAGAGCGAATAGACGAAGATCCAGTCCGTGCCCCAGATGTTACCGGCAAGCCACTTGGCGATGAAGTCGACCTTCTCCCGACGCGTCGATGAAATCAGGATGACCATGATTCCGGATAACGCCATAGAGAAGCCGACGCCGGTCAAGATTAAGCGGATCGGTTGGAGTCCTTGCACGCGGTCGTACGAGAACAGGTAGATTGCCGTCGCAGTCACGAGTGCACCGAAGAAGGCAGCAATCGGCAACAGATAAATGAATGATCCGACATCGGTCGGGAAGTACAGGAAGAACAAGGCAACGGCGACGCCAGCTCCTGTGTTGATGCCGATGATACCCGGGTCAGCCAGTTCATTGCGAGTGATTCCTTGGAGAATCGCACCCGATAAGGCGAGCGCCATTCCTGCCATGACGGTGATGAGCAGTCGCGGTAAACGGAGCGAATAGAGGACGAACTCTTCTTTGAACGAACCGTTTCCAAGTAACGTCGGCAGTAAACGATCATACGATAAGGAGGCAGGCCCAAGACCGATGCTGACGATGAGTGTTGCGATCAATAGTGCCAGTAACGTCCAAAACGTCAGTTGCTGGCGACGACGTAAGCGAGATTCCATCATGAGAAAGCACGCCCTCCTTTCCGAACGATCAAGAGGAAGAACGGTAGCCCGAGCATCGAGACGATCGCGATGACCGGTGTCTCATAAGGTGCATATAATGTTCGTCCAATCGTATCAGCAAGCAACATGAATGTTGCACCGAAGATTGCGGTCATTGGCAGGATGAACCGATAGTCCGTCCCGACGATCGCGCGGACGATATGCGGAATCATCAGTCCGATGAATGCCATGTTGCCGACGAGTGCTACGGCAGCACCCGCAAGCAGGATGACGACGACGTAAAGTACCGCCTTGATGCGCTGGATGTTCTGTCCGAGTCCGAGCGCGACTTCTTCCGATAAACTAAGAATCGTTAATTGCCGAGAGAAAATAAAGGCAATCACGATTCCGATCGCAATAACCGGTGCGATGACTTGGAGTTGCCCCCAAGTTGAACCGACAAGCCCACCGGACGTCCATTGGGAGACATCTTGGGCAATTTTGAAATAGATCCCGATTCCTTCCGCAATCGCGTAAAGAAAAGCGGAGATCGCAGAACCAGCAAGGACGATCCGGAGCGGTGAGAAACCACCTTTTTTTGAAGCCCCGATTCCGAAGACAAGTCCTGCTCCAAGTGCTGCTCCGACGAAACACGCAAGCATGATACCGAAGTAGTCAATCTTCGGGAACAGGACGATGACGAGCGCAAGTGCCGCGTTCGCACCTGCCGTCAGACCAAGCAGACCGGGATCGGCAAGTGGATTACGAGTCATCGCCTGCATGATTGCACCAGAAACACCGAGTGCTGCCCCGACGAGGATCGCTGCTAGTTCGCGAGGTAAGCGAATTTCTTGAACGATTTTTGCTTTTTCATTTAATGGTCCGAACGTCAAGGCGTTCCAAACTTCACGTATCGTCGTATCGGCAGCGCCGAACGTCATCGCGATCCAGAACATCCCGAAAAAGAGGACGAGACCGAGTGTGATTTTAATGCCGAACGGAATTCGACCAGCTGACATGAATGTCGCCTCCATTTCTGATTCAGGGAGTGAGCCGCAAAAAAAAAGGAGGGATCCCGCAGGTTCCCTCCCTTATTCATTATGCGCCAAGGAAACTTTTCTTGAAGAACTCGAGTTGACGTTCGAGTGTGAGAGGGTCGTTGAAGTAGAACTCCTTCGAGTCGACTTCAAAGACACGATCGTTTTTGACGGCTGGAATGTTTTTGAACGTATCCGTTTTCGTAAATGAGTTGTCTGCTTCTGCACTCTTACTGAAGACGAGGTAGTCGCCTGCGTATTCAGGAAGGACTTCCGGTGACAACGCGTAGTATCCGTCTTTTAATGCCATCTTCGTGACTTTATCCGGCATTTTCAATTTCATTTCCTGATAGAGAATCTCTGTTCCACGACCCCAGTTATCGCCGAAGACGTAGAGTTGTTTATCGAAGCTTTCGATGACAGACACGGTTGCATCTTCACCGATTTTTGCTTTGATATCTTTACCGGCAGCAGCAGCGCGTGTTTTGAAGTCTTTGACCCAGTCGCGTGCTTCTTGTTCTTTGTTGAGCAATTTACCGATTTCGATATGTTGCGTCAAGTAGTCGACTTTTCCGTATGTGTACGTGACCGTCGGAGCAATCTTTTTGATTTTATCAAGGTTTTTCGTTGTTGAGTAGCCGATGATCAAGTCTGGCTCGAGTTCGATGATTTTTTCAACGTTCTCTTCCGAAACTTCCGTTACGTCTTTGAGCTTATCGAACTTCGGATTCGCTTTTGACCACGAATCGACACCCACGACAGGTACGTCGAGTGCCATGACGTTACCAGCGAAACCAGCGAGGACAACGACACGTTTTGGATTAGCGGGAACTTTGACGTCACCATTCTCTGATTTGTACGTGATCGTCTCATTTTTCGAACCAGATGCTGCATCGTCCTTCTTCTCTGTATTGCCACACGCTGCAATGACGAGCGTGAGAATGAGTAAAACCGGTAAAAGTAGTTTCTTCATGATTCAATCTCCCTTGATTAAGTTGTAAGTGATACACATCGGCTTGTTCGTACGCGGATCGCGTCCGATTTCAGCATCGATATGGAATACTTCTTGTAAAACGTCTTTTGCGATGACTTCCTCACACGTCCCAGCTTTGACGACTTCGCCGTTTTTCATGGCGATGATGTAGTCGGCGAAGCGTGCCGCTTGATTCAAGTCATGCAGGACCATGACGATCGTCCGTCCTTCGGTCCGGTTGAGATGCTCAAGTAGCTCGAGCACCTCAAGTTGGTGGGCGAGATCAAGATAAGTCGTCGGTTCATCGAGGAAGATGATGTCCGTCTCTTGGGCAAGTGCCATCGCGATCCAGACGCGTTGACGCTGACCACCCGATAGCGCATCGACTGGACGATGTTTGAACGCCATCGTATCCGTTGCTTCGAGTGCCCAATCGATGATCTCGTAATCGTGTTTCGTTAAGCGTCCGAATCCTTTTTGATAAGGGAAACGACCGTATGAGACAAGCTCTGCGACCGTCAGACCACTTGCACTCTCTGGAGTCTGTGGCAGAATAGCCATTTTCCGAGCAAGTAGCTTCGTGCTTTCCTTCGCGATATCGAGACCATCAAGCAACGCACGTCCCGATTGGTGGGGAATGATCCGTGTCATCGCTTTCAATAAAGTTGATTTGCCACATCCATTTGCTCCGATGATCGTCGTGATTTGCCGATCAGGAATTTGGACGGACAAGTCCTTGACGATGGGACGATCACCGTAGCCGATATTGATTTCTTCTGTTGCTAGACGTACCATGAGCGACGACTCCTTCGTTGTTCTCTCCGTTTTCAATGATAATGATTATCACTATCGTCTCATTAACCATACCAGTCTCATAAAAACGCTGTCAACATTTTTTCTTGTGTTCAAGAGATGTTCACGTTATCATGAGAGAGTGAGAATGATAATCAATAACAATCGAGGATGAGGAGTGAGTGAGATGAGGGAGCAAGAGTTGTTCGACGTAACGATCATCGGTGGAGGACCAGCAGGGTTATATTCGACGTTCTATAGTGGTCTTCGGGGCATGAAGACGAAATTGATCGAGTATCAAGCAGAACTCGGAGGAAAACTGCACGTCTATCCGGAAAAGATGATCTGGGACGTCGGTGGACAACCACCGATCACCGGTGAAAAACTCATGGCTCAACTCGTCGAACAAGGATTGACGTTTCAACCGACTGTTCAATTGAATGAAAAGATCATCTCGATTGCAAAAGACGTCTTCGGCAATTTCGTCTTAGAAGCAGAATCGGGGCGGATCCATTATTCGAAGACGGTCATTGTCGCAGTTGGCGGCGGCATCCTCAATCCACAAAAATTAAAAGTCGAAGGTGCGGAACGCTTCGAAGTCTCGAACTTGAACTATACCGTCAAATCGATTGAACGCTTTAAAGGAAAGACCGTCATCGTCTCAGGTGGTGGGAACTCGGCGATTGATTGGGCAAACGAGCTCGAACCGGTCGCAAAAAAAGTCTACGTCACGTATCGCCGGGATTGTTTTTCAGGGCACGAGGCGCAGGTCGATCAACTCGTCAAAAGCTCAGCTGTTTGTCTCTTAAATACAACGATTCATAAACTGATCGCAAGCCCCGATCACCAGCGGATTGCGTCGGTCGAATTGATCGACTGTCAAACGGATGAGATTGTCGAGATTCCGATTGATGAAGTCATCATCAATCATGGCTACGAACAGGATGCGGCACTTCTTGACGCCTGTGATCTCGATATCGCACGTGTCGATGACTTCTACATTGCGGGAAATGCGGCGAGTGAATCGAGTGTACCGGGGCTATATGCTGCCGGAGATATCCTGTCACACGACGGGAAGGTCCACTTGATCTCAGGTGCCTTCCAAGATGCGGCAAACGCCGTTAACCGGGCGAAACGGTTTATTGAACCGGAAGCACCAAAAGTGGCGATGGTCTCGTCACACAATGAAGTCTTCAAAAAACGCAATCGGGCGTTGATTGAGGAACGCGTCAATCAACAATCTTGAATAATGTTCAAACGTCCAAAACGCTTGGAAACAAGCGGAGTTTGGACGTTTTTTTGTATGAATTTCAGTTTTGTACTATAACAGAACGATTTGACAACGGACTGTATTTAGGACAAAATTCTTATGTTCCACTACATGTAGGATACAAGTAAGACGGATGTATAAGGAGGAAGCGTATGACAACTACGAAACGTAAGCCAATTGGCCTTGCCTGGCAAATTTTAATCGGCTTGATTCTTGGGATCACAGTCGGTGGTGTATTTTATGGGAATCCCCATGTCGCGGAGTGGCTCAAGCCAATCGGTGACATCTTTATCCGGATGATGAAAATGATCGTTGTTCCGATCGTCTTCACGACGATCGTCCTCGGTGTCTCATCAGTCGGTAGTCCGAAAAGTCTCGGACGCCTCGGCGTCAAGACGCTCGGTTACTTCACAATCGTAACGATGATCGCAATCTTCACGGGGCTGTTCGCAGCCAATCTTGTTGAACCGGGTGCCGGTATCAACATGTCGACACTCGATAAGACGGATATTTCGACATATGTCGAGACAGAAGAGACGACGCAGGACGCAGGACTCGTCGACAAGATCGTCAACATCGTTCCAACGAATATCTTGGACGCGATGGTCCGCGGTGATATGCTCGCTATTATTTTCTTCTCAGTCTTATTCGGACTCGGTGTCGGTTTTGCAGGGGAGAAGGGTCAACCGGTCGTTCGCTTCTTTGAAGGCGTCGCAGCAGCGATGTTCAACCTCGTCAATATCGTCATGAAATTCGCGCCGATTGGTGTTTTCGCCTTGATCGGTGTCACGGTCTCGACGTTTGGGATTGAATCGCTTGGTTCATTGTTTAAATTGATTGCGACGCTATACGTCACAGCACTTCTTTTCATGGTGATCGTTTTCGGTGCGATCATGAAGTGGGTTGGCATTCGGGTATCTGATTTCACACGCATCTTCAAAGACGAGTTATTGTTGACGTATTCAACGGCATCGTCTGAGACGGTACTGCCGCGCGTCATGGAAAAACTCGAACGGATGGGCGTTCCGAAATCAATCGTCAGCTTCGTCGTACCGACGGGTTATTCATTCAACCTTGATGGTTCAGCGCTTTATCAAGCACTTGCTGCCTTGTTCATCGCGCAGATGTACGGGATTGATCTATCGATCGGAACACAATTAACGCTTGTCTTCGTCTTGATGTTGACATCAAAAGGGATGGCTGCCGTTCCTGGCGTCTCCTTCGTTGTGTTACTCGCAACACTCGGTACGGTCGGCATCCCGGCAGAAGGACTTGCCTTCATCGCGGGGATTGACCGAATCATGGATATGATGCGCTCGGTTGTCAACGTGACAGGAAACACGCTGGCTTCACTCGTCATCGCGAAGTGGGAAGGTGTCCTAGACGAAGACCAACTCGAGACGTTCATGTCGACAGAAGGTAAAAAGGACGACGTCCGCAGTGCGTGATCGTCGTAAACACAAGGAAGGACTGAATCGTCAGTCCTTCTTTTTTTCGTGCCTGAAAATAGATTAAAGCAGACTGTTTTTAAAGAAAAGCTCTTATTTTTGATTATATTTAAAATAAAGTTGAATATTATTGATTTTAAAGTTAATATTATTGATATAATCATAGGGGAGAGGCGATAGGATGGAAACGGTAGGAATCGTCATTGGTATTGTCACAGTCTGTATCGTACAATTTTACTTAGCAAGGCGAGGAAGAGTCTGGAGTCTCATCATTCCAGCCATCATCATCGGTCTCGGAATTTACTGGTATTACGGAACAGGACCACATACGTCGGATCGTGAATCATTGATCCGAATCGGTACATGTGTTGGATTGTCTATGATGATCTCAATGGCTGAAATGGGCGTCGATTCGCGCCGTAAACAATTGAAGCGAGAGAAAGAGCGGATGGAGATTCAAGATTTGTAAGAGAAGTGAGGGAACACGATGGAACGACAAGACGTGCCCGCTTGGGTACTGGCACTTGAACAGGAGCATCTCGAGTTCATCCGGAAGTTCGTCTTGAGCTCTGGTTCGTTGAAGGATATGGCAACGGCTTACCAAGTATCCTATCCGACCGTCCGGGCGAAGTTGAACCAATTGATCGAGCGGATTGATTCAGTGCAACAGGAAGATGTCGAATTCGTTAATATGATCAAGAACTTAGTCCTCGATGAGCGGTTAAGTCTCGATGTGGCGAAAACGATCATCGATTCCTACCGCAAAGGACAAGCGAAGGAATAAACCAAAAAACGAGATTTCCGCATGACGGAAACCTCGTTTTTTTTATTGCTTATCGTTCTTTTTGTCTTGTTCCTTCTTGATCATCTTCTTTGCTGCTGCGCGGAAGCGGAAGATCAAGTAAAGACGGTAGAAGTCGATTGCGGCAAACAACGTCAGGAGGATCGTCCAGAAGTTGAAGACCGTTCCGGCCTCGACTGAGTTGTTGTAGGCGAGAAACATGAAGAGAACACCGAAGATGGCATAGAATACTGCCATGAAGTTCGAGCTTTGACGCATGAAAACACGACCTTTCGTAAATTAAGACATCGCGTAAATGGCGAGTACGACGATTCCGTTGTTAAAGACATGGATGGCGATTGGAGCGATGATCCGGCGCGTCTTGACGAAGACGAGCGAGAAGACGAAGCTCATCGCGACATAGATCAAAAATTTGTTGTCTAGGTGGATCAGTCCGAACAAGGCACCCGTTAGGATGAAGCTGAAGAAGAAACCGAGCTTCGAGGAGAGATTGCCGAACATGATATGCCGAAACAAGAACTCTTCCATGATTGGTCCAAGCAAGACGACCATGACTTGCAAGAGTGGGATGACTTGGATTGCTTGGATGATTTGATCCGTATTTTGCGATTTCGCGACATTCTCGATCCCGCCTGCCATCCAGGCATCGATCAAGTTGACGCCGATCAAGAGCGCATAGAGGAGCACGATCCCGATCCCGATCCATTTCAACGTATCCATCGGATCGGTTTGACGTCCTTCTGCCTTCCACTTCTGCCAATCGGGACGTAGGCAGTAGTAGGAGACGATGACAGCAACCGTAAAGCCGATCGCAAGCCACCAACCGGCGACGTCAGCAATGACGTTCTTCGGAAGGAAATACTGGAACGAACCCGGAACCAATTGGACGATCAGATAGATGATGATCGGGATGACGTGACGCTTTTGCCACTTCTCCGCCATCACGAAAGGCAGACTGATTGGATTTTTCATCGTACAGGACACAACTCCTTTGTAATGAAGGTACTGTCCCGATTGTAACAAACAAACGGTCCGGGCGCACGATTGACGATGATTCAAAGGTGTCGATTTCGGGAAAACGGATAAAGGTTCAGGCTTGAATTCAGGAGAGAAAGCGTATAAGATAAAAATATGTTAGCACTCAACGAAAGTGAGTGCTAAAAAACAGTCATTTTCAAGGAGGATGTTTCGCATGTTAAAACCACTTGGTGATCGCATCGTGATCGAAGTCGTTAAAAAAGAAGAAACAACACTCGGAGGAATCGTTCTTCCTGGGTCAGCGAAAGAAAAACCACAAGAGGGTAAAGTCGTCGCTGTCGGTACAGGCCGTGTGACAGAGCAAGGCGTACGTGTACCACTTGAAGTGAGTGTCGGAGATCACGTCATCTATGCACAATATGCCGGTTCGGAAGTCAAAGTCGACGGCAATGAATACTTAATTTTACGCGAAAGCGATATTTTGGCAGTAGCCGAGTAATTCAGTCAATCATCTATAGTCAATCATCTATAAGGGGGATTTCTGTCATGGCAAAAGAGATTTTATTCAGTGAAGAAGCACGTCGGGCAATGCTCCGCGGGGTCGACGCATTAGCGGATGCAGTCAAAGTCACGATCGGACCAAAAGGACGCAACGTCGTCCTCGAGCGGAAGTTCGGTTCACCACTCATCACGAATGATGGTGTGACGATCGCGAAAGAAATCGAACTTGAAGATCACTTCGAGAACATGGGTGCAAAACTCGTTGCAGAAGTTGCCTCAAAAACGAACGAGATCGCAGGGGATGGTACGACAACAGCGACAGTCCTCGCACAAGCGATGATTCGCGAAGGTCTCAAAAACGTCACAGCGGGCGCAAACCCGATGGTCATCCGTAAAGGAATCGAAAAAGCGGTCCGTCGTGCTGTCGAAGAGTTGCACACGATCGCTAAACCGATTGAAGGTAAAGAAGCGATCGCACAAGTCGCAGCCATCTCAGCAGCGGACGAAGAAGTCGGTCAATTGATCGCAGAAGCGATGGAACGTGTCGGTCAAGATGGTGTCATCACGATCGAAGAATCACGTGGCTTCACGACAGAACTCGACGTCGTCGAAGGGATGCAGTTCGACCGTGGTTACGCGTCACCATACATGATCACGGATTCAGATAAGATGGAAGCGGTCCTTGAGAACCCGTACATCCTCGTCACGGACAAAAAGATCTCGAACATCCAAGAGATTCTTCCAGTCCTCGAGCAAGTCGTTCAACAAAACAAACCACTCTTGATTATCGCAGAAGACGTGGAAGGCGAGGCACTCGCAACACTCGTCGTCAACAAACTCCGTGGTACATTCAACGCGGTAGCGGTCAAAGCACCAGGCTTTGGTGATCGTCGTAAAGCGATGCTTGAGGACATCTCGATCGTCACAGGCGCAGAGTTGATCACGGAAGACCTCGGTCTTGATCTGAAAGAAACACAAATCACGCAACTCGGTCGCGCCTCGAAAGTCGTCGTCTCAAAAGACAACACGACGATCGTCGAAGGACATGGACACGGCGATTCGATCGAAGCACGCGTCGGTACGATCCGTGCGCAAATCGAAGAGACGACAAGTGATTTCGATCGCGAGAAATTACAAGAGCGTCTTGCGAAACTCGCAGGTGGCGTAGCCGTCGTTAAAGTCGGGGCAGCAACTGAAACAGAGCTCAAAGAACGTAAGCTCCGGATCGAAGATGCACTCAACGCGACACGTGCAGCGGTCGAAGAAGGCATCGTCGCAGGTGGGGGAACAGCCCTCATTCACGTCACGAAAGCCGTCGAATCGATTCTGTCGGTTTCAACAGGTGACGAAGCAACAGGTGTCAATATCGTGCTTCGTGCACTTGAAGCACCACTTCGTCAAATCGCGGAAAACGCAGGTCAAGAAGGCTCAGTCATCGTTGAACGTCTCAAGCACGAAGCACCAGGAATGGGCTACAATGCGGCAACAGATGAGTATGTCGACATGATCGAGACAGGAATCGTTGACCCAGCGAAAGTAACGCGTTCAGCACTTCAAAACGCGGCGTCCGTTTCAGCGATGTTCTTAACAACAGAAGCAGTCATCGCCGATAAACCAGAACCAGCTGGATCTGCTCCTGCAATGCCTGATATGGGCGGCATGGGTGGAATGGGCGGAATGATGTAAAGTATTTCGTCTTTAAGTACCGAATCCTAGTAAATAGGGTTCGGTACTTTTTTATTTGCGATAGTATACTTAATATTTGGAAGAAGTACATACAGCGCATTCATCACATTTAAGATTAAGAAGAGAGGTCGGCAATCAAGTGAATGAAATTTTAAAAGGTATAGTAACATCGGGTACACTAATCGTCGCAATCGGTGCTCAAAACGCTTTTGTCCTTAAACAGGGTTTATTAAGGAATAATATTTTCTGGGTAGTGCTAGTTTGTTTTTTATGCGATGTGTTATTGATGTGCATGGGCGTACTTGGGATTGGTACCGTAATCAAGAATAATATGTTTGCAAATGTTGGTCTTGCGAGTGTTGGAGGACTATTTCTACTCCTGTACGGATTCAAATCTTTTCGTAGTGCATTTTCGTCATCACATACAATGGATGTCTCAACAGCTCCTAAATTCACGAGCATTCCCAAAACAATTTTACTCACATTAGCGATTACACTTTTAAATCCACATGTGTACTTAGATACGGTCGTCATCATCGGCGGTATAGCTGGAACTTTGACATTTGATCAAAAAGTCTATTTCTTGATTGGAGCCTTGATTGCCTCATTTGTCTGGTTTTTTGGTTTAGGATACGGGGCGAGATGGTTAATTCCTGTGTTTAAAAAACCAAAAGCGTGGAAAATATTAGATTTTGGAATAGGATGTTTGATGTTCTGGCTATCGTATCAATTGATTCAGTTTGCGCTGGAAGCAATTTAAAAAGACTTAAAGATTAATAGTGAAACACAAATAGACCAACAAGCCTGACTCTCCACTAGATTTAAAGAAAGTCACGCTTGTTGGTTTTTTAGAAAAATTAGACACGATTTGATTATCTCAGCTCATTCTCCTCAATAATCTTATCAGACAGTTTTAACTGTTCACTCACATCCTTCACTTGATTGCGACAGAACTTCATCTCGACTTTTTTCTCAGTCTGTACATCATAACAAGTGCCTTCGCCTGATGCTTTCGTCAAATCCGCTTCATAGTAATAGTTCTTGTAGCGGAACGAACCATCACGGAAACCTGTCAGATTCGGTTTGTCGTCGATGAGGGATTGCCCCATCATATAGGACGTCTTTACATTTAATAAATCAACAATCGTTGGTGCGATATCGATTTGTCCGCCATTCTCTTTCATGACCCGACCGGTTTGTTGGTCGGGTTTTTTGATGAAGAGTGGGATGCGTCGCTCGAGCTCGAAAGCTGCTACTGGAGACGAGACATCCGCTTTTTTGCGCATCTCACTGCCTTCATTGACGAGTCCACTATCGTGATCGCCATAAAAGATGACGAGGGACTGATCCCAGAGGTCTCGTTGCTTCAACTCGTCGATCATCTTTCCGACACCCGTATCGACGTAATGGACAGTCTGGTAATACCGCTTCAACATCGGATCCTCATAACCGGACAGATCAAGCGTCTGATCTTCCTTGTCGATCTCATACGGGGTATGACTCGTCAGCGCGACTAAAAACGAGAAGAACGGTTCTTTTAGCGTCTCCATGTGATCAATCGATTCGAGGAAGAACTGCTGATCGTTCAGCGCCATCCCGATTTTTTTCTCTTTTGAATAATCCTTTTGGCTGAAGAAGTGTTTAAAACCGATGTTCTTGTAGACATCGTCACGATTCCAGAAACCTTTTTCGTAGGCATGCATCGCTGCCGTATCGTATCCATTTTTCTCAAGTAATGCAGGAAGTGGCTCGAATTCATTCGTTGGATATTGCGTATAGACGGAACCCGATTTCAACGGATAAAGCGAAGTATTCGTGATGAACTCAGCGTCCGAAGTCCGCCCTTCATGCGTCTGATGATAGAGCGACGAGAAGTAGAGTGATTCCTTCTTCAACTGATTCAGGTTCGGTGTCACTTCCTCGCCATTGATGGTCTGGTCGATGACAGAAGCCTGAAACGACTCGAGCTGCACCAAAATGATATTCGGCGTCTGCTTCGGACCAGTCGGATTCGTCTGCTCCTTTTGATTGATGCGCTGTTGTTCCCGTGCCGTTAGTCCGTCGCTCGGTCGTCCGGTCACACCTTTGAACGCGTCCCACCCGTGATAACCCCAAAAGCCGAACAGGTAGTAGTCACGCATATCGGAGATCGTTGCCGTCGGTTGACGATCTTCTGTTAGCGTCCGGTACGTGAGTAGCGAGGCAGACAAGACGATCCCACTGATTGCGAGTAGCCCAGCCGTCCGGCGGCGTGTTCGCGTAGTCGTCACTTCCGGTCGTTTGCGGAAGACGAAAAGCAGTAGTACGAAAATCAAACTATCAGCGAATAAGAGGAAGTCTTGCGGTACGATCAAGGCCGTGAATCCGCTACTGACGTCACTCATCTGCGTCATCTGTGAAAGGAGCGAGACAGAGAGGAAGTCCTCGAAGTAACGGTAGTACCACATGTCGGAAGCAAGCAGAAAACTGTGCGCTAGCAATAAACCGAGCCAGACCCAGCGGCGTTTATTCCACGGAATCAGTAACGTCCAGCTCGACAGGATCAGCATGCCAGCCAGGTTCATTAGTGTTAAATGGAGCGAAAGGTCGGTCTTTGTAAAATAACTAAACAGCATGAACTTCAGCATGCCGAGTAACAGATAAAGGGTGTAACGAATCGCCATGGTCAGTACTCCTTACGTGTGTCGTCACACAGTCTTTACCCTGAATCGAAACGTGTCGAACGCTTGAGTATTTTCTTCAAAAAACATTAGAAGAATTACTAAAGATGGAATAAAATAGAATTAATCACTTATTTTTGAAAGGATGTTCTACATAGATGAACTGGAAACATTGGATTGGAAGTGCCGCGCTGATTTACGGTACATGGATGACGCTCACTGTAACTGCGGATGCTGCACCGTATGATGTCAAAACGAAGGATCAAGCAATCGTTGGATTTTATGATTTAGAGACAAAAGAGACGACACCTTATCCGAAAGACGTCTCACCGTACATGGAACTACGGGCAACGTCAGCCGATAAAACGTTATTCTTGTACCAAGATTATTATGGAGACGAAATCGAAAAGCCTTACTATTTGATTGATGCGAAGACGGGAGCTTCAGAACTGCTGACGCTTCCAGAAGGCGAGGAGTACCTGCGTGTCTTGAACCGCGATATGGTGATTGCTCATACCTCGGTTGATCAGTTATCAGTCCTTGTCCGCGAAGGAAATCAATTCGTTGAGCGAGATACGCTAAAAGTGACTTCTCAAAATCGGGTGCAATGGATTAGTGCGAATCGCTTCTCGATCCAACGAGAAGACAGTGCTGATTGGTATGATGTGGATCCGGACGGTACATTCTCAAAAGTCCGTACCATTGACGTGAAGCGGTTCTCGCCTTTAACCAATGACTGGATCCTAGATGGTGAACAGGACACGTTGCGTCAAGTCGTCACCAATCAACAAATCGCCTTACCGAAAGTCTCACGAGGATACTACGTTCAGGGAGCTTACGAAACGAAAGACGGATTGTACGTTCAACTGATCGATTCTAGTTCGTCAAACGAGTCATCGTTATTCTACTTCGATACGGCGAGTGGGAAATTGACGACACTCGTTGACCATTCAAAGCAATTAGCGAATGAACTGTTAGCTGATGGACAAGCCATCTACCGGAGTAAGGATCAAGCGACAATGTTATCGTTTGCGTCCTATTTACGCCAACCGATCGCAATCGATGACTTGACGAAGGAGGATACGACGTTGCTTGAAGGAACGGTTCTAGCTCCGAGCGTTGAGCTGACGCGCGTAGATGGAACGACAGGTATCGTTGAGCCAAGTAAATTATCGTTTACTGGGAATGTTGAACTGAAAAATGAGTTGTTCACGATCACGACGACTCCGAGACGCTTGCCGTATAGTGGGTACCGGACGACATACACGACCGAAACCGGTAAGGTCTTGGAGGACCGGACACGTTATCAATACCAGCGTTATTTAAAAGCACAGGGTTCAACGATTCCGACCATTAAGGAAGGCACAACATCCTATAGCTTCAACATCAATCAAGGTGATGTTCCGGTGACAGTCTATGGAAAAGACGGCGAACAACTTGGAAGTGCTGCCTCCGATGAGACAGGACGTGTTCAAATCGGTGTGTCGACGAAAAATCTTGTCGGTCAGGTGACGCGTTGGACGTTCGGAAATACACGAGACTTTAATCAAGAAGCATCCGTGAACCGGACCGTCGCAGGTTACGAAGTGCCACGCATTACCCAGTCGAAAAACGATAATTTTAAATTCATCACATACCGCTTAGAAAGTGCTGAAGAAGGCGGTATCTATAAAATCTATGCAGGTAAACGACAAATTCAATCTGTTGCAGCAACGAAAAAGACCGAGATCACGATTCCGTATACGAATGACTTATCGTCATATCGTGTTACACGAAGTGGTGAGTATGCTACGAAATCACTCTCTCTGAAAGATAGCGTGATGATTTACAGTAATCTATCCGCACCCCTAACGGATGAACATACAGCGATCGAAGGGGTTCTTGATGGGGATGCCGATTACGGAAAGCTGTATATTGATGGGAAATATACAGCGTATATCGATCGGAAGAAAACACAGAGTTTTGCGATTAAGACAAAACCGCTGAAGAGTGGACAAGTCGTGACGCTCGTTGCCCGTAAAGGGACACAACTTCAAGTCTCCGGGCAGAAAGTTGTGGCGGCAGCTAATCCGACACTCAAATCGTATACGACGTCACTCAGTCCGACGAGTACATCGTGGAAAGTCAAAGCGACGAAAGGAAAGACGATTGTCGTCACAATCAATAAAAAGCGGTACACGAAACTCGCCACCGGTAAGACACAAACGATGACGTTCCCAAAACAAAAACGAGGCACTCGGGTCACGGTACACGCGGAGTCGATCAAGTTGCGTAAGAGTAAGACTTTTAGTTTAACGGTTAAATAAGTGAACTGACAGGAATCCTTCAAGGCAGGCATTGTCTTACGGGATTCCTGTTTTTATTTTAAAATGGGTGCTCGTTCAAGCGTTTGGTTGAAGAATTGGTCTATATTTCCTCTTGAATTCAAACAATTGGCGTTAATTTGCGTGGAAAGCGGGAATAGAAAGCGTGTACGTTCATCGTCCGTCACTGTCTTTTAAAAAAGGAGCGAAGTCATGTCAAACGTGAAACTAGCGGTCATTTATTACAGCGCAACCGGAACGAACCATCAACTTGCCTCATGGGCAAAAGAAGCAGGAGAAGCAGCAGGGGCAGAAGTCCGTCTTGCGAAAATCAAGGAGACAGCCCCAGCAGAAGCGATCGCTTCGAACCCATTGTGGCAAAAACATGCGGATGCCACACGTGATATCGAAGAAGCGACACCGGATCTACTCGACTGGGCAGATGCGATCATCTTTAGTGTTCCGACACGTTACGGTCATGTTCCGGGTCAATTCCAACAGTTCCTCGACACGACAGGCGGACTTTGGGCACAAGGCAAACTCGTCAATAAAGTCGTCAGTGCGATGTCGTCGGCACAGAACCCGCATGGCGGTCAGGAAGCGACTGTTCTCGCGGTCTATACGACGATGTTCCACTGGGGCGCGATCGTTGCGGCACCGGGTTATTCGGATCCTGTCTTGTTCGCAGCGGGCGGAAATCCATATGGTACATCGGTTACTGTCGACCAAGACGGCAACATGGTTGAATCGGTCGAACCAGCCGTGCGCCATCAAGCAAAACGGACAGTTGAAGTGGCAAGTCGCCTCAACTCATAAAATTACCTAATTCAAAAAGCGCTAGAATGCTGATTCGCATTCTGGCGCTTTTTCGTATCTATCATGTATTTTGTGTTTGTGTTTGTGTCAACGGGAGTTCGACCGTGAATGTCGAGCCTTGTCCTTCGATTGATTCGACGTGTATTTCCCCGTCGTGTCCACGAGCAATTTCGCGACAAATCGAGAGTCCAAGACCAGTACCGCCGATTTGACGGGTATCCGAATTGTCGACACGATAGAATTTTTGGAACAGGTTACTCATCGCGGAAGCCGGGATCCCGATGCCGTCATCTTGAATCGCAACCGTGACGCGTGTCTCCTGTCGCGTCAACTGGATTTCGATCGTTCCACCAGCCGGTGAGTATTTGATCGCATTGTTGATCAGGTTACTGAATAATTGGCGAATCTTCTTCGCATCCCCTTCGACGATCAACGGTTCGACGTTCCGTGAAATCTGAATCGCGTGTGATGACGATGATAGGCTATGCAGCTGTTTCAAATCGCGGATCATCGCGACGATATCGAATGGTGCCATCTCGTATTCCTGTCGGTTCGCTTCCATCCGTTGCAAGTCGAGGAAGTCATTGATCAACAGCGATAAGCGTTCTGTTTCCGAGTGGACCGCTTCTAAATACGTCTTTTGACGTTTCGGTGGCAAATCTCGCTGGATCATCAGCTCGGTAAATCCATAGATCGACGAGAGCGGTGTCCGTAGCTCGTGCGAAATCGTCGAGACGAGCTCGTTTTTGATCCGGTCGATCTCGACTTCATTCGTCACGTCACGTAGGACGAGTAATATCCCTCGGAATTGTCCACCATAGTGGATGCTCTCGGAGTACGTCTTGATGAAGCGTCGCTCGTGGTCAATCGAGAAGGTGATCCCTTCACCGATTTCACGCTGAACGAACGTCTTTTTTAAGTAACGTTCGAATTCTGGCAGTTGGTCCACGCGATGTTTAAGTTGAACGACGGACGGTGTGATGTTCATGAGTCCGTTCTCATCGATTGATTCATCGATCGGATGATCAAACAGATCGAGGAGCGGTCGGTTGATCAACTGAATGTCACCATCTGGTTCGATGTACACGATCGATTCACGAATTGAGTTCAGCAGGCGCGCTGTTTTCTCTCGTTCGCGTTCAATCTCGTCAAACGTCCGCATCCGTAGGAGCGACAATGCCAGTTGACGCGCGAAGGCTGCTAGTTCTTCTTGTTCGTAACGATCAAACGGAGCGTGATCGCGGGACAAGAAGATATAGGCAATGATCTCATTTTGGCTCGGATCAAGGACCGGTGTGACAGCGCGTGCGACTTCGCCCTCGAATTGCGTATGCGGTCGTTTGTCTTGTCGTGACTCGCGCAATAACGGTTCGATTGTCGGCATCCAGTCTTCGGTCGTGAGGTTCGTGTTCGGATAAAAGACAATGTCGATCACTTTCGTACCATCTTTGAAAATCAAGGCACCTTGCTTCGCATTCGTGATTTCGACCATCTTTTGGATGACGGCAGGGTAAGCACTGATGCTATCACGTGATGCGAGTGTCTCCGTCAATTGGTTCCGTATCCGCAAGTGGGACTCGTTCCGTTGCGTCAGTTTCAAGGCATCTTCTAGATTGACGTTCGTCGACATCAATTGGTGTTTGTTTTCAATCAAGGCTGTCGCCATCTGATGAAACGATTTACTCAATTCACCGATCTCATCAGCACGGTTGAGTGGGATGAGTGGTAACGTATGCTCGCCACTCGCAAGGAGCTTACTTTCCTTGCTAAGAAGGTGAATTTGTCGCGTCGTCCGTTCGATGAACGGGCGGACAATCAGCAAGATGACGAGGAACAATACAAGCAGATTGACGAGCCAGATCCACTCGGCATACTTAGTCTGGGTGACGAGCTGTTCTTTTGCTGCGAATTCTTTCGCGCGGAGACTACTCCGATAGTTCGTGAACGTACTCTCCATCGTATTGACGCTTTTACGCATCGTTTCGCTGTTCGAGGCATTCATCTTGAACTTTCGATTCGGATCTCGTGGTACTTCTGGCATCATCGCTTTTAGGCTCGGCATTTGCAGGAAACGCTCGTCAATCGTGCCTGACTGCTTCGCCTGGACATACTTAATCAAGCTTGGCATGACAAAGTTCGTATAAGAATTATAGAGTGATCGAATATCAGACGCATAGACTTCATCGGCTTTGTACAGACGATTTTTCTCGAACCAAGCCGTCTGTTGTTCAAGTGACGCTTTCTTTTCATCGATGACGTCAAGAACCGCGTCATCACCAAAGACGATGTACCCCCGCATCTCATATTGAAGAGATTGCCAATCGTCCCAAAGCTTCGTTGCCCGGTCTTCACGTACACTGATTGCATCGAGCTCTTGTTTAGCATCCGTGACTTGATGGTTCGTATAAAAATAAGCAGTCAGGGAAGAAATCGATAGTGTGATAAGAATTAGATAAAACGACGACATGATCTGTCGGCTGATCTTTTGATTGAACCATTTTCGCATATGGATTATGGATGCTCCTTTGTCTATGTGAGTCAAGCGTCAATTAGATGTATTACGTTGGAATATTTGTTACCGTAATCGTACATTTTTTAGACGAATAAATATAGTCATAATGCTTAAAATATCTTCAAAGTAAGAGATTCAGGTTCACAAGAAAGCAAAGAACGATAAAAAAAGCAGGACGGGAGCTTAGTCCCATCCTGCTTGGAATCATTTAATGATGTTCAACGACGATTTTGCCAATCGTTTTTCCGCTCTCGACGAGACGATGTGCTTCCTTCAGGTTTTTAGCATTCATGCCGATCAACGTCTGAGTGACCGTCGTCTCGAGCGTATGCTCTTCAATCCATGCTGCGACTTGTGTCAAAATCTCGTGTTGGCGAACCATATCCTCTGTCGCAAACAGCGGACGGGTGAACATGAACTCCCAAACAAACGTCGCACTCTTTTGTTGAAGCGCACTTAAATCGAGTTTTTGATCCGTCTCGACGATGCTACAGATTTTCCCTTGCGGAGCAATCACATCAACCATCGTCTCGAAATGTTGATCTGTCGCATTCAGGCAGAAAATATAGTCGACATATTGATAACCAAGTGCTTCGAGTTGTGGACGGAATGCCTCGTGGTGATTGATTGTATGATGTGCACCATGTTCTTTCGCCCAGTCGATCGTCTCGTCACGCGACGCCGTTCCGATGACCGTCAGTCCAGCGTGATTCGCAAGTTGCGTCGCGATCGAACCAACACCGCCAGCAGCTCCGATGATGAGGATCGTCTTCTCGAGGTTCGACTTGGCGTCAAACGTCAATCCGAGACGATCGGTCAACGCTTCATAGGCCGTCAGCGTTGTTAACGGAAGAGCAGCTGCTTCGCTAAAAGTCAGTCGTTCTGGTTTTTTGGCGACGATTCTCTCATCGACGAGTTGGAAATCACTGTTTGATCCAGGACGCTGAATCGCACCAGCATAATAGACTTCATCACCAACTTGGAAGAGGGAAGCGTCATCGCCGACTTCAACGACGACTCCCGCAGCGTCATACCCGATGACCTTTGGGGTGTCTTCATCCTTCCCGTGGGCACGGACTTTCGTATCGACCGGATTGACGGAGACAGCTTTGATCTCAACCAATAAATCGTGTCCGGATGCTTCCGGGCGCGGCAGTTCTAGATCGATTAGACTCTCTTGTTCAGTTAATGGTAAGTGTCGGTGGAAACCGACAGCGGACATGTTCGACATCGACAATCATCCTTTCCAGATATGAATCGCTTCTTTTCATCTGTTCCACGCTCGCTTCGTCTTAAAACCAGTTGCGAAACTTTGAAAATGGATTCCCCTTCTGTCGTCAACGGAAGAAGCGTGGATAAATATGGTAGCATATGAGAGTAGCTATTATATTTTGAGAAGGAGCGATTTTGTATGTATGACGTCATCTCTTTACCGGCAGGACCGACTCAAGTCACTATTGAACGTTACCTCGTCCATGCGCATCCGCACCCACGTCCGTATCGACCCGCGCGTTTGATTGCCTTACGTCAAAGCGGTGGCGTCATGCATCGATTGTACCGAACGGAACGGGAAATCGTGCTCTCTGTGCACGAAGCACTCGCACCGCAAGTCCAGCGGCTCTCCTTCTCGCAACAAGAACGTGTACTAGCGTATATCGAGGAACGACGCGCGAGCTTCGGTTTTGATGAGGCAGATGAATACAGATTTTACTTACTCGAAGTGGCATACGAACTCCGTCATCTTCCGCGAACGGATCGACCGATTCGAGCACATACGTATTATCAACTCGATGAATTATTGTCGGGTCGACCGTTCGTCTTGCGTGCTCGAAGTCAAGAACGCGCAAAATAAGATAGAAAAAAACAGTCCGCCTTTTCTTGCGTTCATCGCAAAAAGGGCGGACTGTTTGTTAAAGTGTTGGCGTCGGTGTCGGCGTGACATCAGTCTTTGCGTAAGCTTGATCGATTGCAGTTCGAATTTCTTTGACGGAGCTACCTTTTTGATAGGCAACAATCGCCTGTGCCGCGATATCAAGACACGTACCACACGTAATGCCGTGCGTCGTCCAAGTCGTTGACGTAGCGGTTTGTTCTTCGATGAAGCAATCGTAGTTGCTCGTATGACCAGCAGATTCACCGCAACCGCAGTAACAAGGCATCTTCTTCAAGAGATCCGGATGTTTGGCAACAGAGCGGTAAATCGTTTGAATCGAGTCATCCTGCTCATTCAGGAAAGTCGGTAACGTATCCGGTCCGGCAGTCTTCTCGAGTTGATCACCAGCACCATGACTCGCGTGATCAGTGTGATCTGCGTGTTGTGTTTCTTTCGTTTTCGGCGCATCGGTTTGATCAGCTGTTCCGCACGCGGCAAGAAGCAAGCTGATACTGAGGGGAAAGACGTAACGATATAGTCGTGTTTGCATAATGTGCCTCTCTTTCATCGTCTTGCCTTCATTATAAGGAAAGACGTGTCCGGGAGGCGTGACGATTTGTTGACGCTTACTTTGCGAGTGCTTTCGTGATTGTCTCGATATTCGCTTGCATCATGCTGTAATACGTGTCGCCGTCTTTACCGGGAGCGCCGAGCGAGTCAGTGAAAAGTGTTCCACCAATCGGGACACCCGTCTCACGGGAGACGGTTTCCATGCTCCGGCGGTCGACACTCGTTTCAACGAACAGGACTGGGATATCTTGCTCCTTGATCGTATCGACGATTCGGCGAACTTGTGCTGGGGTCCCTTGATTATCCGAGTTGATCTCCCAGATGTAGTCGGCTTTGACGTCATAGGCAGTCCCGAAGTATTTAAAGGCTCCTTCGCTCGTGACGAGATGGCGTTCTGCTTTTGGGATGGAAGCGAATTGTTTTTTCGCTTCCTGATCAAGCTTCTGCAGTTTTTTGATGTAAGCATCCGCATTTTTCTCATAGTCTGCTTTATGCTTCGGATCTTCTTTAATTAATGCCTGCTTGACGTTTTCGACGTAGCGAATACCGTTACTCACATCGAGCCACGCATGTGGATCGGTCTCCGATTCTTTGCCCTTCGTCGTCAGGTACTTCGGTTCAATGCCTTTGCTTAAACGATAGACTGGCGCGTCAGAGGCATCTTTACCAGTCGTTGCTCGGAGTTTGTCAAACCAAGCACCGCCCGCTTCGAGATTCAAACCGTTATAAAAGACGACATCAGCATCTGCCATTGCTTGTACGTCTGCTGGGAGTGGATCATATTCATGCGGATTTGCACCGATCTTGACCATGCTGTGGACATCGACATGTTCACCACCAACTTCGCGTGCGAGGTCAGCAAGAATGGAATATGTCGCAACGACTTTCAGCTTTCCATTATCTTCTGCTGGTGTCGAACAAGCAGCGAGTAAGACGGTACTGAGGAGAACGAATAACAATAGTTTTTGTTTCATACAGTAGACTCCTTTCGTTTCCGGTGTCGCATCAGACCGTGGCGTGGTGAGAAGACGAAGACGAGTGCGAACAACGTCGTCGCAACGAGGACGATTGAAGCACCGGAAGATAAGTTATACGTAAAGCTGAAATACAGTCCGACGATGGCGGACAATGTACCAAATCCAGCCGCGAGGAACAGCATCCGCGACAGGCGGTTCGTCAGTAAATACGCGGTCGCCGCTGGTGTGATGAGCATCGCGACGACGAGGATGATACCGACCGTCTGAAGCGAAGCGACCGTGACGAGTGTCAGAAGCGTCATCAATCCGTAATGGATCCAGCGTGTCGATAGACCGTAGGCTTGTGCCATCGTTGGGTCAAACGAGCTGATCAATAATTCTTTGTAGAACAGGAAGATACCGCTAAGGACGACTAATCCGATGACGACGGTCATCCACATATCGCTTGGTCGAACGGCGAGGACGTTTCCGAACAGAATATGATAGAGATCGCTACTGCTGCGCAAGAATGAGATCAGGATGATCCCAAGGGCAAAAGCAGAGGTGAACATGATTCCGATTGCCGTATCGTTCTTAATGCGGCTATTCTGACTGACAAAGCCAATTCCAAGTGCTGTCACGAGTCCTGTGACGACAGCGCCAATCAAGAAGTTGATTCCGAGTAGATAAGAAATCGCAACGCCAGGCAAAACGGCGTGTGAGATTGCATCCCCCATCAATGACATGCCGCGAAGGATGATAAAACAACCGATGACACCACAAATGATGCCGACCATGACGGCCGTGATCATCGCTTTTTGTAAGAAGTCGTATTGAAGTAATGCCTCGATGAATGTCATCCTTGTCCCTCCTTCCGTCGTTCAAATAGTGGTAAACCGTACGCGGGTTCGAGCCATTCCGGTGTCAAGATATCAGACGGAGAACCGACAGCGATGAGTTGTTTGTTCAACAATATCAACGTATCAAAGTAATCCTCCGCTTTATGCAAGTCATGGTGGACGACGATGATTGTCCGTCCTTCAGCTCGAAGGGTCCGTAAGAGTTCGATGATCATCTGCTCACTGGCGATATCGATGCCGACGAATGGTTCGTCAAGCAGTAACAGCTCTGCTTCTTGAGCCAGAGCACGTGCTAGAAAGACCCGTTGTTGTTGTCCGCCTGATAGTTCACCGATTTGTCGTTCGGCATGGTCTTCCATTCCAACGCGCGTAAGGCACTCCATAGCAAAGACTTTTTGTGCTTTCGATGGTCGTTTGAAGAGTCCGAGTTTCGGATAACATCCCATTAGAACGACATCTTGTACACGAACGGGGAAGTCCCAATCGATGGCACTTCGTTGCGGAACGTAGGCGACGCGCGACCGAACCGCTTCGAGTGGTTGGTCGAGTACACGTAACTGCTCGATTCGAGCTGGGATTAGACCGAGGACAGCTTTTAAGAATGTTGATTTACCGGCACCGTTTGGTCCGATGATACCAATCAGAGAAGCGACTGGAAGGCGGACGGATACCCCGTCGAGTGCATGCGTATCAAAATAGGATACCGTGAGTTGTTCAACATCAAGGGCGTACATGAATAATCACTCCTTTAATTTGTGGTATATAGAAGGAAAGTTTCCTTAGGGCAAAAAACAATGTAAAATTTTTAATCTCCAAGTTAGGGCAAAAAACAATGTAAAATTTTTAATCTCCAAGTCAATGAAGAAAGATTCGGTCTACTAATAATGTTTCCTTAAGGCAAACTTTAAAGCCATAGGAAACAGATGTCAACTGTTTTTCGATATCGATCGCGAATCAACTCGTGCTAAGATGAAAAGGCAGAATGCAGGGGGTGAGGAGTTTGCGTCAGACAGCAGAACAACAATGGAAGTGGCTATTGCTCGATGCGCTCGCAAAGGAAAAACGCGAACAGGCACAGCAAGTCATCGAAGAAGTTTATCCGTATGACATCGCGCAAGTATATGAGGAATTAGGAGAAGATGATCAGGCACGACTCCTCGATTATCTCGATCACGAACGGTTAGCAGATGTTCTCGAGGAGCTCGAAGGGGAGCAACGTCTAGCTGTCTTACGTCGCTTAGACGTCGAACGCGCTGGACACGTTCTCGATTTAATGGAGAACGATGATGTCGCGGATTTACTTGAGGAACTCGGACCAGAAGAGACTGATCGGTTGCTTGGTAGCATGCGGACGGACGAAGCGCTGGTCGTCCGTAATCTCTTGACGTATCCACCCGAAACGGCAGGGCGTTTGATGACGAACCGGTTCATCTGGGTCGGTGAGGACTTCACGGTCGGTGAGACGGTCGAGAAGATGCGCGACTACATCGAATACTCGGAGACGATCAACTACGTTTACGTCGTCAATCAACTGAGTGAACTCGTCGGTGTCATCTCATACCGGGATGTCATCTTAGCTGAAAATACGGAACGGATCAGCGACGTCATGGAGACGAAAGTGATTCGTGTCGCAGCAGAGACCGATCAGGAAGAAGTCGCGCAGTTGTTCGAACGTTATGACCTCGTCTCGTTACCGGTCGTCGAAGGGGATGTTCTTGTCGGACTGATCACGGTTGACGATGCGCTTGACGTCTTACGGGAAGAAGCGAACGAAGACATCGAGAAACTCTCGGCGTCCGGTAAATCCATTGATTTCGAGACGAAGCCGTGGATCGCGGCAACACGGCGTTTGCCGTGGCTCGTCCTGTTACTCTTCATCGGTCTCGTCTCCGGGTCGATCATCAGTCAGTTCGAAGAGACGCTCTCGAAAGTCGTTGCCCTCGCCTTCTTCATGCCGATGATTGCCGGAATGACCGGAAACACGGGCACCCAATCGCTGGCGGTCGTCGTCCGTGGGTTGATCACTCGTGAAGTCGATAAGCGGGTCGCGACTCGGTTGATTCTGAGAGAACTTTGGGTCGGTCTAATCATTGGTATCATTTGTGGTATCTTGATCGCCATCATTGCCTACGTCTGGCAAGGCAGTGCCGTCTTAGGTCTTGTCGTCGGAAGTTCGCTCGTCATTACGTTGATTTTCGGAACGTTAGCTGGAACAATCATTCCGCTCATCTTACATCGCCTAAAGATTGACCCGGCGATTGCATCTGGACCACTGATCACGACGTTGAATGATATCCTGTCGCTCCTTGTCTACTTCGGAATTGCGACAGCGTTCATTAGTCGCTTGATGTAAAAAAACCGAACCGATTCGCCTTCACCAAGAAGAAGGAAATCGGTTCGGTTTTTTTCATGCGTGATCATCTGTCGTACGAATCCAGACCGCGAGTGGACCGACATCGTCAAAGCCAGCTTCGAGCGCTGTGATCAAATGATCGCCATATTCGTACCCGACGAGCGGTTGACCGGGGAAGTGTGCCGAACTCAAACGCGCAATGTCATCCCACAATCGTTCGTCGAGATAATCAGAGCTGACGTATGTTAAACCAGTCGTCTTTTGGTTTGAATAGGCGATGCAACTCGCTTGTTGTGCTTCCGAATAGAAGAACCGAACGTCCGGATGTTGCCAGAGGGTATCTGGTAATTCCGCTGTCGCCTGGATCGCTTGGAAGCGGGCGAACTGTACCGGATCTGTCACGACGGACCAATCAACAGGAAGGGCGCGGCGATCAAGTATAGCAGGTCGTGTCATCCATTCCGCTGTGAACAGGTGACTGAGACCGGCACTTGAGAAGTCATAGCTCGCCGTGCAGTCCTTGATGCTGTAGATATCCGTAGCACCAATTCGCTGATGGGGCAGTCGGACCATTAGTTCCGGATAATAGCTCGGAACGCTTCCTTGAGCGAGCCAGGTCGCCTCGGTTTCCGTCACCTGACAGCCAGCTAACTCACAGACGAGGCGACACCAATCAAAATTATTTTGGATGGCAGCTTGGCGCATAAGTCGTTTCCCCCTTATTCATCCTCCGGTTGTTTAATCAGAACGTAAGATAACGTGGCGATCAGTGTTAAAAATAGCCCACAGCCAATCGTGATGTACGCCATTGTAAAGACTTTACCGAGCGTCGTCGTCGGAACGAACGTCGGATGCCCGACGGTACTTAGTGTCGTGATGCAAAAGTAAAGTGCATCAACGATTGAAAGATTTTCTTCGGTGCTATAGAAAATCGTACCGGAAACGAGCGTCAACAGGCATAGAATCAATAGTCCCCGGAAGTAAGACAGATGAAAGGCGCGACGCAATCCCTTGAATAAGCGTGAAAAAATCGTTAGTACAGAAATCATGGAATCTCTCCTTTAGGATCGTTGCGTCGAGTCCATCGTATCATGAATGAAATAATCGTTTTTTCCGTCATGTTTGACATGGTACATCGCTTGGTCAGCATGTTGGATCAACGTATCAAGGTCGACACCATGATCCGGTGAGTAGCTGAGTCCGATGCTCGTCCGGATTTCAATGACTTCTTCAGCGAACCGATAAGGGTTGTCTCGCAAGTAGATTAACAAATCTGTCGCATACGCATGTAGCGCAGCAACGTTTGGTTGACGGTAGAGCAAGAAGAACTCGTCTCCACCAACACGGGCAGCGAAACCAGTTTGTTCAGCATGTTTTTCAAGAAGACGAGCGATATGAATCAAAAAGGCGTCACCGATCTGATGACCGTACGTATCGTTGATTGCTTTGAATCCATCGAGATCGACGACGATGATCGCCACGTGATCAAGCTCGAGCAACTCTTGCGCCGCTCGTTCGTAAAAGCTCCGGCGATTGGCAATCTTCGTCAACGGATCATGATAGGCGAAGAAACGAATCGTCTGTTCTGCTTCCTTGAAGGACTGAATATCGCGAATCAACAGCATCCCGTGCAGTTCTTGTTCAATGAAGACAAAATCAGCATCCATGACGACATACCGTTCTTGCTGTTGTGCCGTCAAAATCTTTGTCTCGAATTCATTGAACTTACGTTGCGACAAAAAGTGCGTCATGTAATGGATTGACCAGTCGGCTTGTTTTTTATCGGGAAGATACGTTGAAAACGTACATGCCGTCAGCTCATCTGTCTCGAATAGCCGATGGGCAGCCGGATTGGCACTTTCGATTCGTCCTTCTCGATCAAGCAAAAGAATCGCAGAAGGGTTTAAGTTATAAAGCGTCGCGAAGCGCTTTTGATAGGACGCGAGATAATCAAACCGGCGCATCGCAATTGCGAGCGCTCCTGCCCAGAACAAACCGCCATACATATAGGCATACGGTGGCATGATGCCATAGAACGACCAGTAGCCGAAGACGATATCCCACGCAAGAACGAGGATGGCGACGCTTAGCAAAACGTTGATGATGCCGCGACGGGCATCCTTCAATTGCGTCCGAGCGTACACGAGTAGACCGATGACGAGGAGATGGAAAACGTTTCCGACCGTCATCGTCACTAAATATTGCATATTGAATTCAGGATAGATGAACTGCCCGACTTGCGAGAATTGCTGACTGTTGATGACATTCGTCTGGAATACGTATGTCGTAAGCACGATCCCCAACGGTAGATAGAAAATCCATGGATAAAGGATTCGTGGCACCCGTTTCCACAAGTTCGAGATGCGGAAGATGAAGTGGAGCGACGTACTAAAGACGATCAGACCGGCATTCCCGAACCAGTAAGTCACAAATGCTGGACTCGACTCAATCGGGGAGGCGTTTCGGAAAAATTCTCCGAGGAACAACATCCCGTAAGCGAACGTGAATAAACTGAGCAGTCGGTGTTGTGGACGTGATGGATTACGTAAAAAAATATCGACCGACATGTAGAACATGATAAAGGTCGGAATCAGATAGACGATCGCAAAAAGAAATAAAGGTGGCATGGCGTTCCGCCCTTCTGTTTGAAGTTTAGGTAGATAGTCTCAGTATAGTGGGCGCGCTTCCGCTAGACGGAACGAAATTTTAAAAGAAGGGGAATCAATCGAGATTTAATGTTAGACGGCGTATTTTAGCGACACCCTCGAGTCCTGATGGATCATGACGGGTTTTATGCGCGACGAAGTGTTCATCGGCTTCTGTCGTTCGAATTCGTAAAGGACGGTTGTCGCCGTGGACTACTTCAAAGATTACTTCAGCTAGGGCTTCCGCCGATTGACGATTGGCGTGACGTGTTCGGTACGTCTGCAAATACGCGGTGATGATCGGTTTGAAGTCGTCTTCGTGTAAACCACCGGTCTGTTCGAGTTGATCGAGAACGTTTGCCGTAAAGTTCGTTTCGACAGCAGCCGGTTCAATCAAGGTGACATCGATATTGAAGTACGGTTTATAGTAGGTCGCAAGACTTTCAAACAGCCCTTCGATCGCAAACTTACTCGCACAATACAGTTCATTCATCGGTTGACCGACGAGTCCGCTGACGCTTGATGTTGCGAGTAAGTGACTACCATCCGGTGCTTGTTTGAGTAGCGGAAGACAGGCTTCAATCGTTCGAATGACACCGAAGACATTCGTTTCGAATAGGCGATTGATTTCATAACTTGTTGCTTGTCCCAGTGCACGCAATAAACCATGACCTGCATTGCAGAACACGACGTCAAGATGATCGACTTCCTGTTCAATCTGTCGGACTGCTGCTTTAACGCTTGTTTCATCGGTCACATCGAGCGGTAAGAAGGTGAGTGTCGGTAACGATACAGTTATCTCGTCCGGACTCCGGACACCCGCATAGACGAACCAACCGGCTTCTGCAAATCGGCGCGCCGTCGCAAGACCGATACCGGAAGAGGCGCCCGTGATCAACATCGTTTGCATACAGATTCCTCCGTTCTAAAAAGTAGTTGTCTCTATTATTTACCCGAATTCAGTAGAACTATTTGCGTTAAAATTGCGTATTGTAATGAAAAAACTTAAAATAAAGAAAAAGGAGGCATGAATCGATGGGGCAAATGGAACGATTGCAACAGATGCGGGAATGGATCAAGACGAGTCCGGAAATTTCGCTCGACCAGCTGATGCAGGAGTATCAGATTTCACGAGATACTGCACGGCGTGATGTCATTCTGCTCGAGCAAGAAGGGGAAATCATTCGCGTTAAAAACGGATTGGTCCGTGCTGGTGGAACGCTCGCCTACGAACAGCGGACAGAAAAACCGGAAAAACGACGGATTGGACAGCGCGCGGCACGTCACATCCACGCAAACGATCGATTGTTACTTGACGCTGCAACGACGGTATCTGAGATGGCTCGGGCACTTCCGCCGTATCCGCTACAAGTCATAACGAACTCACTCGATATCGCAGACTATGTCGGAGCGCGAACAGATATTGAACTGTACGTCACAGGTGGTCGTTTTGACCGACATGCACGGAGCTTAAGCGGGATCAAGACGGCGGACGACATCTTGAATTATCAAGTCGACAGTGTCTTTCTCGGAGCGTGTGGATTAACGGAAGAAGGACTTTTTGCGGAACAACTCGAAGAAGCGGTCGTAAAGAAAGCGATGATTCGAAGTACGACCCGTGTCATCGTCCTTGCAGACCATACGAAATTCAATAAGCGTTTTTTGCATAAGGTCTGTGACTGGGAACAAATTGATGTGCTCGTCACCAATCAAGTACCAGACGCATCATGGCAGGAACGACTACACGATTACAACGTCGAACTCGACGTGACAGAGGAGGAAACAACATGAACCCGATTCAAACGACACTCGTCGGCTTCGGCTTTTCAGCGGTGACGTTCCATGTCCCGTTCTTACAAGAGTTACCGGCATTTGAAGTGACACAAGTCGTCTCGAGCCGACCGGAACAAGTTGCGCAACATTTCAGTGAAGCGACGGTCGTCGCAACACTTGCTGAGGCGTTGCAGGACGACAACACGGAACTCGTCATCATCACGACACCAACGGCACTGCATTTCGAAATGGCGAAACAAGCGATTGAGGCGAAGAAACACGTCTTACTCGAAAAGCCAGCAGTCGTGACGATTGCAGAAGCACTCGCGCTGCAAGCATTAGCGAAACAACACGACGTTCAAGTCGCAGTTTATCAGAATCGTCGCTTCGACGGGGACTTCCTGACACTCGAACAGTTGATGGAGATGAACGAGATTGGCGATTGGCAGGTCATCGAGTCACGCTTTGATCGCTATCGTCCGGTCGTTCGCGAACGATGGCGGGAGCAAGCGGGTGACGGCGCCGGCATCTTGTTTGATCTCGGCTCACACTTGCTCGATCAAGCACTTGCCTTGTTCGGAGAACCGGATGCATTGATGGGTGATGTCTATCTACAACGCGAGGGGGCGGTCGTCGATGACGGGTTCCATGTCACGTTGCACTACGGGACGCGTCGTGTCATTCTCCGTTCGACGTCCTTCATTCAAGGACCGACGCCACGCTTCGAGTTTCATGCAACGCGTGGCAGTTACATTAAATACGGAATGGATCCGCAGGAAGGACGCCTTGCGAAAGGATATCCTGTTGATCCACAACTCGGAGAAGATGAAGTAGAAACATATGGCTACCTCCAGATCGCCGATCAGCCCGTCGAGCGTCTCGCGACACTGCCGGGTAGTTATGCGACGTTTTATGAACAATTGGCGGAAGGACTTCGCGGAGGACAAGTACCTGTCAATTTACGCGACGCTGAAAAAACGATGCGCCTGATCGAAGCGGTTCGCATCAGTAGTGATGAAGGACGACGCCTCGTACGAAAGGAATGGGACGAATGGAAGAACTGAAGGTATTGCTGGCAGAAGAGGAAGAACTCGTCCTGACGTCACTGACGAACACGGAAGCGATTGGAATGGGGCATGAATTGATCGGACGGGCGATGAAGGAGAATCTTTCGATTGCCGTTGAAATTAAACGAAACGGACAGCGCTTATATTACGCGGCACTCGACGGGACAGCACCCGATCAGGAAGAGTGGATCCGTCGGAAATCGAACGTTGTCTTACGACATGGCTATAGTTCACTCTACATGCGTCGTTATAATGAGAGTAAACATCGCTCGTATCATACGATGTATGCTGTCTCGCCAGCCGATTATGCTGATGCGGGTGGGTCGTTCCCGATTCGGATCGAGGGAGTCGGTGTCGTCGGTACGATCACTGTTTCCGGTCTATCGCAGGAAGCCGATCATCGCCTCGCGACGGAAGCATTGCGTTTACTTAAAAGACAACAGTTGGAGCAGTGATGTAGATGCTTGAGACGTCCTCACGATGTTCCACCCGCTTTCCTCAGGCGAGACACAAGCCAGTGCCGGCTGCCTATGACAGCCGACTCGGGTCTTGTTTGTCTCTGACAGCACGATGAATCGTGCTTTTTCCTGTAGGAGTCGTGTGGCAATGTGAGGACTGTTCTAAGTAGATAGGCAACACCTTGGTAAAAAAGCGTTAAACCTATCCTCATACAGTAAGTTGTGATTTTACGTGGAAATCGGAAAGAACAAGAGGTCATAAAAAATAATGAGTAAACGATTTATACTTAAATCAAAACAGCACCTAAGTGGTGGTATTATCAAAATTGTCGTAGATACTGAAACAGGTGTAAATTATTTAATGACAAGTGGACTTGGTTTGAACGGAATGACACCGCTACTAGACAAGGAAGGTAAAGTAGTTATCGATAAGCCGATCAATTGAAGAAAAAATGCACTTATTTATTTGTCCCGAATTGCTTTCCTGTGACAAGTATCGCGCTTATTGGGTCTTAGCTATTTCGCTTTTCATGTTCATCAAATGATTGTTCCGCACTAAAAAATCCGAAATGCTGAAGTGCATCTCCTTCAGTATTTCGGATTTTTCTGTTTTGTTCGAATGGATTTTAAGAAACAGTAGGACTCACGTTGTTTACGCGACTCCTACGGGAAAAAGCGCAAGATCTTGCGCTGTCAGAGACAAACAAGACCCGGGTCGACTGTCCGTGACAGTCGAGACTGGCTTGTGTCTCGCCTGAGAAAAGCGCGTGAACGAATCGTGAGGGCAATCGTCACGACGCCATCGAATCAGAAGAAGCCGATACGTCTTTGCGTGTGTTCCCGCGATAGACGAAGTAAAGAGCCGCCAGCATGACGAGCAGACCAAGCAGACGTTTTCCGTCGAGTGGCACGACGACGCCACCGAACGCACCGATGTGATCGATGACCATCCCTGCTGCGAGTTGACCGATGACGGTCGCAATACTAGCTGCCGTGACACCGATTTGCGGAACGGCAAGAATCGTCAGGAATAAATAACTGACACCAAATAGGACGGCACTTAGTTGCCACCGAGGTGCTTCAAGTAAAAGTAAGACGTTTCCTTGACCAAAGAACAGAATGGCGAGTGCAAGAATCAGCATCCCCGTAAAGAACGTCAAAAACGTACTTTCAAGGGCACCTGCCTTTTGACTGAAGGCACCGTTGATGGACGACTGCGCGCTCAGCATCACGCCGCCGAGTAATGTAAAACCAAGTAAGAGAATATTCACGAGCGAACCTCCTTAAAAGATCAAAAATAGGGCAACGACCATCAAACCGGAAGCCATCAGCTTGTCGCGATTGATGGGACGTTTTGGACTACCGAGCCAGCCAAAATGTTCGATGACGATACTTGCGACCATCTGACCGAGAATGACACTGATCATGGCGAGACCGACACC
Organism: Exiguobacterium acetylicum; assembly: GCF_022170825.1. Classification (NCBI taxonomy): domain Bacteria; kingdom Bacillati; phylum Bacillota; class Bacilli; order Caryophanales; genus Exiguobacterium; species Exiguobacterium acetylicum. The sequence goes on along the minus strand of NZ_CP081878.1, from coordinate 2,877,778 downwards.
GACGAGCGGGATGCTGATGATCAGGATCGTCAAGTAGATGCTACCAAGTAGACCGCCAAGCAAGGTCCATTTCGGAGCACGGAATGTATAACCGAGTGAGCCTTTTCCGAAGAAGAGGACGATCAATCCAATGATGATCGTACCGGCGAAGAAATTATAAAAGCTACTTTCGAGTTTTCCGACGAAGTTGCCGAGCTCACCATAGATGGCACCTTCGACACTGAGTGCGATACCGGCGAGTAATGCCAGTACGTAATACACGATTTTCAACAGAATTCATCCTTTCACAAATCTAAATATCGGGAATTGTCGATATGTAAGGCGAGGAGAACGGATCACAGTTCTCCCTTGAGGTACGTTGCGAGCTCTTGGATTTTTTCTTCATTTCGCCGGTAATACGTCCATTTGCCGTGACGTTCGGATTCGAGCAATCCGACTTTTTGCAACATCGTAAGATACTGGGAGACGGTCGATTGGGACAAGTTCGCCTTCTCCTGGATATCTCCGACACAAATGCCTCCCTTTTCCGACAAGTTCGTCGCGAGATGGGCCGTCGGCTTATTGAAATGAGTCTCGGGATCTTTGAGCCAGCGTAAAATATCAAGTCGTACCTCGTTCGATAATGCCTTGAACAGATCCACTTGGTTTGTCATACGCTTAAACTAATCGATGATTCCCGATATGTCAATTCAAGACACTTACGGTTGAACGAACGCATGCTTTAGAAGCCGATGTGTTACTTTGGTTGCCGTATAAGGCTCAAAGCCGAATCGTTCATAAAACATACTGGCGTCATCCGTATAGAGCCAGAGCTCGGAATACGTCAACAGTGCTTCCGGGATGATTTTTTCAAGCAGACGCGTACCGACACCATGACCTCGCATTTCTGGTAAGACATAGACATGACGGATCCGCCCGACGCCGTCTGTACCGGTTTGCTTCATATAGCCACCGCACGCGATGACGTGCCCCGAGAGAGATAAGACGACAAACAACGCTTCTCCATTTTCTCGAAACGTCTCATTCCGTCGTTCACGTAACATCCTTTCGATGAAGGGGTAGCCTTCTTGTGTACTTTTGGATAGGATCGGTAACCAGTTGAAGTCATCAAAATCGTTTACCCGTTCGATTGTCATCTCCATCTGTCATTCCTCCTTCTTCTCCCTTGCATATTCCTTTTTCGGGAGCGGAAAAAACACGATTTGAGAATCAATTCGAGCTTTTTTTAAATAGAGACTGGATTTTTAAAAGCCGTTTTGCGTATAATGAGAAGTAATGGATTGAACGCAAATGAAAGGAAGTGGCCGTCACAATGAGCCTCAGCCGTTTAAGTAAAGAAGAGATTACTGATCTTTCGCTGATCGAATTCGTCAACGAAATGTTGCAAGAAGCTGGCGAACAGCCAATCACGTTCGATGACATCACGTCAGAAATCGAAAAGTACCATACGTTTACAGATGAAGAAGACAAGTTCGAGAAACTTGCTCAACTCTATACAGACATGAACATCGACGGAAACTTCGTCAACGTCGGAGCAAACCGTTGGTCACTCCGCGCTTGGTATCCGTTTGATAAGTCGGATGAGGATCTTGTCATCGAAGCGCGTCAACGTGGAGAACTCGATGAGTTTGAAGAAGAGTTCAACTATGATGCAGAAGAAGACGAGTTCGAGACGATTGAAGATGATCTCGATACATTCGCGAAGACAGCGGACTATGATTCAGCTGACGACAGCGAAGACGACGATACGTTCAAAAAAGTCGCAGCCATCGATGATCTTGATGACGATCTCGACGAAGAAGATTTAGAAGACTTCGAAGAAGAAGAGGAAGTCTAAGCACGATCAACCACAACTGTACAGCTGCTATTTCCCTATAGAAATGGCAGTTTTTTCGTTGACGGCTGACGAACGAGCACGAAAATTTTTCTCTGAAAAATTAGGCTTGACGAAGTTTTCCGAATGACGTAAGTTAGTCATGGGCTTCTTTAAGCAACGTGCTTATTTCAGCAAAAGTGTCTCCTATTCCAATGGGGGCACTTTTGCTTTTTTGTTTTTACCACCTCTGTATTGTTGAGATGTGAATTAGGGAAGGGAGCAATATTTATCATGACAAAGTATATTTTCGTAACAGGTGGCGTCGTATCGTCACTCGGTAAAGGGATCACCGCTGCATCGCTCGCTCGTCTCTTAAAAAACCGTGGTCTTAACGTCACGATCCAAAAATTTGACCCATACATCAACATCGACCCAGGTACGATGAGCCCGTATCAACATGGGGAAGTATTCGTCACGGATGATGGCGCAGAGACGGACCTTGACCTTGGTCATTACGAACGCTTCATCGACATCAACTTAAGCCAGAATGCAAACGTCACGTCTGGACGCATCTACTCGACGATCCTCAAGAAGGAACGCCGTGGAGACTACAACGGTGGAACGGTCCAAGTCATTCCACACATCACGAACGAAATCAAAGACCGTGTCTTCCGTGCCGGAAAAGAAACGGGCGCTGACGTCGTCATCACAGAGATTGGTGGAACAGTAGGGGATATCGAATCGCTTCCGTTCATCGAAGCCATTCGTCAGGTGAAGAACGATATCGGGAAAGAAAACGTCATGTACGTCCACTGTACGCTCGTTCCGTATCTTGCGGCTGCAGGTGAGCTCAAGACGAAGCCGACACAACACAGTGTCAAAGAACTCCGTAGCTACGGAATTCAGCCTGACATCATCGTTTTACGTGCGGAGCACCCAGTCCCACAAGAGATGAAAGATAAAATCGCCCTCTTCTGTGACACACGTCCAGAAGCAGTCATCGAAGCACAAGATGCATCGACACTCTACGAAGTACCACTCAACTTGCAACGTCAAGGCATGGACCAACTCGTCTGTGACTACTTCAAGTTCGATACACCAGTCGCTGACATGACGGCTTGGAAACAACTCGTCCACACAGTGACGCATCTCGAGAAGACGACGAAGATCGCACTCGTCGGGAAATACGTCGAATTGCGTGATGCGTATATCTCGGTCGCAGAAGCATTGAAGCACGCTGGATTTGCTTTCAACAGTGATATCGAGATCGACTGGATCAACGCAGAAGACGTGACACGTGAAAACGTCAACGAATTGCTTGGTTCAGCAGACGGGATCCTCGTTCCTGGTGGATTCGGAGAACGCGGAATCGAAGGGAAAATCGAAGCGACACGTTTCGCACGTGAAAACAATGTACCATTCTTCGGAATTTGTCTCGGTATGCAACTTGCGACTGTCGAATTCGCTCGTAACGTCCTCAACCTCGAAGGCGCACACTCAGCGGAAATCGATCCAGCAACACCATACCCGATCATCGACTTGTTGCCAGAACAAAAAGACATCGAGGACCTCGGTGGTACGCTCCGTCTCGGACTTTACCCATGTAAACTCGAAGACGGAACGAAAGCACGTGCTGCGTACTCAAGCGAGCTCGTCTACGAACGTCACCGTCACCGTTATGAGTTCGGTAACGAATTCCGTGAGCAGTTCGAAGCAAACGGTATGGTCTTCTCAGGTACGAGCCCAGACGGTCGTCTCGTTGAGATCATCGAGATCCCTGAACACAAATGGTTCGTCGCATGTCAGTTCCACCCAGAATTGATCTCACGTCCAGAACGTCCACAAGCACTCTTCCATGACTTCATCCAAGCATCACTTGGTGAATAAGTCATCTTCCAATAGACCTGTCTTCTTCACGGAGACGGGTTTATTTTTATTTATCCCTATCGCTAAAATACATATCTGCTATAATGGTAGCGGATTCATTCCTACAAATTTCAGATAGAGGGGGGAATATCATTGATTCCGAAGTATAAACATGTCGCTGAACAAATCGAGATCGAGATCAATGAGCACGTCTATCAACATACGAACAAATTGTTGACGGAAGACGAATACGCCCAAAAATTCGATGTCAGCCGAAACACGATCCGAAAGGCGATCGAGATTCTCGTCAATAAAGGATACGTTTACCAAGTACAAGGGAGCGGCGTCTTCGTCCGCGATCATTATAAGAGTGATTACGTTAATCTTGAAAAACTACAAGGATTGACGAGTGACTTCAGTGGACGGAAGGTCGAGACGCGTGTGCTTGCCTTTGAACAGACGAAGGCGGACGAAGAAGTCGCAGAACGGATGAAGTGTCCGATCGGCACGCCGGTCTATTATGTCAAACGATTGCGTCTCGTTGACGATCATCCGTTTTCGATCGAAGCGTCCTATTTCCGGAAAAATCTCGTCATGTATCTCGATGAGAATATCGTTCAAAAATCGATCTATACGTATTTACGCAATGATCAAAATCTGTCGATCGGATTTGCCGATCGCGTCATCTATGCTGACTATTTGAACAGCAGTGACGCTGAGTTGCTCGGATTAAAGGAAAATGATCCTTCCTTACTTGTCGACAATACAGTCTATTTGACGAATGGGAAGATCTTCGACGTCTCACGGGCGACGCATCATTTCCGCCATGTGAAGATGCTGAAGGTCTCGAATATTAAATAAGAAGGAAACACACGAAGAAAATTCGTGTGTTTTTTTTATTTCAAATTTTTAAAAAGAAAGGGTTTACACGTTATGAAAGCGCATGCTATTATCGAACTGTAGAATTTGTACCTATGAATTTAAGTTATCCATACAACAAAGGAGAGACAACATGACTTCTGAAACGATTGAAATTACCCCTGAAGATATTTTTGGATTGATTGCCTTATCGGGCGACGCCAAAGCAAGCTATCACCAAGCAATGTTGTTGATGCAAGAAGGCAAAGTCGAAGAAGCACAAGCGGCTGTTACGGAAGGTGACGCGACACTGAAGGATGCGCATAGCATTCAAACGAAATTCGTCACACTTGAAGCGCAAGGAAAAACAGCAACCGTCGGTGTCCTGATGGTTCACGCACAGGATCACCTCATGAATACGATCCTCGTCAAAGAAATGCTCGGCTACATGATGAACATGCAAAACGAAATCAACCAATTGAAGGGAATGGGTCAATAATGATGAAAATCGGACTTTTTTGTGCGGCAGGTATGTCAACGAGTATGTTAGTAGAAAAAATGAAAGCGGTTGCCTCGGAGCGCGGCTTAGAAGCAGATATCGCAGCATACCCGGAGTCAGAGATGGAAACGTACGTCAATGAACTCGACGTTGCTCTCCTCGGACCACAGGTAAAATATTTGCTCGCAAAAGGTAAACAGATCTGTGAACCAAAAGGTGTACCAATCGATGTCATCAACACGATTGACTACGGCATGATGAACGGAACAAAAGTACTCGACCAAGCAATCAAACTCGCAAACAAATAAGAGGTGAAGACGATGAAAATGCCAAAAGATTTTCTATTCGGCGCTGCTTCTGCTTCTTATCAAGTAGAGGGTGCTTGGAACGTAGATGGAAAGGGCGTCTCGAACTGGGATGTCTTCTCGAAGATCCCTGGTAAGACGTTTGAAGCGACGAACGGGGATGTCGCGATCGATCATTACCACCGTTACAAAGAAGATATCGGTTTGATGGCAGAGATGGGTCTTGAATCGTATCGATTCTCGATCTCATGGCCACGTATCTTCCCGAACGGTACAGGTGAAGTGAACGAAAAAGGTCTTGAGTTCTATAACAACGTGATCGATGAGTGCCTCAAACACGGGATTGTCCCGTTCGTGACACTCTACCACTGGGATTTGCCACAAGTCCTTGAAGAACAAGGTGGCTGGCGTAGTCCTGAAACAGCAGATGCGTTCGTTCGTTTTGCGAAGACATGTTTCGAAGCATTCGGCGACCGTGTGCGCAACTGGATCACCTTCAACGAAACGGTCATCTTCTGCTCACTCGGCTACTTGACGGGAGCACATCCACCAGGCATCACGGGAGATGCGAAAGCCTACTTCCAAACGACACATAATGTGTTCGTCGCCCATGCACGGGCAGTCGAGGCGTTCAAAGAAGCGGGTTATGAAGGGGAAATCGGCATCACGCACGTCTTCAACCCGGCGTTCAGCATCGATGAAGCACCAGAAAACAAACAAGCCGAAGTCCATGCAAATGAATACGCGACACACTGGTTCTACGATCCGATCTTAAAAGGAGAGTACCCAGCGTACGTCGTGAAGGATTTAGAGAAACAAGGCTTGCTACCGGACTGGACGCAAGAAGAACTTGATCTCTTGAAACGGACAGCACCGATGAACGATTTCATTGGATTGAACTACTACTGTCCACAACGTGTCATGAAGAATGATTCCGCACTCGTCATGGCAGGTGGTCGTGAAAACTCAACGGGACGTCCAGGGAATCCATCGTTTGACGGTGTCTACAAGACGGTCTTGATGGATGATAAGGTCTACACGAAGTGGGGCTGGGAAATCGCGCCGGATGCTTTCCTTGAAGGCATGCGGATGTTACAAGCACGATATGGCGATATCAAGATCTACATCACGGAGAACGGTCTCGGTGACGAGGATCCAATCGTCGGGGAAGAAATCATGGATACACCACGAATTGAGTACATCGAAAGTCACCTTCGCGCCGTCAAACGTGCCGTCGAAGAGGGAATCAATGTCTCTGGGTATTATGCATGGTCTGTCATTGATCTACTTAGCTGGTTGAATGGTTATAAAAAGCAGTACGGATTCATCTATGTCGATCATGCGAATGGTCTGGCACGGAAGAAGAAACAGTCGTTCCATTGGTATCAGGAAATCATCGCGACGCGTGCTGCTGAACTATAAGGAGGAGTCGGAATGAACCGATTAGAAACCGTATTTGAAAAAGTCACTCCTGCCTTCGCACGATTCGCGAACGCTAAGCCCGTCCTTGCGATCAAGGACGGCTTCATCTTAACGATGCCGATGACGATCATCGGCTCGTTATTCCTATTGATTCTCGCGTTACCGATCCCAGGCTGGGAGAAGTTCATGACGGGACTATTCGGTGCCGACTGGACATTACCGTTGACGCAGGTCGTCGGTGCGACGTTTGATATCCTAGCGTTGATTGGTGTCTTCGGTATTGCCTACTCGTACGTTAAAAACGAGAAGATCGAAGGGGTTCCAGCCGGAATTCTCGGAATCATCGCCTTCTTGATCATTACGCAATCCTCTGTCTTGTCGAAGTCAGGTGAAGTCGTCACGGGTGTCGTACCGAAAGTATGGACGGGCGGACAAGGGGTCCTTGCCTCGATCGTCGTTGGACTCGTCGTCGGTTTCATCTACTCACAGTTCATCAAGCGGGGCATCCGGATCAAGATGCCAGACGGTGTACCACCAGGTGTTTCGAACTCGTTCTCGGCACTCATTCCAGGACTTGCGATCATCACGTTGTCTGTTGTGACGTTCGCTGTCTTCCAAGCGTTTGCTGATCGGACGTTCACAGAAGTCGTCTATGACGTCTTACAAGCACCGATTCAAAACTTGACGGATACGCTCGCAGGAGCTGTCTTGATCATGATCTTGATGTCTGTCATGTGGTGGTGTGGGATCCACGGTGCAGCGATCATCATGGGGATCATGGGACCGTTGCTGACAGCGAACGCCTTACAAAACCAAGCGATCATCGACTCCGGGAAAGAACTTGTCGTTGGTGACAACGCGAAGATCGTTACGATTCAATTCCTCGATGTCTTTACGAAGCTAGGTGGAACAGGGATCACGGTCGGCTTCATCATTGCGACGTTGATTGTTGCCCGGTCGGCTCACTTGAAGCAACTTGGTAAATTATCGCTTGCACCAAGTTTGTTCAACATCAATGAACCGGTCATCTTCGGGATGCCGATCGTCTTTAACCCGATCATGTTCGTTCCGTTCGTCATCGTACCAGCGATTGCGTCCTTCATGGTCTACTTCTCGATCCTTTGGGGTTGGGTCGAGCCGTTCAATGCCCTTCAAGTACCATGGACGACGCCACCCGTCATCTCTGGCTTCTTGATCAGTGGCTGGCAGGGTGCCTTGCTCCAGCTGGCGACGATTGCGATGTCGGTCGCGATCTATCTACCGTTCGTCCGGATGCAGGATCAGCTGTCTTACGGCGAAGAACTAAAAGCACAAGAAGAGCATGCTTCGGCATGATCAAAAAAGGAAGCGCGAATGGCGCTTCCTTTGAGACTGAAGACAAAGTGCAATTTTTCTCTAACGAGAAGGATTGCGCTTTTTTGTTCGTTTCGAATCGTTCTCCTGGGTCAAGCATCGCTTCGCTGTAGGGTCGCTCTTGCTTGTGTCTCCCCTGAGGAAAGGGCGTGAAAAGACGCGTCATTTTTTGAGTCAGCCCTTTTTGTATAACGGTCATTAACGGTTTCGCTTTGATTCAATGAAGATCGTAAGCTTAGTCAGACGCGGACAAGTATCCAGTGAGCTTTATATTATAGAAGAAAAACGTCAGTTCCACTCTTCTGTCATCTCTTGGAGTTGCGTCAAGATATGCGTTAAGAGGAACGCGCAAAGGGCAAGACTCGGGAGTCCGTGGCGTGAACCGTCTTCTGCCGGAAGTAATCCTTTATTGAACTTCAATGCAAGCGGAGCAATCGAACGCTCGAGCGTTTCCGTGACGTCACTCAGTGTGATAATCGCGTAAGGTGTATGCCATGCATCGTAACGGGCAAGGGAAGCCAAGAGATCCGAACGTTCTGTATCCGGCGTGAAGATTAAGACACGATCGACAGCATGGAGCGTCTTCCGGTCCTTGATTTTCGTAACGCGTTTCATCTGGTCTGGACCTTCTGATAGCATCGGGTAGAGTCCTTCACATTCACCGTAAGCGTCGACGTAGACCGTCCCTTCCCCGACGAGTGCCTGTGCGAGAAGACGGACGACATCGAATAGTTCTTCTTCCTGTTTCGCAAGCGTTTGCAATTTTCCGTTGAATTGTGTAGCTAAGATTTTCATCATTTTTCTTCATCCTTTCTATCTTTCTCTCAAGGACAGTATAAAGCAAGTTTTGCTTTAGTGTAGAATGGAAATAACTAGAGGGGGAGTGGCAGAGATGAAAGGCAGATTGTTGATCGTCGAGGATGAGCCGGGAATCCGGAATTTGCTTGCGCAATTATTCCGGGCAGAAGGGTACGAAACGGACGTCGCCGTCGATGGAGAAGAAGCGATCGTCTACTTACAAGAAGCGGTATATGATTTACTGTTGATGGATGTCAACATGCCGGGGCGGACCGGGATCGAGGTATTGCGTCATCAGGACCGGATCGGACGACGCGTCCGGACGATCTTAATGACGGCACTCGGTGAAAAAGAAGCGATGGAAGAAGCGAAACGATTAGGGGTCGTCGCCTTCTTCGGGAAGCCATTTGACATCTTCGAATTAAAAAAAGAAGTGACTGTGCAAATTTCTCACGATGTAAGCGGTTAATCCTTCACGTCGCCGTCACAAACCAAAAAACCGAGCGAAATGCTGTACGTTCCGATGAATCAGTATGTTATAATCAGTCTGAAATTGCACGAGTTCGTGTAAGCAGCGATCAAAACAGAGGAGGATGTCATTATGCCATTAGTATCTATGACAGACATGTTAAACAAAGCTCTCGAAGGTAAGTATGCAGTAGGTCAATTCAACATCAACAACCTCGAGTGGACACAAGCGATTCTCGGTGCGGCTCAAGAAGAGCAGTCACCAGTCATCCTTGGAGTATCTGAAGGTGCAGCACGCCACATGGGCGGATTCTACACTGTCGTGAAAATGGTTGAAGGTCTCGTACACGACATGAAAATCACAGTTCCAGTTGCAATCCACCTCGACCACGGTTCGAGCGTTGAAAAATGTAAAGAAGCGATCGACGCTGGATTTACATCTGTCATGATCGATGATTCGCACAGCCCGATCGACACAAACATCGAAACAACTAAAGCAGTTGTTGAATACGCTCACTCTAAAGGCGTTTCAGTAGAAGCAGAAGTTGGTACAGTTGGTGGACAAGAAGACGACGTCATCGGTGATGTCATGTACGCAAAACTTGACGAGTGTGTACGCATCGTCAAAGAAACTGGAATCGACACGCTTGCTCCTGCACTCGGTTCTGTTCACGGACCATACAAAGGTGAACCAAACCTCGGATTCAAAGAAATGGAAGAAATCCGTGACGCTACAAACCTCCCACTCGTTCTTCACGGTGGAACTGGAATTCCGACACACGATATCGAAAAAGCGATTTCACTCGGAACTTCAAAAATTAACGTTAACACAGAGAACCAAATCTCATTCGCGAAAGTCGTTCGTGAAGTGTTAGCTGAGAAACCAGAAGCATATGACCCACGCGTATTCATCGCACCAGGTCGTGAAGCAATCAAACAAACTGTCATCGGTAAGATGCGTGAGTTCGGTTCAAGCAACAAAGCTTAATCGACTCCTCTTTAAAGTGCGGTAGACTTCGGTCTACCGTGCTTTTTTCATATCATGTGAACGTGTATTCAATGGAAAACAGTAGGACTTCTCGTGAAAAAAACCTATAATAGAGTCGTAAGCGATTTCAAGGGATGAAAGGGGAACGAGAAAGATGAGATTTTTCATTGACACAGCAAACGTAGAGGATATTAAAAAAGCACATAAAATGGGGATTTTAGACGGTGTCACGACGAATCCGTCACTCGTCGCTAAGGAAGGCGTCGATTTCCATACACGACTTCGTGAAATCTGTGAAATCGTCGGGGACGTCTCTGTCAGCGCAGAAGTCATCGCACTTGATGCAGAAGGAATGATTCGCGAAGGGAAGGAACTTGCCCAGATCGCACCGAACATTACGGTTAAGGTTCCAATGACTCCGGCCGGACTCGAGGCGGTCGCAGCACTTTCAAAAGAGAAGATCACGACGAACGTCACGTTGATTTTCAACCCGAACCAAGCATTACTCGCAGCACGTGCTGGTGCGACATACGTATCACCGTTCCTCGGTCGCCTAGACGACATCGGACAAGATGGAATGGGACTCGTCGAGACGATTGCTCAAATCTTCGTCGTCCATGATATCCCGACTCAAATCATCGCGGCATCGGTCCGGAATCCGGTTCACGTGACAAACGCTGCTCTTGCAGGCGCGGACATCGCGACAATTCCATTCTCGGTCATCGAGTCACTCACACACCACCCACTCACGACGCAAGGGATCGAAAAGTTCCTCGCGGACTGGGAAAAAACGCAGCAATAATCGTAGCGAAGAGAAAGGTTGATGGAACGTGGACATTTTGCATATCGTAGGGCAACAACGCCTAGAAGGAACCGTATCGATCAGTGGTTCGAAGCAAAGCGCCATCCCGTGTCTTGCTGCAGCCCTCCTGACGGATCAAACGGTCGTTCTTGAAAGCGTGCCGGAGATTGGCGACGTCGCGACGATGATCGAGATTTTGGAGACGCTCGGCGCAGTCGTGACACGTCAAGGCGATATGGTGACGATTGATCCAAGTCGGGTCGAATCGATGCCGTTGACGGGTGCGGAGACGCGCAAGTTACGCGGATCGATCTACCTCATGAGCGTTCTGGCAGCCAGATTCAAACAAGGAGTCGTCGGTCTGCCTGGAGGTTATGCCATCGGACCACGACCGATTGATTTACACATCAAAGCACTCGAACGTCTCGGTGTTTCTGTACGCAATGAGCAAGGCGTCCATTACATGCGCGTCGAACGTCTCGTCGGAAATCGGATCTATCTCGATTTACCATCATTCGGGGCGACGATCAGTGCGTTACTCGTCGCCGTCTTCGCTGAAGGAACGACTGTCATCGAAAACGCTGCCTATGACCCGGAAGTCATCGACGTCAGTACGATGCTGACGAACATGGGCGCAAGCGTCAAAGGGGCAGGAACGGACGAGATTCGCATCAAAGGGGTTTCGAGACTAAGTGGTTGCCGGCACACGTTGATCCCTGACCGGATGGAAGCAGGAACGTTCTTGACGATGGGGGCGGCACTTGGACGCGTCACTGTCGATAACGTCATTCCGCTTCACCTTGAGAGTGTCATCCAAAAACTCGAACGGTACGGTGCGTTGATCGAAGCGACGGATGATTCCGTCACGGCGACGTTTCAGGAGGCGAAGCCGGTCGATATTCGTGTCTTCCACTACGGTGGATTCCCAAGCGACTTACAACCTGTCATCTCGGCAGCGTTGTTGCAAGCAAAAGGAGCGAGTATCGTCGTCGATAAATTGTATCCGCAACGTTTCCGGCATGTGCAGGAGTTACGACGCTTGAACGCTCGAATCACGCATGAAGATGCCTCCATCATCATTCGTGGTGGAGAAACCTTACTCGGTACGGAAATCGAGGCACCGGACCCACGCGGTGGCGCAGCACTTGTCTTGGCGGGACTTCTCGCTTCAGGGGAGACGACGTTGCATCACGCAGAAGTGCTTGACCAGAGTTACGAACGATTTGATCAGAAGTTGAAGGAACTAGGCGCCCTCGTATGGCGTGAAACGATTTGACCGATTTGTAACAAGGGAGAGGGGACATACACATGGAGAGAAGTCTATCAATGGAACTTGTACGCGTCACGGAGGCAGCAGCGCTCGCCTCTGCGCGTTGGATGGGAAAAGGATTGAAGAATGAAGCGGATGATGCGGCAACAAGTGCAATGCGTGACGTCTTCGATACGATTCCGATGAAAGGAACCGTCGTCATCGGGGAAGGCGAGATGGATGAAGCACCGATGCTTTACATTGGAGAAAAGCTAGGAAATGGGTATGGACCACGACTCGACGTCGCCGTCGATCCGCTAGAAGGAACGAATATCGTTGCAAAAGGAACATGGGGCGCACTCGCTGTCCTCGCTGTCGCAGATGCGGGCGATTTACTTCACGCACCAGACATGTACATGGATAAGATCGCGGTGGGTCCGGAAGCGGCAGGGCACATCAGTCTAGATGCAACGATCGAAGAGAACATCGCAGCAGTTGCGAAGGCGAAGAACAAGGAAATCGAAGACGTCGTCGTCTCGATTCTAGATCGCGAACGTCATGAAGAAATCATTCAACGGATTCGGGCAACAGGGGCGCGGATTCGCTTGATTGGTGACGGCGACGTTGCAGGTGCGATCAACACGGCGTTCCCGCATACAGGGATTGATATCCTCCTCGGTTCGGGTGGGGCACCAGAAGGTGTTCTCGCTGCCGTTGCCTTGAAGTGTCTCGGTGGTGAGCTCCAAGGACGCTTGTTACCAGCAGACGAGGCAGAAGTCGAGCGTTGTAAGAAGATGGGCATCGAAGATCCATCGAAGATCCTCATGATGGATGATCTCGTCGCAGGAGACGATTGTATCTTTGCTGCAACAGGCGTCACGGACAGCGAGTTGATGAAAGGTGTCCAGTTCACAGCACAAGGCGGTCAGACACACTCTGTCGTTATGCGTGCGAAGTCCGGAACGGTACGTTTCGTCGAAGGCATTCACTCGTTTAAGAAAAAACCGAAGCTTGTCATTAAGTAAGGTCGACTGATTCATACGTGAGGATGTCTTGATCGATATAAAAGAGTTGGCGTTTCGGATAACTTCCGGAACGCCAACTCTTTTTTGCTATGTTTTTAGGAATCAAGGCGTTCGTCCTCAACTCCTACAGGAAAGTGAGGGGATACGAACGTTGATTGATTAGGTAATCATCGAGGACGCTGGACTTCTCCCGCTTGTTTCGTGACGTACCGACGGGGAAGAAAACGTGTTGAAAAGATATACCATGCATTTCCGAAACCAGGAACGATGAACGTTTTCCCCTTCATATAGCCGTGATAGGCGATCCGCGCAACTGTTGGAGCGTCCATGACGCCTGGTCGCAAGAAAAGACGTGACTGTTCGAGTTTTGCTGCCGATTCGAAACCGGTATGTGTCGCACCTGGGCAGACGACGCTGACTTGAATGCCGTCTGGCGCGAGCTCTTCCGTTAATCCTTCCGAGAAGTGAAGCACGTAGGCTTTTGTTGCATAGTAGACACTAAGCCATGGACCACCTTCAAAGGCAGCCGTTGACGCGAGATGGATGATGCGTCCTTGGATACCATGCTCTTTCATGCGAGAGGCATAGACCTTCGTCACGTGTGTCAACGCTTCGATGTTCAAGGCAATCATCCGAGATTCGTCTTCAAACGAGGTCTCAAGGAAAGAACCGAAGACACCAATCCCAGCGTTATTGATGACACAGTCGACCGGAATCTGTTCTGTTGCGCGAAATAACGCGAGACGATGCGTCAGTTTCGTTAAGTCATAAGGAAAGACCGTTGCTGTTCCGCCGAGTCGCTCGACATGGAATTTCGTTTCGAATAGAGCTGTCGCATCGCGTCCGACGAGCAGGACGTGATCACCTTGCTGTGCGTGGAGATAAGCGAATTCGCGACCAAGCCCCCTTGAAGCACCTGTAATTAAGACATTCATCGTATTTCCTCCTCGTGTAATCAATTAGATGAAAAAAAGCGATCGAGCCAATGCTCAACCGCTTTGAGATGATGAATTATAGGTAAGATCCTGCGCCGACAAGGCGTGAACCCCAGTACCCTGATTTGAAGCTTGAGTATTTAACGCCGCCAGTTTCTGAGTTAACCATGCTTGACTTGCTTGTTGCGATCCCGACGTGTTGAATGCCGCTACCGTGTGAGAAGAAGACAAGATCTCCTGGTTGTACACTTGAAACGCTGACTTTCTTCGAAGAAGAATATTGTGAAGAAGATGTACGTGGCAATGTTTTGCCTGCTGCTTTCTTGTAAACGTAGCTTGTGAAACCAGAGCAGTCGAATCCACGAGTTGTCGTTCCACCCCATACATATGGAGTTCCTTTGTGCTTAGCTGCTTCGTTCAAGATTTTTGTACGTTTTGAAGAAGAGCTCGTTGATTTTTTAGCGCTTGAAGATGATTTGTATGTCTTTGTGTATTGTGAGTAGACATAGCGTGTTTTGCCGCCGTAAGAGATTTTTGTCCAGCTACCTGATTTGCCTTTATATGTAAAGACTTGACCAGCGTTGACTTTCCCAACGATGCTTGCTTTCGTAGAAGGTGCTGTCCGAACACGAAGACCGTTGTCCGTGATCTTGACTTTCGTGACTGTCGCTGCTTCAACTTTACCTGTACCCACTGATGTAAAACCTGAAACTACTAAGGCTGCCGTCGCGATCGATGCTAGAAAACGTTTCATGTTAAGAATTCCTCCGTTTAAATGTAGTGTGTTGCGTCCGTAAGTTATATGATGAAATCATTAAGTGTGTAATTAAGCAGTCTACCTTACAACTGTGTAAGAATTTTGTCTGCAGGAATATCTTAGCACGAGCACACTTGAAAACGTTTTTTCAGTTAGAAGACAAAACAGATGCTTTTGTAACATAACTGAAATAATATCCTTGAATATTACAAAGTAAGAAACGCAAAGGATTGTTGACGACGAATTAAAAAAAATATGATACCTTTAGTTCACGAATAAAATTACATACCTCCTGATGTATGTATGGAAGTATGCTGAATGCAGTTGAATTTATAAAGAATAGGTGAAGAACATGCCAACAACTGATAAAAAAGATAAACCAGAACGTTCCTATACACTGGCTCAATTGAGTCAACTAACATTAAAAGAACTGTATGAAATCGCAAAGACGAAGAATGTCCCACAATACCGGGAAGCCCGTAAACGCGAGTTGATGTTTAAGATTCTAAAAGCACAGGCTGAATCGACGGGTCTTTATTTCCTCGAAGGGGTACTCGAAGTCATCCCTGGCAACCCACAAATGCAAAACGATGGCGGCTTTGGCTTCCTTCGTCCTATCAATTATTCCCAATCCTCTGAAGATATCTATATCGCAGCATCTCAAATCCGACGCTTTAATCTACGTAATGGTGATGTCGTCACAGGTAAAGTCCGTCCACCGAAGGAAAACGAACGTTTCCAAGGATTGCTTAGCGTGGAAGCCGTTAACGGGGAAGCACCGGATACAGCCCGTAATCGTTTGTTCTTCCCGGCACTGACACCGATTTATCCAGATCGTTTGATGCGTCTTGAGACGGAGCCGCGTCATCTATCCGTTCGTGTCATGGATATGATCGCACCGGTCGGATTTGGTCAACGTGGTTTGATCGTCGCACCACCAAAAGCAGGGAAAACATCATTACTCAAAGAAATCGCCAACTCGATTCAAGAAAATCATCCTGATGTCGAACTGATCATTCTCTTGATTGATGAGCGACCTGAGGAAGTGACGGACATCGAGCGTTCGGTTCCAGGAGCAGACGTCGTCAGCTCGACGTTTGACGAAACACCAGACAATCACGTTCGGATTTCAGAACTCGTACTCGAGCGGGCGATGCGACTCGTCGAACATAAGAAAGATGTCGTCATCTTGATGGATTCAATCACACGTCTGACACGTGCGTACAACTTAACGGTGCCGCAAAGCGGACGAACGCTCTCCGGGGGGATTGACCCAGCTGCATTCCATAAACCAAAACGGTTCTTTGGTGCGGCGCGAAACATCGAGCACGGTGGTAGTTTAACGATTCTTGCAACAGCGCTCGTCGAGACGGGATCGCGCATGGATGACGTCATCTATGAGGAATTCAAAGGGACGGGGAACATGGAACTGCATCTCGACCGTAAGCTATCAGAACGTCGAATCTTCCCAGCGATCGACATTCGCAAATCGGGTACGCGGAAGGAAGAACTGTTGCTTCCAAAAGAGCAGCTTGATGCGCTCTGGACGATTCGCCGGACGATGAACGAGTCGAACGAGTTCGTCGATACGTTCCTGCGTAAGATTCGTGATACGAAAAATAATGAAGAATTTTTCGTCGAACTGGAGAAAGAAAAGAAGAAAGCAGTCCGACGCGCACCAGCAAAACCGCGTACCGTCAAGAAGGAAACACCGACGGAAAAATAACTATTGCGACGCACAAAAAAATCGTTTAGTATAGGAAGGTAACTTACTCTGGCTCAGCAAATGAACCAGGGCGGAAGGAGAGAAATCAACCATGAAACAAGGAATTCACCCTAACTACAACAAAGTAGTATTTATGGATTCAACGACTGAGTACAAATTCTTAAGCGGTTCTACTCGTTCTTCGAACGAAACAATCACTTGGGAAGATGGCAACGAGTACCCACTCATCCGTGTGGATGTGTCTTCAGACTCGCACCCATTCTACACAGGTCGTCAAAAGTTCAACGCGGCAGATGGTCGTGTCGATCGCTTCAACAAAAAATACGGCCGCAAGTAATCACTTGTCGGTTCTTAAAAAACAGCCTGCCTCCATTACGGAAGCAGGCTGTTTTTGTATAGACTGAATTGTGAACGGTAAGCGAGATATGTCTTCAAGACGAACGAGAAGGCGATTCCGCCGGCAATACCAATCAAGTATGGCATGACCTCTGGGTGTACTAAAATATAATCGACGACTTTATGGAACGAGAGATGACGACCGACGAAATAACCGGCGCCTAAGAAGACGCTGATCCAGATTAAAGCACCTGTATATGCGTAACTCGCAAATACGCGAAACGGCATTTTCGAGACACCTGCAAAAAAGGCAGAGAGCTGACGGAGACCAGGTATGTAGTAACCGATAATCAAAACGGATTTCCCGTAACGTCGAAATCCAGCTTCAGCGGAAAGAATATGTTTTTCTGAGATGCGCATTTTCGGTCCGACGCGGTGCAGTACTGGCATACCGAGTTTTAAACCGAGTAAATAACTGATTGTCATACCGATACAACTTCCTGCGTAAGCGGCAAGAATCGTACCGAACAGCGGTAAATTACCTTGATGCATCCAAAATCCGGACAAAACGAGTAGGGTCTCATCGGGAACCGGCAATCCCACGATACCACCTGCGAGAAGAACGGAGAGACCAAGGGCACCATATTGGTGCAGAATATCATGTAAGAGATGATGAATCGGGGACACCTTCTTTCGTGAGAATCTTCTTCTTCAGTGTACAGGAAATAGGGGACAGTTGGAATGAAAGGACAAAAATTCTAGGTAAAGAAAAAATGAATTTTGATTTCCGGAAGTCAACCCTTTTTCTCGATACCATTTCGAGCTATACTCGTTAAAGTGACTATTTTTAGAGGACGGTGTCGGACGATGATGCATGTAATAAATCAGTACGGCTGGATCGAAGTAATTTGTGGCAGTATGTTTTCCGGGAAATCGGAAGAATTGATTCGTCGTGTTAGACGGGCGCAATACGGTAAACTGCCTGTGCAAGTATTCAAGCCGGCAATCGACGACCGGTACCACGAAGAGCATGTCGTCTCTCACATCGGCAACTCCGTTGTAGCGATTCCAATGGCGACGAGTCGTGATCTCTACGCGGCAGTAGCAGAAGAGACACAAATCGTCGGTATCGATGAAGTTCAATTCTTTGATGATGAGATTGTACAAGTCATCGAAGCACTCGCGCAAGACGGAAAACGTGTCATTTGTGCAGGGCTTGATCAAGATTTCCGGGCAGAACCATTCGGAAAAATGCCTGAATTACTGGCGCGCGCAGAATTCGTAACGAAGCTACAGGCGATCTGTCTTTCGTGTGGTGATCCGGCTTCTCGGACACAACGGTTGATTGATGGAAAACCAGCAAACTATGATGACCCAATCATTCTAGTTGGTGCTTCAGAATCGTATGAGCCACGTTGCCGCCATTGCCATGAGGTGCCTGGAAAGCCGAAGCCACTTCAATCGGTACAACATCAAGAAAGATAAATAAAAAAGACGGACCGCTTGCGGTCGTCCTTTGATGTAGCAGTTATTCGTTTCCAGAGGGAAAGGAATAGCTGCTTTTTTATTAACTTATTTCTTTTGAAAATCGGCTTGAGCGTTCGATAAAGCGAATCGTCTCCCGAACGATCAAATCCTGATCATGATCAAGGGTCGCGACATGATATGAATTAAGAAGACAATAGCTTCGTTTATCATTTGTTCCGATATGTTGATGCAGATAATCCGAGCTCGACGGTGGAACGACGTGATCCGTCGCCGAGTAAAGAATCAACGTCGGGAGGAGGATCGATCCAAGGCGTCCTTTTGTCTCATCCATCAGACGGACGAGTTCGAACGCACAACGGCTCGGAACGAGATCATAGATGATTTCAAAGGCTGCTCGTTTGATGTCCGGCGCCCCTTCCGGTAAGTACTCGGGACCGTCGTCAAACGAAAGTGCTTCATAGGATGGAACGGAAAGTGCAGCATTGATTGTAATGATGCCGGCAAACGGAATCCCGTCAGCGGCAAGCGACAGTGCAAGCGTCGCCCCCATCGATTGACCGATAACGAAGACTTGATCGCATGTTTCTTGTAACCGTGCATAGCCGTCTTGCAGGCTCTGCTTCCAACATCGAGCAGTCGATTGTTCGAACTCACGGACGTTCGTTCCGTGTCCACGTAGGCGCGGTGCATAGACAGTGAATCCTTCAGCAGCAAATGCCTCGCCGACGTCCCGGACACTTTGCGGAGTCGCGTTAAAACCATGACAGATTAGAATGCCGATCGGTCCACCTTGAAGATAAAATGCTTCAGCACCAGTCAATACAGGATAGTTCATCATTACTATTTTTCCTCCATTCATGAAAAAAACTCGTCAACGTCACTGCTTGGACGCCCACGAGTTTTTCACCGTATCATCCAAAGCCGCGCTTTGCTGGTCGGAGCACCTTACAGATTGCAGGTTGCCGTGAAGTCATAGAGCCAGGTCTCTCGTTCACTCTTGATAAATATCATATTGGAATTGTCGGATTAATCATTGAAACGATGGTAGCATGACTGAAAATGACTTGTCAAATCCATCTTGACGAATCATGATTCGTTCATTAAGCTAATCCATAACTTGTCAATCAATCGATATGCGACAAATGGATTATTTTTGCAAAGTTGGTTGACTTTTAAAGGTTCGACCCGTAATGTAAAAATTAGTTTTACGACATAAGCAACAACGCAACAACACACATACGAATTTCATACCGCAATACTTATCCAGAGAGGTGGAGGGACTGGCCCTACGAAACCTCGGCAACAGACTCATTATGAGCACTGTGCCAATTCCATCAGACAGATGTCTGAGAGATGAGTGGAGTGGATTCTGCCACTGTGCGGATCCAGGTCTCTTCTTGTTTCTCAAGAAGGGACCTTTTTTGTTGAATGAAGGGGGAAAACGGAATGATTGCATTTCATCAAATCAAAAAAACGTACGTCACGAAGGATCAGACAATCGCAGCGCTCGACGGTGTCGACCTGACGATCGAGAAAGGCGAAATCTTCGGTGTCATCGGCTTTAGTGGTGCCGGAAAAAGTTCATTGCTCCGCTGCGTCAATCTGTTAGAACGACCGACGTCAGGAACGGTGACGGTCGACGGGGAAGATTTGACACAACTATCACCAAAAAAATTACGGCAAGCAAAACAGCGGATCGGGATGATCTTTCAGCACTTCAATCTATTGAATGCGAACACGGTCTTTACGAATGTCGCGAAGCCACTCGTTCTCGCAGGCGTCAAAAAAGATGAGATTCGCCGCCGGGTGACGGAGTTACTCGAGTTCGTGGATCTCGCGGATAAGGCGGATCATTACCCAGATCAATTATCTGGTGGACAAAAGCAACGTGTCGGCATCGCTCGGGCACTAGCAACGCAACCATCCGTCCTCTTATGTGACGAAGCGACGTCAGCGCTCGATCCCCAGACGACACATCATATTCTCCAGTTATTAAAACGAATCAATGCCGAATACGGCATCACGATTCTCTTGATTACCCATGAGATGGGTGTCATCCGTGAGATTTGTGACCGGGTCGCCGTCATCGAAGCCGGGAAGTTAATCGAGTCAGGAACGGTCTTTGATGTCTTCTCAAATCCGCAGACCGAGACGGCGAAAAACTTCGTCCGGTCCGTCATGCATGACGAGATTCCAGCATCGATTCGCCAGTTGATCGAGTCACGGAATGCGAATCCGATCTATAAGATTCATTTCCTCGGTCATCACACAGGGCAGCCGCTCTTGTCACAAGTCGCGAAACGCTTCGATGTTGATGTCAACATCCTGCACGGTAGCATCACGGAGTTGCAGGAGACGCCGTTCGGTACACTACTCGTCGAGTTGATCGGTGAGACGACTGAAGTGAAACGAGCGTTACAGTACATTGATCAGGCACAAGTGACCGTCGAGGAGGTGCTTGCTCATGCTAGTTAACTACAGTGATATCTGGACAGCATTTTTGCAAACGATGACGATGGTATCCGTCTCACTCTTATTCTCGACCTTGATCGGCTTACCGCTCGGTATCCTGCTTGTCGTCACACGGAAAGGCGCATTACTTGAGAACGTCCCGCTGTTCACGTTTTTCAATAGCATCGTCAATATCTTCCGCTCAATTCCGTTTATCATCTTACTCGTCGCGATCATCCCGTTGACGCGGTTGATCGTCCAGACGTCGATCGGAACCGAAGCTGCCATCGTTCCACTCGTCTTTTACGCCGCACCGTATATGGCACGGCTGATCGAGAGTTCCTTGCTAGAAGTCGATAAAGGTGTCCTTGAAGCAGCAGAAGCGATGGGGGCAACGCCATTCCAAACGATTTTCCGTTTCCTTCTACCGGAAGCGCTCGGTTCGCTCGTTCTTAACTTGACGATCGCAACGGTCGGCTTGATCGGAGCGTCAGCGATGGCAGGCGCAATCGGTGGCGGTGGTCTTGGTGATTTAGCAATTACGTACGGTTATCAACGGTTCGACACGAAAGTCATGATCATCACGGTCGGGATTCTCGTCATCTTAGTCCAGGGGTTACAGACGACAGGTAATATCGTCGCACGAAAAATCAGAAGACATTAATCAAGGGAGCGATTCAGCCATGAAAAAAGCAGTAGCGATTGGAGCAACACTAACGACGATTTTATTTGCCGGGTGCTCAGCATCAGGAGAAGACGAAAAGACGATTAAACTCGGGGTCAGCGGTTCGGACACTCAAGTTTGGGACTACGTCGCGAAAAAAGCGGAAAAGGAGGGCATCAAAATCGAGCTCGTCAAGTTCTCTGATTATGTCCAGCCAAACATGGCACTGGCTGAGGGCGAGATCGACGCCAATGCTTTCCAGACGATTTCCTACTTCAACGCCTTCAAGAAGGAACATAAGTTGAAGCTATCACCGATCGCAACGACTGTCATTGCACCGATGGGCATCTACTCAGATAAATACAAGGACGTCAAAGACATTCCAGTTGGTGGGAAGATCGCCGTTCCGAACGAAGCGACGAACATGGGACGTGCCCTCTTGTTACTCCAAGAAGCCGGTCTGATCAAGTTACCGGACGACTTTGACGGCAATGGTTCAGTCGATAAGATTGTCGAGAATCCGAAGAAACTGAAAATCGTCCCGATCGTCGCCGGGCAAACACCACGCGTCTTACCAGACGTCGCTGCATCGATCATCAACAATGGCATTGCCGTCGACGCGGGCTTCAACCCGATCAAGGACTCGATCGTCCATGAGAACGAAACAGCAAAACCGTATATCAATATCATCGCGACACGGACGGAAGACAAGAATAAAAAAGAGCTGAAGAAAATCGCGTCGCTCTATCAACAAAAGGATGTCGCAGCCTTCATCAAAAAAGAATATAAAGGCAGTACGATCCCGACGTTCGTTCCACTAAGCGACATCGGCGAATAATTTCAAAAGGAGAGTGGACTATATGACGACACCAGTACGCACGACATGGGTAGAGACGATTGAACAGGACATCGAACAAAAACGAGAATCGTATCTTGAGACAAGTCACCGGATTCATGCGACACCGGAAATCGGTAACGAAGAATTCTTTGCTTCGCGACTCCATGCAGAACGCCTGACGGCTGAAGGCTTTACGGTAGAACTTGGTGTCGCGGGGCACGAGACGGCGTTCTTTGCGAAAAAGTCGAGCGATCGACCAGGTGCGACGATTGCCTTTCTGGCTGAATATGATGCGTTGCCAGGCATCGGTCACGCATGCGGACATAACATCATCGGAACGACGAGTGTTGCAGCAGCGATTGCGCTCAGTAAAGTACTCGATGAAGTTGGCGGGAGTGTCGTCGTCCTCGGGACCCCGGCTGAAGAAGGAGGACCAAATGGCAGTGCAAAAGGCAGTTTCGTCAAACATCAGTTGCTTGAGGGGATTGACGCAGCCCTGATGGTCCATCCGTCGGGACAAACACGGATCACCGGTTCATCGCTTGCGGTCGACCCACTCGATTTTGCTTTTACTGGTCGTCCGGCACATGCAGCGGCATCACCGGAAGAAGGCATCAACGCACTTGATGCGGTCATTCAGCTCTTTAACGGAATCAATGCCCTGCGGCAACAACTGCCGGACGACGTCCGGATCCACGGGATCATCACCCATGGCGGTGATGCACCGAACATTATTCCGGAATATGCAAAAGCACGTTTCTTCATCCGGGCGACGACACGGGAACGACTCAATGCCGTCACAGAGAAAGTCAAAGCGGTCGCACAAGGTGCGGCACTTGCGACAGGAGCGACGCTTGACGTCATCGCCTTCCAAAATGAAGTCGATAACCTCGTCTTCAACCGGACATTCGACCGTCTCTTCCAAGAAGAAGCAGAGGCGCTTGGACAAGTCGTGCACCTTGACGAACGACCAGGTCTCGGATCGACAGACGCTGGCAACATCAGCCAAGTCATCCCAACGATCCATCCGTACATCAAGATTGGACCAGACGATCTCGTTGCGCATACAGAAGCCTTTAAGGAAGCTGCTCGTTCAGAAGAAGGGGATGAGGCATTGATTGCAGGGGCGAAAATTCTTGCTCGGACAGCACTTCGTGTCCTTGCCGATGAACGGACGCGCGGGGCGATTGCCCAAGAATTCCATGACCGGAAGAACGGGTATTTATAAGGGGAAAATAACGGCTGGACGCACTGATATCAGGTGCTCCAGTCGTTTTTGACATGCAGTCGCTCACGAATTAGCGATGGATGACAGAAGTGGAACGAAATCAAAAAAGAGACATGACAGAAGCATTTCCGCTTTGTTTTCTACAAAAAGATATGCTAGGCTAAAGTTGTATAACTCAATAATCCAGTTCTTCGGGGTAGGGTGAAAATCCCAACCGGCGGTGATGCGATCGATTGATCGACGAGCCCGCGACCCGTGATGTACGCATCATGGCTGACTTGGTGAGATTCCAGGGCCGACGGTAAAGTCCGGATGGGAGAAGAACGAAACGACGCGATTCAAGCTGTTTTCTGAAAAAACATTTTCAGGAGATGGTCTCTTTCTGCATGAAAAAAGCAGAAAGCGAACCGTGTATTTCGTGAACCCTTCTATACAGACGCCCTTTTTCAAGGGGCGTCTTTTTTCATTTGAAAGGAGTGAACGCGATGTCACAGATGATGAGTTATGCCATGCAATTAGCACAGATGTTAAACGGACAAACAAGTCCGAATCCAAGTGTCGGCTGTGTCATCGTCAAACAAGGGCGGATCCTCGGCTTTGGTGCACACCGATTTGCCGGTGGTCCGCATGCGGAAGTCGAAGCCTTACGGATGGCAGGAGAGGCTGCTCGTGGCGCTGATCTTTATGTGACGCTCGAGCCATGTAATCACTATGGCAAGACACCGCCATGTACGGAAGCAATTTTACAAGCCGGGATTAAACGGGTCTTCGTCGCTACGGAAGACAAACATGCGATCGTCGCTGGTTCAGGAATCAAACGACTTCAGGATGCCGGTGTTGAAGTCGAGGTCGGATTATTACGACGTGAAGCGGAAGCACTCTACGACACGTTTTGGAAAACGATTGAACGAAAACGTCCGACCGTCACCGTCAAAATCGCTCAGACGATGAACGGGATTGCTGCGACGGGTGAACAGCGCTGGATTACGTCAGAAGAGGCAAGGGCACATGGTCGCGCCATGCGCGGTCGCCATGATGCGATTCTTGCTGGGAGTGAGACGGTGCTCATCGATGACCCGGCACTGACACTACGTACTGAATCAGGAATCGAACCGATTCGGGTGATCGTCGACCGGCGTGGTCGGGTGCCGGAGACGGCACAGGTATTTCGTGACGGTAAAAATCCAACTTACTGGCTAACGAGTGTACCGCGCATTAGTCACGATCAGGTGACTGTTTTAGTCGGTGAGTATGAGACGCCGAAAGCGATTTTAAAGCGATTATACGAACAAGATATCCGAAGCGTTTTGATTGAAGGTGGACCGACGATCCAAGCCGCGTTCTTTGAAGCAGATCTCGTTGACCGAATCGAAGTCTACCAGGCACCATCGATTTTTGAAGGGGATGCGTGGACCGGTCAACACGATATCGAAGATCGTTTTCAAATCGATCAGATTGAAACAGTCGGACCGGATATCCATCTGACGTATATCCGAAAGGAGGAGATGACATGTTCACCGGATTGATTGAAGAAGTCGGGACGTTAAAACGAAAGATTCCACGACCGAACGGTTTAGCGCTTGAAATTGAAGCACACCGGGTGCTTGAAGGAACGAAGATTGGTGATAGCATCGCCGTCGACGGGATTTGTTTGACTGTCACGTCGATGAGCCCGACTGGCTTCACGGCAGATGCCGTCCATGACACGATTCGGTCGACAGCACTCGGGACGTACCGGGTCGGCAGTCCGTTGCAACTTGAACGGGCGATGCCGGCAGACGGTCGTTTCGGTGGACATTTCGTCAGTGGACACATCGACGGAACAGCACGACTGATCAGTCGTCGACCGGACGGTGAAGCGATGGTCTATACGTTTGATGTCGGATCGTGGCAAAAGTATTGTATTCCGAAAGGATCGATTGCGATCAACGGCACGAGCCTGACCTTACAACGCGTCACGCCGGAAACGATCTCGATTTCACTGATTCCGCACTCCCGTCAAGTAACGACGTTTGATCGATTGGCAAGCGGCGCAGTCGTCAATATCGAGTGTGACATGATGGCGAAACATCTCTATCATTTCACGCAACACGAGAAGCAGACGGACTGGGCAGCATTCTTAGGAGGCGACATGTAATGAATGGATTCGACTTGATTGAAGAAGCGATAGAAGATTTAAAAAACGGACGACCAATCATCGTCTGTGATGACGAGGACCGTGAGAATGAAGGGGATCTCGTCATGCTCGCAGAACATGCGACGCCGGAAAACATCAACTTCATGATCACATACGGAAAAGGACTCGTCTGTGTACCGGTCAGTCCGCGGATTGCACAGCGACTTGACCTTGCACCGATGACAGCGAACAACACCGATCCGCACGGTACAGCATTCACGCTCAGTATCGATCATGAAGAAGCGAAGACTGGCATCAGCGCCGAGGAACGGTCGCTAACGATCCAGCGGATGTTAACAGATGGACCGGAGCGCTTCAAACGACCAGGTCACATCTTCCCGTTGATCGCAAAAGAGGGTGGTGTCCGGGAACGACGTGGACATACGGAAGCAGGCATTGATCTCGCCCGTCTTGCCGGCAGTGAAGAAATCGCTGTTATCTGTGAAATCATTAAGGAAGACGGCACGATGGCGCGGGTTGATGATTTACTTCTCTACAAGGAAGAACATGATTTAAAACTGATTACGATCGAAGCACTCGTCGCGTACCTCGAGCGTCCATTGACGCGGGAGGCGGAAGTGTTACTTCCGACGACGTTCGGAGCTTTCCGGATGATTGGCTATACGACGCAAGACGATAAAGAACACGTCGCTGTCTTATCAGGTGAAGCGCAGGACGGCATGCTTGTCCGGCTGCACTCGGAATGTCTGACGGGAGACGTCTTCGGTTCGAAGCGTTGCGATTGTGGACCGCAACTCGATGCGGCACTTGAACGAATCGAACGAGAAGGTGGAGCCGTCTTGTATCTACGTCAGGAAGGACGCGGGATTGGTCTGATGGCGAAGTTAAAAGCATACGAGTTACAAGAACAAGGACTCGATACGGTCGAAGCGAATCATGCGCTCGGTTATCCGACAGACATGCGTGACTATACGGTCGCGGCGAACATGTTGCGCGATCTCGGTGTGACGAAGATTCGTTTGATGACGAATAACCCGGATAAACAACGGGTGCTCGAACAAGAAGGCATCGAAGTCATCGAACGCGTACCCCATCAAGTACCGGTCGAACCTGAAAATCAGCGTTATCTGAAAACAAAACAAACGAAACTCGGGCACTGGCTCGACATCCAAGGAGGACACACATCATGATCTACGAAGGTTTCTTAACAGGAGAAGGACTACGCGTCGCTATCGTCGCAGCACGGTTTAACGAATTGATCACATCAAAACTCGTCGGAGGAGCAAACGACGCATTCCGTCGCCACGGTGTTGCAGCAGACGCTGTTGATACAGCATGGGTTCCGGGGGCATTCGAAATTCCACTCGTCGCTGAAAAGTTAGCGAAAAGCGGCAAGTATGACGCTATCATCACGCTCGGTGCTGTCATCCGGGGAGCAACGTCGCACTATGATTATGTCTGTAACGAAGTCGCGAAAGGGGTCGCGAGTGCGTCGCGCGACACAGGCGTGCCGATCATCTTTGGTGTGCTGACGACGGATTCGATCGAGCAAGCGGTCGAACGTGCTGGTACGAAAGCTGGGAACAAAGGCTACGAAGCAGCTGTTTCCGCGATCGAGATGGCGAATCTTTTACGGACGATTTAACGAAATAGGGACAGGCTGATGGAAGCTTCCGTCAGCCTGTTTTTTTGCGGAAATCTCACGAACACTGAACCAAATTTCAAAAAAAGGACAATAGACTTGAAATTTGAGGATTCGTTTTTAAGCAGAACGGTAATGGTGTATTAAAGAAAGTTTGAAACATTTTCCAATATTTTTTCGTAAATCAGGGTAACGCGTATAAAGGAGGAAATGAATATGAAGAAAATAAGGTGGGTAGCAGCCGGGATTGTCGCAGCATCGATTGGACTAGCCGGATGCCAAGATGGACAGACGGATTCAGGTAGTGGATCTGGTTCGACGAAGTCGGGGGAACTCTCGAACACAGAGCTATTAAAGAAAGCGACAGCCGCTCAAGAGGACATCAAATCGTTCCACATGGAAGGAACGGTCAGCTCTAAAGCAGGTGAGATGGCGATGGATCAGAAGGTTTCCGCTGATATCATTCAAAAGCCGCTCGCGATGAAACAGACGATGACGATGAAAAATCCTGAAGACGGGAAAGACGTGACGATTGAAAGTTACATCGTTGACGATAAAATGTACCTCTCGCAAAACGGACAATGGATCGTTCAAGACGTTTCAGAACTAGGCGAGATGGTCGAAGCGATGGAATCATCGGCATCGACGGAACAAAACTTGCAGCTCCTAAAGAAATACAAAGATAATTGGACAGCGAAAAAAGAGGGCGATGTCTATCAGATCGACGTTAAGCTGAGTGGTGATGACCTGAAAGCCTTCATGAAGGATTCACTCGAACAGACAGGACAGATGGCGCAGATGAAAGATGCGATGGATAGCATCGATTATAAAAAGATGAACTACAAAATGACGTACGACGCGAAGACGTTCTATCCGAAGTCACTCGACATGGATATGGTGTTTGCGATTGAAAAAGAGACCGAGTTCAACATGAAGAACGAGTCGACATTCTCGAAATTCAATGAGATCGACGAGATCAAATTACCGGCGGAAGCAAAAGACGCACAACCACTCACAGGTGCTGGACAGTAAAAAATGAAAAACAAGCCCCTCTCTTCTGATCTGAAGACGAGGGGCTTGTCGTTTAGACTTGGAACTGGCGGAGAACATCCTTTAGTGCTTCCGCCTGCTGTTGACTGACGGAAGTCTGGTCATGGACATCCCGGAACGCTTGGACGGAATGATTGATTTGTTCTGACATCGATTGTGTGCCTTGCGCCCCATCATTGACGGTGACGGCAACATCGTGGATGACACCGAGCATGTTCGCTGTCAGTTCCTGGAGTTGACCGGCTTGAGCGGCGAAGTGTTCCGCTGCATCACCGAATAATTGTGCGTCATTTCGATACTGAACGGAGGCGTCTTCGAATAAATCATAGTCCTTGACGACCTTCGTATCGATGAAGGAGAGCATCTCACCGGAAGCGGAATTCAAATGTTCAACGGACTCGATGACAGAAATCGAGACGTCTTGGATTTGTTCAACGGTGTCCCGGCTACTTTCAGCAAGTTTACGAATCTCATCAGCGACGACGGCAAAGCCACGACCGACTTCACCAGCGCGTGCTGCTTCAATCGAAGCGTTAAGGGACAATAGGTTCGTTTGTGCGGCAATCGAGAGGATTGCATCCGATAAAACGGAAATTTCCTTGACGGCTTTTGCTCGTGCCATCGCGTCCTCAAGTCGTGTTTTCGTTTCGGCGAGAATTTGGTTAGCAGTCTGTTTTGCTTCTGTAGCGACGACTTGAAGTGATTCGGCCCGTCCGCCGACTTCTTGTGCCCGTTTTCCGTTCGCTTCTGCACCAGTGACAATGTCATGAATCGTCGCTTCCATATCAACTGCGGATGAGTTCATTTCTTCTGCAGATGCAGCGGTTTCTTGCATACCTGCTGATAAATTTTCAATCGTATGTGAGGTCGAGACCATATCATGATCGAGTTCCCCGATGCGGCTTGTCACATGTTGAGAAGTCGAGACGACGGATGTTGCTGTATCATCGACTTGGACGATGATTGTCCGGAGATTGGCGATGAACTGATTCATCGACTGCGCGATCTGTCCGATCTCATCGTCACGAACGACATCAAGTTGAGCAGTCAAATCACCGCCCTGTGTCGCTAGTTCATGTGTTTTGGCTTGAAGCTGGCGAAGTGGACCAAAAATGGATCGTAAAATCAGTACCGTGAAAATCACACCGAGTAGACCAACGATACCGATGATCGTAAATAGTAAGATGTGTGCTGTATTGGCGGCACTCGTGATAGCAGCTCCATTTTCTTTCGCTTGTTGGTTGTTGTATTTCACGATCTTCGTTAATTGATCAGAGACGGCGAAGTATGAATCACGACTGTCACCTTCATAGTAGGTGACAGCTTCCTTTTGTGTTTCCGGTGTACTAAGGGTAAGAAGACGATCGGTCGTCTCTTTGAACGTCTGCCACTTTTTTGTGAGGTCATTGAATAGTTCACGATCCGTCTTTAAATAGATCGTTTTTTCGTATTTCACAAGATTCGCATCAACCATCGCAAGCCCATTCTTAACGCGTTTATCATAGTCTGCTTTAATGTCTGAATCGTTTTCCTGAATGTGTAACAACTCGACACGTCGTAAATCAGATAAAGCCGTATTTGTTTCATGGGATAAGTTCAAGCCAGGAATCCAAGACGAAGTGATGGTCTGACTTTGTTGATCGACGCGGTCGAGCGAGAACCCCCCGTACAACCCGACACCGATCAGGCTAAGCAAAAGTATGGAGGACAATAAGATAAGCTTCGTTTTAATCTTCATGTGCTTCGCTCCTTTATTTTGCAGTATGAACGATTCATTTTCTTGATTATAACGTTGATAGTAAAAAATTTACTTATTATTGAAAAAATTAAGTCTTGATATACTTCTATGAAAAAATAGTTTGACAATTATCAGTAAATTCTGAAAAAATGATAAGGAATCATATCTTACATAAGGGGAGGTAAGTCGAATGGGGAATGCATTCAGTGACTGGATTAGCGCGGTGTCCGATATTGTCTGGGGACCACCGTTGCTCATTCTGTTAGTCGGTACAGGGATTTACTTGACGATTCGCTTAGGCTTCATTCAAATTACCAAATTGCCGTATGCCTTGAAGTTAGCTTTTTCAAAGCATCAAGATGACAAGTCGGAAGGGGATATTAGTCACTTCCAAGCCTTGATGACGGCACTTGCTGCGACCGTTGGTACGGGGAATATCGTCGGTGTCGCAACCGCTGTCGTACTAGGAGGACCTGGTGCCATCGTCTGGATGTGGCTATCCGGTCTGTTCGGGATGGCGACGAAGTATGCCGAGGCGATTCTCGCCGTCAAATATCGCGTCGTCGATGAGAAAGGGCAGATGGCAGGCGGACCGATGTATTATCTTGAGCGTGGACTGAAGCAGAAATGGCTCGGTGTCTTATTTGCGGCGTTCGCTTCGATTGCTGCTTTTGGAATTGGGAACGGGGTCCAAACGAACTCCGTTGCACTGGCGATGAAATCGACATTCGATGTTCCGCTCTACGTAACAGGGATTGCGTTGATGGTATTGACGGGTGTCGTCATTCTCGGTGGGGTCAAATCAATCGGGAAAGTCGTCAGTCTGTTCGTTCCATTCATGATTTTCTTCTATGTCGGAAGTGGCTTGTTGATTCTTGTCATGAACTATGACTTGATTCCGGGCGCGATTTCGACGATCTTCAGCAGTACGTTCTCAAACGAAGCAATCACGGGTGGAGCGATCGGGGCAGCGATTCGTTATGGTGTCGCGCGTGGTGTGTTCTCGAACGAAGCGGGTCTCGGTTCAGCTCCAATTGCAGCAGCAGCTGCGAAGACGGACTTCCCGGGGCGTCAAGCACTCGTCTCGATGACGCAAGTGTTCCTCGATACATTGGTTGTCTGTTCGATCACAGGATTGACGCTCGTCATGGGAGGGCAGCTCGATACGGACTTGCAAGGTGTTGAACTAACGACAGCAAGCTTCGAAGTCTTCCTTGGTCCTGCCGGGAAGTACATCGTCACGATCGGACTCGTCATGTTTGCCTATTCGACCGTCCTTGGCTGGTCATATTATGGAGAAAAATCAATCTATTATCTATTTGGTCAAAAATCGATCCTACCGTATCGTATCTTGTTCGTCTTAGTGGCTGGTGCTGGTGCGATGACGACGAACTTGAACATGGTATGGGCAATTTCGGATGTCTTCAACGGCTTGATGGCGATTCCGAACTTGATTGGCTTAATCGGCTTATCGGGCGTCGTCATTGCCGAGACACGACTGTTCCGGGAACAGTTGAAACGCGAAGAAGCGAATCGGAAAGTTTCGTAGAAGTGTATGGGGAGAAGAGGTAAATTCAGACGCGAAGTGTTTCGATTAAATTGAAAGAAAAGGGCACGTTTCCGACGAAGTATACTCGGAAACGTGCCCTTTTTGTTTAGATAAAAAGAGATTGAGCATGTTCATCCTCGACTCCCGCATGTGGAATGCGAGGATGAGACATTCTTTGTAAGAACTGGCGGTGAGACAATGGAGGAGTCAGTCTTATCGAATCATTTCTTGCGATGGAGCATGAGTGACTCGTATGGACGTAACAGGAGTCTTCGTCCGTCCGTCTGCACTTGAGAGTAATTGTGAAGCAACACCGTATAATCCGATCCGTCACGAGGTAACGTGAACGTCGTATCTGTTCCGTAAAAGTTCGAGACGACGAGCAACTCTTCGTCACTCGTTACACGTTCGTACGCCCAAAGTGACGAATCGTCTAGCGTCAACAGGCGATAGGTCCCGTCCGTCAACACATCATACTGCTTTCGTAATTGAATCAAACGTTTGTAATGATGGTAGACAGAGTCAGGATCCGCAATAGCGGTCTCGACGTTGATTTGATCATACGTCGGCGAAACAGGAATCCAGGGTTCGCTTGTACTAAAGCCACCGTTACGTGCATCCGACCACGGCATCGGTGTCCGCGCATTATCGCGCGATTTTTGTCGAATCGCAGCAAGAATCGCGTCTTCTGATACACCCTGTTCTCGTGCTTCTTGATAGGCGTTCAATGTCTCGACATCGCGGTAGTCGGATAGATCCGTAAAGTCCGGATTCGGCATACCGATTTCTTCTCCTTGATAGATGTAAGGCGTTCCTTGTAAGCCGTGGAGTGTCGTCGCAAGCATCTTCGCACTCTCGACGCGATACGTGACGTCATCACCGAATCGACTGACGACGCGTGGTTGGTCGTGGTTACACCAAAAGATCGCATTCCATGCTTGTCCGTTCATGCCGGCTTGCCAGTCGGAGAAGATTTGTTTCAGTTGCTTAAAATCAAACGGAGCCGCCGTCCATTTCTCACCGTTTGGGTAATCGACCTTCAAGTGATGGAAGTTGAACGTCATTTTCAGTTCCTGATTCTCAAGCGATGAATAACGAAGACAATGCTCAAGAGATGTCGAAGACATCTCACCGACGGTCAACAGGTCGTGCCCAGTAAAGACTTCTGCGTTCATCTCTTGCAAGTAGTCATGGACGTTCGGTCCGTCCGTATAATACGCACGTCCGTCTCCATTTGGGTCGTTCGGTAATCCAGGCGTCTTCGAGATCAAATTGATGACATCGAGTCGAAAACCAGCGACACCTTTATCACGCCAAAAGCGCATCATCTTGTAAACGTCTTCTCGAAGACGTGGGTTTTCCCAATTCAGGTCCGCTTGTGTCTTATCGAACAGGTGCAAGTAATACTTACCAGCAATCTCATCAAATGACCAAGCAGGACCGCCGAATTTCGACACCCAGTCGTTCGGCGTATCGTGCCAGATGAAATAGTCATGGTAAGGACTATCCGGGTGACGTCCTTCTTCGAACCAGACATGCGACGTCGAGCAGTGATTGACGACGATGTCCATCATGACGGACAGATCACGTCGTTTCGCTTCTTTCAGTAACGTCTCGAAATCATCCATTGTTCCATAAGACGGGTCGATGGCGTAATAGTCGCTGACATCATAGCCATTATCGTTTTGCGGTGAAGCGTAGACCGGCGTCAACCAAAGGTAATCGACACCAAGATCCGCCAAATAATCGAGTTTAGCCGTGACCCCACGTAACGTACCGGTCGCTTTGCCTTCTGGACTATAGAAACTCTTCGGATAAATTTGATAGACGGCGGATTTGCGCCAATCGGTTGTCGTGATCATCAGATACACACCTTTCTAGAATTACGCTG
Source organism: Exiguobacterium acetylicum (assembly GCF_022170825.1). Classification (NCBI taxonomy): domain Bacteria; kingdom Bacillati; phylum Bacillota; class Bacilli; order Caryophanales; genus Exiguobacterium; species Exiguobacterium acetylicum. The sequence continues at coordinate 2,843,899 of NZ_CP081878.1, read as the reverse complement.
CTTTTTTCAGGGCAGCTTTTTTTGCGCGTTTCGTTGAGACATAGTGGAACAAGAACGTACAGGCAACAGGAACGATGATCGCGATCACCATACCGACGATGAACGATAGAATCGAGCCTGGTACGATCGAAATGAAAGCAGGTAATCCACCGACACCAATCGCAGGAGCAAGAACACCGCTGACGGCGATGAAGGAAGACGCAATCGCTGAGCCGACGAGTGCCGCGTAAAACGGATACTTGAACCGGAGATTGACACCGAACATGGCGGGTTCCGTGATCCCGAAGTAAGCAGAGAGTGCCGATGTCGATGCCATGTTCTTATCGTTGACGTTTTTCGCGAGGAAAAGCATCGCAAGCGTTGCTGAACCTTGAGCGATGTTCGAAATCGCGATCATCGGCCAGATGAACGTCGTTCCGCTTTGTCCGATCAATTGTAAGTCGACAGCGATGAACATGTGGTGCATACCGGTGATGACGAGCGGAGCATAGAGTGCACCAAAGAGTAAGGCACCAAGTAACGGAACAGCTTCGAACGTATTAACGACACCAATCGTAATCCAGTCACCGACTTGACGTGTGACCGGTCCGATGACGGCAAGAGCAAGGAAGCCCGTCAACGTGATCGTCGTAATCGGTACGACGAGTAATTGAATCGCATTCGGTACCCGTTGTTTAAGCCAACGTTCAATCGTACTGAGAACATATGCGGCTGCAAGTACAGGGAGGATTTGTCCCTGATAGCCGACTTTTTCAATTTCAAAGAGACCGAGGATATTGAACGTCGGGATTTCACCTTTTAGAGCACTTTGTCCGTAGTTCCAAGCGTTTAAGAGGTCTGGGTGAACGAGCATCAGACCCATGACGATCCCGAGAATCTCACTTCCACCGAAGCGTTTCGTTGCCGACCAACCGACGAGTGCCGGGAGGAAGACGAAGGCAGTGTTTGCCATCATATTGATTAAATCCCAGAGTCCTTGTAAGTTCGGATAACGGTCAATCATCGTCTTACCACCGAACTCGATGCCGAACAGGTTATTGATCCCCATCAGGAGACCAGCGACGATGATGGCGGGAATGATTGGCATGAAGACGTCAGAAAAGACTTTGATTAACTTTTGGAACGGATTCATCTTTGCCGCTCCGGACGACTTGACGTCTGCGATCGTCGTCGCCTGCAAGCCGGTCAATTGAATGAATTCAGCATAGACCCGGTCGACATCTCCAGCACCAATGACGATTTGATAGACACCCGCATTCAAGAACGCTCCTTTGACGAGTGGGACTTCAAGCAAAGCGTCTTGGTCGACGAGCTCTTGGTTTTTAAGCGTTAAACGAAGACGAGTGACACAGTGAGCCGCCTGTTCGACGTTCTCCTTGCCCCCGATGTTCTCAATGATTTGCTCTGCAATTTGACGATAGTTTGGTTTCATCTCGATGCTCCTTTTTGGAAGTGACCTACTCGACACCTATTGAAATGAAAACGTTTTCTTATCTGCGCACACTTATCTTAACTTATCTATATAAGTAGGTCAAGAACTTATATAGATAAGTTAAGGGAACAAAAAGAGAGAACCCGTCATGTACGGATTCCCTCTTGGATCATCGTGTATTCAACGACGGGCAATATCAGTGAACTGAAACTTATCGAGACGATGGCGCGATTCGGTCCGTTCGAAATGCTGTCCTTCATAGAAGTACGTATCGTTCGTGACGACGATGACGTGGGTCATATCGTGAAGGTCAAGTCGTTCCCGGTCTTCAGCTGTCGCAGGACGAGCCTCGATTTTTCGCTTCGCGTAGCTGATTTGGCGTCCGAGTGTCTCCTCGATGTAGTGATAAATCGAGCCAGCAGCAATAGATTTCGTTAAACCGGGTACGAGATCGGTCACAAAATGATTGATGTCACGAATGACACGTTCACCGTCAATTCGACGGATCCGCTCGACGCGAGTCACGTCTGTTCCTTCTGCAACATGTAATAGCGAAGCGAGCTCGGAGGAGGCTGAGAGGACATCGCATGAGAGGACATCCGTCTCAACAGTATGACGCCCCATCCGGCGATGTGCTTCCGAAAAGCTGACGATACCATTGAACTGGAACTCGATTGCTTCTTGCGACAAGACGAAGACACCTTTTCCTTGATGTTTGCGGACGAAGCCTTTTTCCTGTAGGGCATCAATCGCTTTTCGGACCGTACCGCGGCTCGCTTCGAACTCCTGCATCAGCTTCGTTTCTGACGGCAACTTCGTCTCAGCAGGTAACGTTCCTTCCTGGATACGTTGCGCGAGCTCATGGTAGATGTTTAAATACTTCGGCATATCATCCGTCCTTTGCATTCAAATAGTGCTTTTAGTGTAGCATGGAACGATTACAGGCATCAAAATAGCTCCACCTATGATCCGGGCATGACCGGAAAATAGATGGAGCGTAGAAGCAGAAATGACATTCAACGAAGGGATGTCGAAAACGTCGTGCCTTTTTTGAGGACATCTTGTTTTTCATCGAGGACGTCACTCGTCAAGAGCTCGATCGAATCAACCGGTCGTTCTAAAATGAAGCCGAAGTTACCGCTCCGTGACTCGGACGGAGCGTACGTCTTCGCGAGCGATTCCAGATAGACGTCGTCCTCAAGTGTCTTTTCGGTCGCGGCATCGAGTTTAAAATGGGCGACCGGATTGAACGTGACCGGTTCATCACTTGTGTTCTTGATCGTGACGCGTGTCTTGATCAAATCAAAAGATTCATCGTGCGTGAAACCATGGAAGAAATCAATCATGCCATAGCTTGGACGCGCATGAAATACTTTGACTTCTTCGATCGTCATCTCGATTGGACCAATCTTTTGCGTTTCGTTCACTCGCTTGAATTGTTTAAGCGTCAGGTCACCCTTATCATCCGTGACGGTCTGATCGATTTTTGTTAGTTCACGATCGTCTGGAATTTGCGGGTTCGGAACATAGGCGCTTGTTTTTTCAAGCGATACCGGCTGCTCCTGTTTCGCAGACGATGGTTCTTTCGGCGTGTCTTGTGATGCGGAAGTGCCACAACCTGCGAGCACCGTCCCGAGCATCAAAGTAGCAAGTATCTGTTTCATGAACATTCTCCTTATTTTTTCGATTTCAAGAGATCAAAGATGATTTTCGCGTGATCCGTGTTGTCGACTTGTCCCGCGAAACGTTCCTTGGCAGGACCGAACGCATAGACGGGTACGTCTTCACCTGTATGTCCACCTGTCGTCCAGCCTGTATGCGAGCGTTCGTTGAAGATTTCTTCGATCGCATTATCAATCTCGAGTAATTTCTTCGATTCAGCAGCGCGGGAGACGCTATCGATTTCTTTGTCCGTTAAGGCGAGTTTGTCTTGATCGATATACGTCGTCAACGTCTTGCGGACGTCCGCACCATCAACGATTTTTTGCGCCATGAAGTCAGGTGTTTTCTTTGCTGCTTTGATCGGTTCAGCGAACCAGTTATAGATGCCATCCGCACCGATCGAGTATCCGCCTGTTGAGTGGTCAGCCGTTGCGACGACGAGTGTATGTTTATCCTTCTTCGCAAAGGCGATTGCGGCTTTGAATGCCCGCTCGAAGTCTTCCATCTCACTCATGGCGCCGACGATATCATTATCATGACCAGCCCAGTCGACTTGACTTCCTTCGACCATCAGGAAGAATCCTTTTTTATTCGAGTCGAGTCGCTTGATGGCAGAGTTCGTCATTTGAGCAAGCGATGGGACCGAGTTTTCGCGGTCGATCCGTTTTGGTAATCCACCATCTGCGAACAGACCAAGGACTTGTTTATTTTTATCAGCTTGCATTTGATCGAGGTCCGTGACGTAACTGTACCCGTCTTTTTTGAACGCTTTCGTCAAATCGACATCCGGACGGACGAAGTTTGACTTCCCGCCACCGAGCATGACGTCGATTTTATGCTTCCCATTGACGCGTTCCTTGAAGTAGTCGTCTGCGATGGCGTTCATGTTCTTCCGGCTCTCATCATGAGCACCGAACGAAGCAGGTGTCGCATGCGTGATTTCAGATGTTGCGACGAGTCCTGTTGATTTACCGCGTTCTTTTGCCGCTTCGAGGACGGTCTTGACTTCCGATTTATCGTTATCGACAGCAATCGCTGCATTGTACGTCTTTACGCCAGATGACATCGCCGTTGCTGCGGAAGCGGAATCGGTGACGTTTTCTTTCGGATCTTCTGGATAAGTCATCTGTTGACCGACGAGGTATTGGTCAAACGCTGTTTTTTCAGCGACCGGTGTCGATGGGTCATTCTTTAAGTAACGATGGGCTGATGTATACGAGACACCCATTCCGTCGCCGATCAAGAAGATGACGTTCCGGATTTCCGGTGATTTAACAGGTTTTGTCTTCGCTTCAGCTTCTGGCATTGAGAACATCGTACTGAGGGAAAGTGTCGATAAGGCAAAAATCGGGATGATACGTTTTAATTTCATGATGGTTCCTCCTCGAAAGGTGATGGGTTTGACGATCGATACGACCTACAAACTCCACCTTACGGGTGGAATGTGAAATCCATGTTTATCGTTTGTAAAGCTTTGTGAAGAATCGATGACAAGAGGTTTTTAACTCAAATGAAGCAGTGAACATGTGTGTCCACTGCTTCATTGAAAATAATTTGAATTTCTCGACCCATTAGCGTTGTTTCAGTCCTTGCATCGCTTCGAATATATAATGGGACTCTTTCATATCCATGAAACTGCATTCATACTCTGTTAGTCCATTCTCGAGCTCAAATGCCTGCGTTGGTTGGATGATCAGAATATGATCGTTGATTTTTAAAGCGAGTTCAATTTCTTCGTTGATTGGAAGATGAAGTGATGAATAGAAGGAAACGGAATGCAAAGTCCCTTTGGAAATCAGGATATCCGTATAGCCAACATGAATTTGTTTTCCTTTCAAACGGTGAATCGTGATTGCAGCAGTCACTGTTAATTGGTTGGCGGTAACACTCATCGCCTCAATAGCGCTGACTTGACGTTCCTTTAGAACAGATTCAAACTCTCCTTTCGGGAGAGGGCGACTAAACAGATATCCTTGAATCGTCGTACAGTCTAGCTGGCGTAAATAATGCAACTGCTCCATCGTTTCAACCCCTTCAGCAATGACATCCATTCCGAATTCATTTGCCATGAATAATACACTTCGGACGACTGATTGTGTTTTTTTATCATGTGCCAATGACGTAGCGAATTGCCGATCAATTTTGATCGTATCGATTGGATACTGCTGTAGATAAGAAATAGAAGAATAACCTTTTCCAAAGTCATCAAGTGCAATTCGAATCCCCATAGCACTCAGCATCTGTAATGATTGATGAATTTTTGTGTTATCAAAGAGTACATCTGTTTCAAGAATCTCAATTTCAAGCATTCCAGGTGAGACATCGAATCGACGCAATGTTTCTTTAACCGTCTCAGCGAAGTTTCCATACATCAAGCGCTTTGGAGAGACATTAATGGAGACAGGAACAGCTGGAAGACCTGCTAGTACCCATTGATTTATACTACGACAGGTTTCTTCAAGCACCCAGTCTGCAATCAAGATATGCATATCACTTTCTTCAGACAAAGGAATGAAATCGTTTGGAGGAATACGCCCCCACTCAGGATGTTGCCAGCGTACAAGTGCTTCCGCACCAACGATGATACCAGACCACGCATTTACTTTAGGTTGGTATTCTAAAAACAACTCATCACGACGAATCGCAGTACGTAGGCTATTTTGAAGTTGGTGTCTTCTATACGTCTCGATATTGTAAGTAGAAGAATAGACGCTGTAAGAATTCGTATTCGCACGACCAAGTGCAATGTTAGCTGCTTTGATCAATTCGTCCGGCTGAGAAGCGTCTTCCGGGTAACGGCTAACACCGATTGTCATCGAAGGATACCACTCATAGGAATCCACTGCTATTTTCTCCTTCGAGCTTCGGAGAAAGGTTTGGCAGATGGTCTGAATATCAGATTCGCTGACAAGATGGGGGAGCAAGACGATGTATTCGTCTCCATATAAATGACCGACGTAAGTCTCCTTAGATAAATGATTCAAAAGACGCGTTGCAGTCTGTGTTAACCAACGATCTCCGATTTTATAACCAAAATCATGATTGATGGAACGAAGTAAGTTATAGCTTACTGTAAAGACGCTGAAGCATTCATATGTATCAATCCAGTGTTGAAGTTGCTCAAGGACAAGTGCACGGTTTGGTAGTCCAGTGACTGGATCGTGCATGGCTAATTGGAAAATACGTTCTTCCTGATGTTTTAATTGCGTAATGTCTTGGACGACGCTTTGGTAGGCAATGATGCGATTCATCTCGTCTCGCAAGGGAGTTCGGTTCTCAAGAATCCAAAATAATGAATCATTAGTACGGATACGATATGCGATTTCAACATCGTGACCGGTTAAAATTCTAGCGTGTGCTGATTCGAGTTTCGTCTGGTCTTCCGAAACGACGATGTTTTGTAACCATTCGATGGGACGTGTTTTATACTCGGACAGCAATCCTTTGAATAAATTTTCAAAGCCTTGCGTGGAAAAATCGATTTTTTGATCCAATAGATTAAAACGATATATGGCACTTGTAGCAACTTGCTGGAACGTGGAAAGCTTATGACGTTCGTCATGAAGCTGCTGATCTAATTGTTTGTGATCGGAAAGATTATAAATGGCGCATGTAATTTCGGCATTTTCGCCGTCTTCTGGATTACGATACGCACACCGACAAAAGACATCTTGATAACCATCTTGTGAATGCAAGACACGAGTCTCGATTTCAAGAGGTTCGGTTGTTTGTTGAAAACGAAGGATATCTAAATAAGCTTGAAATGCGTCTAAATTTTCTGGATGAATCAGACGCAAAATGCTCTTCTTATCAAAACGGTCCAATTGACGATTAGAAATACCAAGTAACTGACCAAATGAATGAGAGAAGCGTAACAAATAGCCTGCTTGATTGAAGGTGGCAGTCGCGATGCCTGGGAGACTCTCGACGAGTTGATGATCGAAAGTAATCGATTCTACTTTCGACTTCAGTAAACGTGTTTGGGTGATATCTCGAGCAATACCGTAAGCCCCGACGATGAGTCCCTGATCAAAAATTGGAATGTTAGCAATGAGCATCTCTAGGTAATGACCAGATGCGTGACGAACACGAACGATGTAGTTGACGCTTTTTCCTTGTAAGACTTCTTGGAAATATTCGTTTGCAATGGTGTGATCATCAGGATGAATGAAATCATTCTTGTGGCGTAACAAATCATGTTTTGTATAACCAAGTAACAACGTTGTTTTTTCATTCAGACTCGTAGTGACGCCTGAAAGATCTAATGTATAAACAGCGTCCGGATGATGTTCGATGAAGTTTGCATCAATCGATGTTGTGGACAGTACATTAGAAGAGGATTTTTTTGGAGAAAAAAGTGTTGATAATCCTTTTTTTAGCGGCAATGAAATCCCCCCTCGATAGAGTATTCAAAATATATTGTACATTTTTATTATATAACAATTATTTGGTTTTGAAATCTTCATTTGTATGATTTTGAAATAAATACAATTTAATACAGTAGATTAACAAAAAAGAAACCGGAGTCGAATAAACTCCGGTTAAAACATATGATATTAGCGACTCCATCCGATCATCCGACGATAGGAGCTAAATGTCGGCCATGCGAGAATTGCAATCGCGAGCCAGTAGAGGAACTGATTCTCAGATGAGATCAGACCTATGATACCGGCAAGCAGAATCGTCGTATAGATCGAGAAGGTGATGATGAGTGCTGGGTGTAGCTTTGGAAAAATCGTGAAACGACCGAGTCGTTCATTCGCGCCTTTGACATAGAGACGACTACCAAAAATCAGTAAGGCAATCGTTAAAGCCACGTTGAACAATACAGCATAGGTAATGTTAAATTCGGTATTGTACTCGAAGAAGAGTGCAAATGGCGTCGTGATCGTCATCAGGAAACTGAGTGGTTTATCTAGCTCTTCATAGCCGACGCTAAAACCAAGCTGAGCGACGGCATAGATGCTGAAGTACGTGAAGTAGTTCAGGAACAAGAAGAACGTTCCGAGTAAGAGTTGTCCGATGATATCACCAGCGATCGTTCCAGCGAACAGGAAGATCGTCAAAATCGTCACATCAAATAGAAGGAACAGACCAAAATCTTTTAAGAGTGATGAGAGAGTGACGTAATCAAACGGATCGATACCGAATCCTTGCAGTAATAACCAACTGGCGAAAAAGCCGATGATCGGGAATACGATTAGCGTCACAGTGCCAATCGCCCATTTAATCCAGAACAGCCAGACCTTCGGAAACGGCAACGCATGTAAGATCAGACTGCGACCACTTCCGCGCTCAGAACCAAGCATCAAAATCGCAAAGACGGCAATCAGGATGGCAGCGAACCCAGCGAAGAACGGACTGACGAGGACAGCTTGGAGCGAGTCTGTTTGATAGGAGACTTCATATGTTTCAAAGTCATTGATGATTGTATAACTCCCAAATCCATAACTGAAGATCGCCAGTAAAATGAAACAAGCGAGCGGCCAAATGCCTTGCTTGATGTGATAGCGGATCAATTGCTTAACCATGTCGTTTCCCTCCAAATGTCCCTAAGAAGTAATCTTCCATCTGCACCGGCAAAGCATCCTTTAATAGAGGATTCGTCGTTTCAAGATACTGCGCGCCTGCATCGGATAAGACGAGCAATGTCACGACCCGACCGGTTTGGGATAAGACGTGGAGATCGGCATGACCGAGCTCTGGAACATCTTCATAGACGACTTGCCACTTCTGCATGCTAGCTTTGGCATCATCGAGTGCCTTCGGTTCGCGGACGAGGTGTTTTTCGATCGTCATGACGCGATCAGCGAGTGAATCAAGTTCCTCAAGTTGGTGTGAGGCAATCAAGACGGCAGTTTGGCGCTCCGCGAGCAACGAGACGAGTTGTTTTAAGTAATCACGTTTATTAATCCGGTCAAGTCCATCGGTCGGTTCATCGAGCAATAAGACAGGTGCATTCGTCGCAAACGCGAGTTGGAGAAGGAACAATTGTGCTTGTCCTTTCGATAAGGACGTCACGCGACGTCCACGATCGAGATTCGAGGAGCGACAATAGTTTTCGATATACGTCTTCTCGAAGTTCGGATAGAACGCGTGATAGAAGTTGATCAATTCACCGAGCGTCATCTGACGGTAGACGGAGACGGAGTCTGGAACGAGAAAGAGGTGTTCCCGCGTCTTTGGGACGTGGTGGATCGACTCGCCGTTCCATTCGACCTTTCCGCGTGTCGGCTCAAGGGCACCGACGAGTGTTTTGAGTAATGTCGTTTTTCCGGCGCCATTACGACCGATCAAGGCAGTAATCGTTCCTGCTGGAAGGGTGAAGGATGCATTTTCATAAATCATGGTACGGTCAATTTGTTTCGTTAAATGAGAAACGATCAACATGAGGAATCCTCCCTTATGTGTAAGATGAGTTGATAGAGTTCTTCGTTTGAAATAGAGAGTTCGTCGGCGACGGAACAAAGTCGGATGAGTGGATCTTGAATAGCGGCTTGTTTGACTTCACTGAGGGGGATGTCTGAGATGAAGGAGCCTTTGCCGCGCATCGTGACGATGAAGTTGCGGCTCTCGAGTTCCTGATAAGCACGGGAGACAGTATTCGGATTGACAAGGAGTGTACCGGCAAGTTCACGGACAGATGGCATCTGTTCGCCAGAGCGGAGTAGACCACGGGCAATCGAGCGGATGATTTGCGTCACCAACTGTTCGTAAATCGGTAACGGACTTTTCGGATCGACGGTGAACATTTCTTCACCTCCTTAAGTGTACTAATTCAATTAATACACCAATTATAGGAAGAGGATACCAATCTGTCAATGCTTCTTTTCGAGAAGACGGTTACGCCAACGATCGCAATATTTGCTATACTGACGACAGAAGAATCGCCAGGAAGGATGACCGAGATGTTGGATCGATTGAGTGCCTTAGAGGACCGTTATGAAAAACTGAATGATATGTTGGCTGATCCAGCCATCATTAATGATACGAATCAATTGCGTGAGGTCTCAAAAGAGCAGGCACAACTTGCTCCGACTGTTGAGACGTATCGCGTCTATCGTGAGAAGATGGAGGCTTATCAAGAGGCACGTCAAATGTTGACGGATCCGGAGATGCGCGACCTTGCAAAGGAAGAAGTCGCGATGCTTGAGCCGGAGATCAAAGAACTCGAAGCTAAGCTGAAGGCTTTATTATTACCGAAGGATCCGAACGATGATAAGAACGTTATCGTCGAGATTCGTGGTGCGGCAGGGGGAGATGAGGCAGCCTTGTTTGCCGGGGATCTTTTTAAGATGTACTCGAAGTTCGCGGAGAAACAGAGCTGGAAGATTGAGATCATCGATGCGAGCTATACCGAACTCGGTGGCTACAAAGAGATCATCTTCATCGTCAAAGGAACGGGCGCCTACTCGAAGCTGAAATACGAGAACGGGGCACACCGCGTGCAACGTGTCCCGTCGACGGAATCCGGCGGACGGATTCATACATCGACCGCAACGGTTGCGGTGTTACCGGAAGCAGAAGACGTCGAAGTCGAAATCCACGACAAAGATGTCCGGGTCGATACATTCACGTCGAGTGGCCCAGGTGGACAGTCCGTCAATACGACACAGTCCGCTGTCCGTGTCACGCACGTGCCGACAGGGATCGTCGCGAGCTGTCAGGATGAGAAGTCGCAAATCAAGAACAAGGAAAAAGCGATGAAGGTCTTGCGTGCGCGCGTCTACGATAAAATTCAACGCGAGCAGCAAGCTGAATACGATGAGAAACGGAAATCGGCTGTTGGAACGGGTGACCGTTCGGAACGCATCCGAACGTACAATTTCGCCCAAAATCGCGTGACGGACCATCGCATCGGATTGACGATTCAAAAGCTTGACCGAATCTTGCAAGGCGAGATGGATGAAGTCATCGATACGCTCGTCATGGAACATCAGGCGCGGGCATCGGAGGCGGCAAACTGATGCGGATCGCAAAACGACTAAATGATGCAAAAACGATGATGGAACAAGCAGGACGAGAGGGTTCGAGTGCCGAATGGTTACTCATGCACGTCTTAGAAGTCGACCGGACGGGACTCCTTGTCCGTTTATCGGATGAATTGACACCAGAGCAGCATTTACGGTTCAGTGAATACTTGCTCGCTCACGTTCACGGGGTTCCCGTTCAGCATCTAATCGGGTATCAGCCCTTTTATGGACGGGACTTCAGTGTCACACCGGATGTCTTGATTCCACGACCGGAAACGGAAGAATTGATTGTCTTCGTCACGGAGCGTCTGAAAGATGAGACGTTCACGACAGGACAGATCGTTGATATCGGAACGGGGAGTGGCGCGATCGGAATCACGCTTGCGCTTGAACTCGAACAACCGGTCACGACCGTCGATATTTCACCAGCTGCAATCGCGGTCGCAAAACAAAATCAAGCAGTGCTTGGTGGAGACGTGACATTCCTTGAAGGAGACTTGCTAGCACCGCTCGCGGATAATTCCGTGCGGGTGCTCGTCTCGAATCCGCCTTATATCGAGGAAGAAGAATTACTCAGTGAGGTCGTATTCGACCATGAACCACATCTCGCCCTGTTCGGAGGTAAGGACGGTCTTGTCTTTTACCGACGTCTCGTCGAAGAGAGTGGACGGGTCCTACGCGATGATTTCCGACTGATTGCGTTTGAAATTGGACACAATCAAGGACCAGAAGTGCAAATGATGTTAAAAGAACGTTATCCAAATGCGGAAACGGGTATTTTAAAAGATATAAACGGTAAAGACCGTATCGTGTATGCGGAACGAAAGGATTGTACAGCGTGAAGACGGAAATGATTGACTTACAGACAATGGATGAAGCAGTAAGGTTGTTGCAGGAAGGAGAGGTCGTAGCGATGCCGACCGAGACCGTCTATGGTCTCGCAGGGGACGCCACGAACGAAGCGGCTGTTCGGCGAATCTTCGCCGCGAAGGGTCGACCTTCCGACAATCCGTTGATTGTCCATGTCGCATCCGTAGAACAGGCACATCAGTTCGTCACGCACATTCCAGATGTCGCGGCTCGTTTGATGGAGGCGTTTTGGCCAGGAGCCTTGACGATCATCCTCGAATCGAACGGCACCGCATCCACACTCGTCACAGCAGGACTAGATACGATCGGATTACGGATGCCAGACCATCCACTCGCGCTTCAGTTAATTGAGGCGACAGGGTTGGGTCTCGCAGCACCGAGTGCAAACCGTTCCGGAAAACCTTCACCGACGTCATCTGCGCACGTCGCGCATGACCTCTCGGGACGCATCGCTGCGATCGTCGATGGAGGGGAAACGGGCATCGGGGTCGAATCGACTGTCATCGATTGTACGATGATGCCGCCGGCGATTTTACGACCGGGTGGCGTGACACGCGAACAAATCGAGACAATCATCGGCCCTGTCACACTCGATCCTGCCTTATCGATGAAAGATGTTACACCGAAGGCACCCGGGATGAAATATACCCACTATGCGCCGGAAGCAACACTGTCCGTCGTCGAGGGGGATCTCTCATTCTTACAGCAACTCATCGATGATGCACGACAAACCGGACACAAGACGGGCGTTCTTTTGTTTGATGGGGAGGACGTCGACGCAGATGTTCGCTGCTCCCTTGGTAATTCGATGGAGACGGCGGCACAACGTCTTTACGATTGTTTACGGCGATTTGATCAGACGACGGTGGATCAGATTTTTGTACGAGACCTATCAGAAGAAGGGGTGGGGCTTGCGGTCCGCAACCGCCTCCATAAAGCAGCAGGTGGTCGGGTCATTCGCCCTTGAAGAAGGAGGATACGGAGATGAGCACACGTCGCGTTTTATTCATCTGTACAGGAAATACATGCCGTAGCCCGATGGCGATGGCGTTACTACGCTCGAAAGTCGCTGATCAGGAATTTGACGTCCGTTCAGCAGGACTACGTTCGATGCAAGGATTCGATGCGTCCGAGAATGCATTACAAGTGTTACGCGAGCGCGGGATCGAACTCGAGCACTATACGCAAGTCTTTGATGATGTACTCGGACGTTGGTCCGACATCATCTTGACGATGACGCGTCAGCACAAGCAGGAAGTCGGTGAACGCTATCCGGAACTGAAGGAACGGACGTTCACCTTATATGAATACGTGACAGGGCTTGAACGGGACATCAACGATCCGTACGGCGGATCGATGAACGTCTACCGGCAAGTACGCAATGAACTCGAACCCCTCGTCAACCGTCTTGTGTTAAAATTGACGCAGAACGGAAACGGAAGAAAAGCTCCGGATACACGGAAACTTCCGAAAAAACAACCTAAACAAACGGGGGAATAGTAAAGATGAAAGTAGCAATCGGCGCGGATCATGGCGGTTTTAAGTTAAAGGCAGAAATCAACGACCTCTTACAAGAGCTCGGCATCGAATATACGGACTTCGGTACGTATTCGTCCGACTCAATTGATTATCCGGATGTAGCGATTCCTGTCGCTGAGGCAGTCGCGAACGGAGAGTTCGATCGTGGTATCTTGATTTGTGGCACAGGAATCGGAATCGGTATCGCAGCGAACAAGGTCAAGGGCATCCGAGCAGCACTCGTCCATGATACGTTCAGTGCGAAAGCGACGCGTCAACACAACAACTCGAACATCTTGACGATGGGCGAACGCGTCATCGGTCCAGGACTGGCTCGTGAGATCGCACAACTTTGGCTTGAAACGGAATTCGAAGGCGGACGTCATGAGAACCGCGTTTGCAAAATCTCAGATTATGAGGTGAAGTAATGGACGTAACACGCATCCAGCACGATTTAGAAGAAGCACTGAACGCTCTGGATGAACGATTTTCCTTAAAAGGAAAATTGCTCGTGATCGGCTGTTCGACGAGTGAAGTCATCGGTAAACAGATCGGCAAAGCCGGTTCACCAGAAGTCGCGGACGCGTTGTTCGACGTCTTCGATGCCTTCCGTCGTTCGCATCAAGTCGATCTCGTCTTCCAAGGCTGTGAACACATCAACCGGGCGTTGACGCTTGAGCGACAAACGGCAGAGCGACTTGGACTCGATCCAGTAACCGTCGTTCCCGTTCCAGAAGCCGGTGGATCGATGGCGAGCGCTGCCTATCAGCGGTTCTCGGCACCGGTCGTCGTCGAAACGATTCAGGCAGATGCCGGGATTGATATCGGTGACACGTTCATCGGTATGCATTTGAAGGCTGTTGCGATTCCAGTGCGTTTGCCACATAAAGAAATTGGTGAGGCACACGTGACAGCAGCCGTGACACGACCGAAATTGATCGGTGGAGCACGTGCTAAATACGAATGATTGATGCAAGGGGTTGCGCACCCCTTGCTTTTTTGATGTTGTTTTGGGGGATGCCTGGAATGAAACATTCGTGTTAAGATAGGTCTATCGAAATGAAATGGGGGAATTCAGATGGAACAAACACCGCTTACGTATCTGAAACAACAAGATGAGGCACTCTTTTCGGCAATGCGCCAGGAACTAGGTCGTCAACGCGATAACATCGAATTGATCGCATCCGAGAACTTCGTCTCGCAAGCTGTCATGGAAGCACAAGGCAGCGTCTTGACGAACAAGTACGCAGAAGGTTATCCAGGTCGCCGTTATTATGGTGGCTGTGAGTACGTCGATCTCGCTGAGAATCTCGCACGTGACCGCGCGAAGGAAATCTTCGGTGCAGAACACGCGAATGTGCAACCACACTCTGGTGCACAAGCGAACATGGCGGTTTACTTCACGATTCTTGAACAGGGCGATACAGTCCTCGGGATGAATCTGTCACACGGTGGCCATCTGACGCACGGTAGTCCCGTCAATTTCTCCGGTGTCCAGTATAACTTCGTTGAATACGGTGTCGATCAAGAGACAGAGATGATTGATTACGACGTCGTCGCGAAATTAGCAGAAGAGCACAAACCAAAATTAATCGTCGCGGGCGCATCGGCGTATCCGCGCGTCATCGACTTCAAACGTTTCCGTGAAATCGCGGACAGTGTCGGTGCTTACTTGATGGTCGACATGGCGCATATCGCGGGACTCGTCGCAGCTGGTCTGCATCCGAACCCAGTCGAGCACGCCCACTTCGTCACGACGACGACGCATAAGACGTTGCGTGGTCCACGTGGTGGAATGATCCTCTGTAAAGAAGAGCACGCGAAAGCAATCGATAAAGCCATCTTCCCAGGAATCCAAGGTGGTCCACTCATGCACGTCATCGCTGCAAAAGCTGTTGCATTCGGTGAAGCACTTGCACCAGAGTTCAAGGACTACATCGGTCAAGTCGTCACGAACGCAAAAGTTCTCGGTGAAGAATTGACGAAGCGTGGTCTCCGGATCGTCTCAGGCGGAACGGATAATCACTTGCTCCTCGTCGACTTGCAACCACTCGGTATCACAGGGAAACTTGCAGAGCACGCGCTTGACGAAGCAGGTATCACAGTTAATAAGAATACGATTCCGTTCGATCCAGCGAGCCCGTTCGTCACAAGCGGTATCCGGATCGGAACGGCAGCGATGACATCACGCGGCTTTAAAGAAGCAGAGATGAAAGAAATCGCCGAGTTGATCGAACTCGTCTTGAACCACCCAGAAGAAGCCGACGTTCTCGCACAAGCACGCGAGCGTGTCGTTGCCTTGACAGGTCGTTTCCCACTCTACCCAGAGCGCGGATGATCGTCATCCCCTTCGTCCTTTTCATTATGAGAAGGGGAAGGGGATTTTTTGTTTGTCTAAAAAAGGAGGAGTACGATGCATATTTTAGTCGTAGAAGATGACCCACATATTCAAGCACTTGTCTGTTCGACGTTACAAGCCGACGGACATTCCGTACAAGCGACAGCAGACGGAAACGAGGCGCTTGCGTGGATTGAGACGATGACGTTCGAAGCAGCAGTACTCGACGTCTTAATTCCGGGTCAGACCGGTCTCGTCCTGTGCGAGCAGTTGCGGCAAAACGGGGATATCCCGATCTTGATACTGACGGCACTCGGCGAACTGACAGATAAGCGAGATGGTTTTGCGGCAGGTGCCGATGATTACATCACAAAACCGTTTGATCCAGAAGAACTGCTGTTTCGGCTCCATGCTGTTGCTCGGCGCTATCAAAAAGCGGCGCAACCCGTTCTGCATCTCGGAGACGTCACGATCGATAAACGCAGTCAGCTCGTCACGATTCAGTCAACCGAGTGGACGTTACCACGGCGCGAATTCGAATTATTACATCAGTTGGCCAGTTTTCCGGGACGGGTCTTCAGCCGCGAGGAATTGATCGAACACGTTTGGGGTCTTGATTTCATGGGGGATGACCGGACGATTGATGTCCACATCAAACGACTCCGTGGACGCTTGAAGGAAACGAAGCAAGTGAAGATCGAGACGGTGCGCGGACTCGGCTATCGGTTAGAGGTGAACGCATGAGATCACTCTATACGAAGATCGTTGGTCTCGTTTGTGTCGTTCTACTCGTGTCCGCACTGCTGGCACTTTTAATCAGTAACATGGCCTACTATTCATTCTGGCAGGACAGCTATAGCCAAAAAGTCGAGGAAGCGGTCGAGACAGCGATCGATTATTACGAGACGCATGGGGATGGGAAAACGGAATCGTTTTATCAAATGTTGCAGGCGACCGGATTTCAACTGTATGTGCGAACCGATGACGGGATTGAGCGTTACGGAAACGCCTTTCGTGATGAAGCCCTCTCGAATCAAGTCGTCGAGCAAGTGAAGAACGGTCAACCGTACTATGGAATGCGTGAATATCCGTTCCATCTTTTCCTGCTCGGTCTATTCGATAACGAAGTCATCAATACGTACGGGACGTCGGTCAAGACGGCGCAAGGAACGGATGCGATGTTCGTTCGTCCGGACTTGAGTCGACAAATCCGTGAGTTGCATCTGTTCGTTGGTCTGTTTCTCGGTCTGCTTGTCGTCATCAGCTTCCTCCTGCTCGTCTTCTCGATCCGGTATCTCGTTCGTCCAATCCGTCGATTGACAAAAGCAACGGAACAGATGGCGGACGGGGACTACGGAATCCGGGTCGGAACGAAGGCGCGCGATGAGATTGGTGAGCTGTCTCGCCGGTTCGATGAGATGGCAACGGCAGTCGAAGCATCTGATACAGAACGACGCCGGTTCGTTGCGAACGTCTCCCATGAATTTCAGTCACCGCTCACGACGATCTCAGGATATGCGGGACAACTCAATGTGACGGGAGAAGACGTTACGAAACGGGCGATCATTCAACAAGAAGCGGAGCGAATGTCGGAGTTGACGCGTCAACTGTTGATCTTAGCGAAGCTCGATGAAGGACGCCGATTCAAGCGGCAAGCTCTCGATCTGCGCACGAGTCTAGAGGCGACACTAACAACACTTGCTTTTCAGCTGGATGAGCAAGGGATTGCGGTTGCGTTTGACGTACCAACGACATTGCAGATTCAAGCAGATGCCAGTGCACTCGAACACGTCTTTCAGAACGTCGTTCGAAACGCCGTCTCGGTCTCGGCAGAAGGAGCGACGATTCACATTCAAGCGCAAGAACAGGCGGATCAGGTCATTGTCCGAATCCAGGACGAAGGACCAGGCATGACCGAACAACAGATTGCACATGCCTTCGAACGTTTTTACCAAGGCGATGTTGCCCGGACGTCGCGCGGGGCGGGACTCGGTCTTGCAATCGTTAAAGAGACGATGCGTCAACTCGGTGGGGATGCGAGCTTGTCGTCTAATGCATCCGGTCTGACCGTGACGTTGACTTTTTTACGCGCATGATGCGTTCGTTCATGTTCCGTTCATATTGCAGTCGTATCATCAATCCTGTAGCGAACATACAGGAGGGATCACGCAATGAAATTAGGATGGAAAGAACTCGTCCGGATGAAAGGGCGATTCAGTTGGATGACGATCGTGACGATGTTGATCGTTTTATTGATTTTGATGATTACCGGACTTGCGGATGGACTGGCTTATGACAACGGTGCTGCCGTCCGTAATCTGCCGGTCGAGCAGTTTGCGCTGAGTAAAGATGCAGAAGGGCAGCTGACCCGTTCATTCCTAAAGGTGGACGAGACACCGAAGGGGGCGGAAGCGCTCGGCGTCCAGAACATGGTGCTTGAGAAAAAGAATAGAACAAAGGATGATGTCACGGTCTTTGCTTTACCGCAAGCGACACAGTACGGTCCAAAACAGTTGCAGTCGTTACAAAAAGGCGAAGTTCTCGTCGATGCCGCATACGCGGAGCAACGGGGAACACGTGTCGGCGATACGATCACTGATTTTCGGACGAAAGAGACGTTCCGGATTGCCGGTACGGTAACAGACGGTCGTTATAGTCATGCCCCTGTCCTTTGGATGACGGATGAATCATGGCAAGCGTGGCAGTCAAAGATGGGGACATCATATGTCTCAGCGTACATCGGTCAATCACTTAAAACGGATCAATCGCTGTTTACGAAACAAGAAGTCGTTAAGAACGTACCAGGTTACGCAGCGGAGCAAAATTCCTTTCAGATGATGCGCATCGCACTCGTCGTCATCGGGGCGTTGATCCTGACCGCATTTTTCTATATCTTGACGATGCAGAAAATGAAACAACTCGGTGTCTTAAAAGCAATCGGTATCCGGACCCGGACGATGGGAATGAGTCTGCTCGTACAAGTCGTCATCCTGACGAGCCTTGCGTTTTTAGTTAGTGTTGCGATCACTTATTTGACGAGTCGTTTCCTCCCAAGCGATCTTCCGTTCCGTTTTGAATGGACGACTAGCCTGATATACGGCGGAATCTTACTCGTCACGGCAATCCTCGGAGCACTCGTTCCGTTACGGATGGTTAAGAAACTAGAGGCGGCAGACGCGATGGGAGGAATGAACGGATGATTCGATTAGAACAGATTGAGCAAAGTTATGGTGAGATGACGGTTCTGCATGACATCAACCTACAAGCAGAAGCGGGTGAGTTGATTGCCCTCGTCGGACCGAGCGGTAGTGGGAAAAGTACGCTGCTCCAGTTACTCGGTTTATTGCAGACACCAACGAATGGTGCCGTTTATTTTGACAATACATGTGTCAGTGAAGCAACCGACGCGGAACGTCGTCGCTTACGACTAGAAGAAGTCGGATTCATCTTCCAAGAATCGCATCTCGTTCCGTTTTTGACGGCAGGAGAACAACTCGAACTCGTCGCGAAGGAAGCCGGACGATCAGTTGACGCGACGGCAGCACTCGCTGTATTCGGACTCGAGCACCGAAAAGATCACCTACCACATGCCTTATCAGGCGGTGAACGCCAGCGGGTTGCGATTGCACGAGCCTTCGTGAATGATCCACGGCTTGTACTCGCGGATGAACCGACAGCAAGTCTCGATTACCCGAACGGACGCCGAGTGATGGAGTTGTTGCAACAACAAGCACACGTCTCGAACAAGACGGTCATCGTCATCACGCATGATGAACGGATGCTTGACGTCTGTGACCGGATTTGGCGAATTGAAGATGGACACATCACAGAAGCGGAAGCATTTCAATCCTATTCTCATAGTTAACTCACTACTCTATTGTTTTCTTGCGACAACGCGTAAGGGAACAATAGAGTTTTTGATATTTTGTCCACAAGATAGGGGAAACGGACCATTTGCGGAAGCGTTATCTTTGCTATACTTAACCGTAGTAAAAAAAGATAAAGGTGGAAATAAATGTGAACTTATCAGCCTTGATCCAATCAGAACTTCAAGCCATTCAGACCGAACGACTAACGGAATGGTTTACACATAAAAGCCATGAACGCCGGGAATATCAACGGATGCTCGAAGATTTCAAAACCATCGTCATCATGCAACAGGCGGGATTCTATGAACAAGCGGATGCTCGTTTTGAACAGTGGAAGACGTTACCGATGCCAGCGGAAGTCTATCGTTATCGTCTAGCGATCGCAGGAAAAGCAGGTGGGAAACGTCTTGCCCAGAAACGATTGGCATCGTTTCCCGTGACCGTTCAGAATCATCCACAACTGAAAGACTGGAAACGACTCGGCAAACTGAATCCATGGTGGATCGGTGGAGTAGTCGCTATCATCGGTCTTGGTCTCGTCTGGACACAATTAGACGACGAACCGGTGACACCCGTCGCGACGAAACAGACAGAGGTCGAGCAACAACTCGCAGCACTGCAAACGGAAGTCGAACGATTAAAAGAGAAAAATGAACAGCTAGCAAGTGAGCAAGAGAAGGCGAAGGCGATCAAGCCAGAAAAGAAGGAAACTTCACCCGAAACGAAGGAAACAAAGCTGCCTGCGAAAGATGCACTCGAACAAGGAGTCGCTGCCGTTCAAGCAAAAGACTATAAACAAGCGAACAGTGTTCTGACTGGACCTGTCCTAACGAATAAAGAGACAGCAGGTATGGCACGCTTCTATAAGTTGATTGCCGCAGGGAAGTTGAAGCAGACGACGCAGGCAGATTATATTGCTTACCAGGAAGATTTTCCGAAGTCTGGTTATATGAGTGATGTTCTTTGGATGCAAGCTGTTTATGAACAAAAATATAAAAAAGGTGACTATCGTGCGACCTTGCAAGAACTCGCGAAACAACCTGACAATGAATGGTCTTACGCTGCGAAAGCGATTCTATCAGGTAAGAGTACACTCGGAGATTGACGAAAAAACAGTTCCCAAGCAGTGCGCTTTTAGAGTACAATGCGAAAAGAGAATGGAGAGGAGATGCAAACAATGAGTAAAGTACATGTATTTGATCACCCATTGATTCAGCACAAGATGACGATCATGCGTAAAGTCGAAACAGGAACGAAACAATTCCGGGAACTTGTCGACGAGGTGGCTTCATTGATGGCATATGAACTCACACGTGACCTTCCACTCACAGATGTCGCGATCGAGACACCGGTCACGAAGACGACGCAGAAGATGATCGAAGGCAAGAAACTCGGGATCGTCCCGATTCTCCGCGCTGGTCTCGGTATGGTCGACGGAATGCTCCGCATGATGCCGAACGTTAAAGTCGGTCACATCGGTCTTTATCGTGATCCGGAGACACTCGAGCCAACGGAATACTACCTCAAGCTTCCAACAGACGTCGCAGAACGTGATTTCGTCGTCGTTGACCCGATGCTTGCGACAGGTGGTTCGGCGGCAGACGCCATCTCCTCGTTAAAGAAACAAGGGGCAAAGAGCATCAAGCTCGCATGTCTCTGTGCAGCACCTGAAGGCGTCAAACGCGTTCAAGAAGAACACCCGGACGTCGACATCTATCTCGCAGCGCTTGACGAGAAGTTGGATGACCACGGATACATCGTCCCAGGACTCGGTGATGCAGGAGACCGTCTCTTCGGAACGAAGTAAAAATAGTAAGATACATGGAAAAGTCGCAGACGATGCTCTGCGGCTTTTTTCGTTGCTATTTCGTAAACTGCGCAAGGCTGCTGAAATATGCTTTAATGAAAAAAGGAAAAAAGGAGGAAGTCACCATGCCGATTACAGTCATGCCGATTTTCGGGACACGACCGGAAGCCATTAAGATGGCACCGCTCGTCAATGCCCTGAAGCAACACCCTGCATTCGATGTTCATGTTACGATTACTGCCCAGCACCGCGAGATGCTCGATCAAGTGCTCGAACTGTTCGAGATCGAACCGGATCACGACTTGAATATCATGAAGCAACGTCAGACACTCGTTGATATCACGACACGTGGTCTCGAAGGACTCGATGCGATCATGAAAGAAATCAAGCCGGATCTTGTCCTCGTCCATGGCGACACGACGACGACGTTCGTCGGAAGCCTTGCTGCCTACTACAATCAAATCGCGGTCGGTCACGTCGAAGCGGGACTGCGCACCTATAATAAATATTCTCCGTTTCCGGAAGAGGTCAATCGTCAGTTGACGTCGACGCTCGCGGACTTACATTTCGCTCCGACGGCGCAAGCGGCGGCGAATCTCGCGTCCGAAAATCGTCATGCGGGTGTCTACATCACGGGGAACACAGCGATCGATGCCCTGCAAACGACAGTTCAAACCGATTACGTCCATCCGATGCTCGAGACGGTCGGGGACCGGAAATTGATCTTGATGACGGCGCATCGTCGTGAGAACCAAGGAGAGAAGATGCATCAGATGTTCCGAGCAATCCGCCGCCTCGTCGATACGTTTCCGGATACGCACGTCGTCTACCCGGTCCACCTCAATCCAGTCGTTCAGGAAGCAGCAAAGACTGTCTTTGAAGGGCATGATCGAATTTCGTTGATTGCGCCACTTGATGTCTTCGATTTCCATAACTTCGCGAGTCGTGCTCACTTAATCTTGACTGATTCCGGTGGGGTACAAGAAGAAGCACCGTCACTCGGAGTACCAGTGCTTGTCTTACGAGATACAACAGAGCGTCCAGAAGGGATTGCGGCTGGGACGTTAAAGCTTGCCGGAACGGAAGAAGAGACGATTTATCAGATGGCAACAGAACTCTTGACGAACGAAGCGCTTTATCAAGAGATGGCGCATGCCTCAAATCCGTACGGAGACGGACATGCATCCGAACGGATCGTCCAAGCAATTTTGCATCACTTCGGTCAAGGGGAAGCACCGGCACCGTTACTCACGCAATAAAAAACGATTATCCTCGAATCGCTTGTATTCACTTGCTTTCCTCAGACGAGACGTGAGCCGCGCCTCTTTCGTCTTTAGACGAGGAGTCGGGTCTCACTTGTCTCTGACAGCACGAAGACTCGTGCTTTTTCCTGTAGGAGTCGCGTGAAATAAGCGATTCTTTGTTATGTCTCGAAGTTCGTTTAATCGCAATAGTTGATTTAGGGGAATAATATCTTTAAATCTTACCAATTCCGCTAAATTCAGCCCATTTGTTTAGAAAATGTAAAACCAGATGACCTTGAAACTGGAAAGGAAACGATGAAGATTCAAGCTGTGACGCACCTCACGATTGAAAAAATGGAAATCGTTGAAATACATTGTTACAAACAGATGTCAAAGGTGTTTTTACATCCCGATTCGGAAGCGTTTACAATTGTGAACAAAAATTGTTTTTTCACAAAATCGACACAAATCAATTTTAGAGGTCTTGTTTCGGTTGAACAGGCACGATATAACGTTACTATTCAACGGTTTTGTTCACCATATGAACAATCTCTTTAACCGTTGATAGTACTACATATTTTCTTCACATCTTCGTGAAATGACTTGCATGGATGACATCTGTGAAAACCTTATCAATCGTTGATATGTATAGGTTTTTCGGCTCTGTTTTTATTGTGAATTCATTTGACTATGAAAGCTGCTTCATTGTATTCTTGACTAGTATGAAAATCCGCAAATTGTGGGAAAGAAAAAGAACTCACAATTGGGAAAAAGGGGGTCGTCTCTAGTGCGCCAAAGTGGGCTCGCGAAGAGTATGGTCATGGCCTCGCAAATTTCGACGGCACTGGCTGCACCGATCGTCATTGGCTTTTTGGTTGGGAACTATGGGGAACAACAACAATGGTGGGAAAAAATGGGTGCGACGTTCGCCGTGTTCATCGGGATTTTCATCGGCATTCTTTGCATGATCGCCATGATCAGGCACTTGTTAGGGGAGAAGACATGAACATCATCCTTCAAGATGCGTTGTATCGTGCGTACTTACGATGGTTCGGACTCTTTTACGGAATCCTTGCTGTCCTGCTGCTCATCGGACGCCCGAGTGATCCAGTCATCTATGGACTAGCACTTGGTGGAACTGGCAGCTTCTTGATCTTGACGCTTCAACGACTGAGCGTCGATCGTATGTATCGTGTAATTGAGACAGGGCGTAAGCCAGTGTCTCGAGGGACCGTTTCACGCATGGCGGTCGCGGTACTCTGTGTGATGATCGGTTTGAAATATCAAACTGAATTGTCATTAACTGCGGTGGTAATAGGCCTTCTCGCCGGCCACGTCATACAATTTTGTGAGTTCTTGACTCACGAACTCAAGCGGGAAAAGAGGTGAATAGTCAAATGAACCACGAAATGCCACTTTACGAAATCCCACTCTGGGGTGACTTCGTTCTGTACGGTAGCTGGACGAACTTGATCACAGTATTGATTGCTGCTGCTCTCGTCTTCTTGATTGCCGTGGCCGGTACGCGACGTCTTGTGATGAAGCCAACCGGTGCTCAAAACGTGATGGAGATGTTCCTCGAATTCGTTCGCGGTATCATCAGCAGCACGATGGACTGGAAAACAGGGGGTCGCTTCCTTACGTTCGGAATGACATTATTCCTGTTCATCCTTGTGTCCAACATCATGGGTCTCCCATTCAACGTCGTGACGGGACACTACATTTGGTTCAACTCACCAACTGCAGATCCTTACGTGACACTGGCACTTTCATCTCTCGTAGTAGTCTTAAGTCATTACTACGGTGTGAAGATGCGAGGCTTCGGTGCTTATGCGAAAACATTCATGACGCCGATGTTTATCATTACCATCATCGAGGAGTTTGCAAACACGTTGACGCTCGGTCTTCGTCTTTATGGAAACATCTTCGCTGGTGAAATCATGATCGGAATCATCCTTTCGATCGGTATCGTCTCTGGTACGAACGATTTCCAATTCCTCGGACCAGTCGGCGCGATCATCTCGGGTATCCCGATGTTGATCTGGCAAGGATTCTCACTCTTCATCGGTGGTATCCAAGCGTATATCTTCCTTATCCTGACGATGGTTTACATCGGACATAAGGCAGCGCACGACCATTAATTCGAAGGTAAAGCATCCGCTTTTCCGATAACAGCACGACAAATCAATGAACATACTCTAGGGAGGCAATTTATCATGAATCTTATTGCAACAGCGATCATCATCGGACTCGGCGCACTCGGCGCAGGTATCGGTAACGGTCTTATCGTAAACGGTACAGTATTAGGTCAAGCACGTCAGCCAGAACTCAAAAACGAACTTCGTCAAACAATGTTCATCGGTATCGGTCTTGTTGAGGCACTTCCAATCATCGGTGTAGCGGTCGGTTTCCTTCTTCTCAACTCTTAATCCACGATTAACGAGAACGGACTACATAGGGCGCTATTCGTTCAACGTTTGAGTGAACCGTCACGGGAGCTTAGGCTCCCTTATGTAGATATTGAAGTTGAACCAACCACGAGGGGAGTGTAATCGAATGAATCTAACGTATCTTGCGGCAGAGGCTGGTGGCGAAAGCAACCATCTCTTATTAGCCAACATGATCGTCACGATCGTCGTTTTCCTCTTGCTCCTCATCCTCTTGAAGAAATTCGCATGGGGCCCGCTCGTCAACATGATGAAAGCGCGGGAAGAGCATGTGGCTAGCGAGATCAACTCGGCTGAAAAGAGCCGTAAAGACGCTGAAGTCTACGTAGAACAACAACGCGAAGAATTAAACAAGGCGCGTACGGAAGCACGCGATCTTTTAGAAGCATCACGCCGTCAGGCAGAAGCAGAGCAAGCACGTGCGATGGAGCAGGCACGTCTTGAATCCGAAATGAGTAAGGAAGAAGCTCGCCGTGCGATCGAACGTGAACGCGCTGAAGCACAAGCTGCTTTGAAGAACGATGTCGCTCTTCAAGCAATCGCTGCAGCACGCCACGTCATGAAAACACAGCTTGCGACAGACGAAGCCGCTCAAAAAGCACTCGTCGACCAATTCCTTGCTGATACTAAGGGCACGAACTAATGCGTGATCACGTAGCGGGACGCTACGCAAAAGCGCTCTTCGATCTTGCGCTTGAGCACCATGTGCTCGAGCAAGCAGAAGCTGATGTGCGGACGCTCGGCGAAGTGCTCCACGCAACA
Organism: Exiguobacterium acetylicum; assembly: GCF_022170825.1. NCBI lineage: Bacteria > Bacillati > Bacillota > Bacilli > Caryophanales > Exiguobacterium > Exiguobacterium acetylicum. The sequence goes on along the minus strand of NZ_CP081878.1, from coordinate 2,817,977 downwards.
CCAGAGCTCGCTTCGGTTTTAGATAACCCATCGATTTCTGCTGAAGAGCTCAAGCAAGTTCTTCAAACAAGCTTCACTGGCTTCAACTCGATCGTCTTAAACACATTGCTTGTCATGGTCGAAAACGACCGGGCAGCAGAGATCGTTACATTACCGGAACACTTCATTGCATTGTTGAATGAACACCGCAATGTCGCGACGGCAATCGTCACGAGTGCATACAAATTGTCGGACGAGGAACTCACGAAAGTGAAAGAGACGTTTGGCCAAAAATCAGGTAAAACGCTTGAAGTCGAGAACGTCGTCGACACGCGTGTCATCGGAGGACTTCGCGTCCAAATCGGTTACACGACATATGACGGTACGATCGAAACTAAACTAACGCGCCTTGAGCGTGAGCTGTTAAAAGCGTAAGAAAATAGGGGTGAAACGCATGAGCATTAGAGCTGAAGAAATCAGCGCCCTGCTTAAAGCGCGTATCGCGCAGTACGGTTCTACGATGGAAGTGAACGAGACAGGTACGGTCATCCAAATCGGTGATGGTATCGCTCGTGCACACGGACTCGACAACGTCATGTCGGGAGAGCTCGTAGAATTCGCTAACGGCACAATGGGCTTGGCGCAAAACTTAGAAGAAGGCAACGTCGGTATCATCATCCTCGGTGACTACCTTGAAATCAAAGAAGGCGACTCTGTTCGCCGTACGGGCCGCATCATGGAAGTACCAACGGGAGACGCACTCCTCGGACGTGTCGTTAACCCACTCGGTATGCCAATCGATGGTCTTGGTCCAATCGAAACAGAACACTACAACCCGATCGAGCGTAAGGCGTCTGGCGTCATGGCGCGTAAATCGGTACACGAACCACTTCAGACAGGAATCAAGGCGATCGATGCCCTCGTTCCAATCGGTCGTGGACAGCGTGAGTTGATCATCGGTGACCGTCAGACGGGTAAAACGTCGATCGCAATCGATACGATCATCAACCAAAAAGAAGAAAACATGATCTGTATCTACGTCGCAATCGGACAAAAAGAATCAACAGTCCGTGGCGTCGTCGAGACGCTCCGTAAAAACGGTGCACTCGATTACACGATCGTCGTTTCGGCAGCAGCTTCACAGCCAGCTCCACTTCTTTACCTCGCACCATTCGCAGGTGTCGCGATGGGTGAACACTTCATGGACCAAGGCAAACACGTTCTTGTCATCTATGATGATCTTTCAAAACAAGCAGCTGCTTACCGTGAGCTTTCACTTCTCTTGAAACGCCCACCAGGCCGCGAAGCTTACCCAGGGGATGTCTTCTACCTCCACTCACGCCTTCTTGAGCGTGCAGCGAAGTTAAACGACGAGCTTGGCGCAGGTAGCTTGACTGCCCTTCCGTTCATCGAAACACAAGCGTCGGATATCTCAGCTTATATCCCGACAAACGTTATCTCGATCACGGATGGTCAAATCTTCCTTCAATCGGATCTCTTCTTCTCAGGTGTCCGTCCCGCGATCAACCCGGGTCTCTCGGTATCGCGTGTAGGTGGTTCGGCTCAAGTAAAAGCGATGAAGAAGGTAGCGGGTACGCTCCGTCTTGACCTCGCATCTTACCGTGAGCTTGAAGCATTCGCACAGTTCGGATCTGACCTTGATAAAGCGACTCAGTCGAAGCTTAACCGTGGTGAGCGGACAGTTGAAGTCTTGAAACAAGACTTGAACCAACCCCTTACTGTCGATAAGCAAGTCATCATCATCTATGCCTTGACTCGTGGTCACCTTGATGATGTTGCTGTAACGGATATTCGTCGTTTTGAAAAGGAACTCAACCTCTGGCTCGATCAAAACCGCAAACAACTTTGCGATGAGATCCGTAAGACAGGTAACCTTCCAGCAGACGAAGAGATCGTAGCAGCAATCTCAGAATTTAAGAAAACGTTCCAAGCGACGGTTTAATCCGGCGGAACGCTCTTGATACTAACAAGGTGGTGAATCGAAATGGCATCGTTGCGCGAGATACAAACGCGGATCAACTCGACGAAAAGTACGAAACAGATCACGAAAGCGATGAACATGGTTTCGGCGTCGAAACTGAACCGCGCTCAAGCACATAGCGCGAAGTTCCAACCTTACATGCTGAAAATGCAAGAGGTACTCGGAACCATTGCGAATGGCACGACAGGTGCGAGCCATCCGATGCTCGAGAAACGTCCCGTCAAAAAGACAGGATATATCGTCATCACATCGGATCGCGGCTTAGCTGGTGCATATAACGCCAACGTGCTGCGTGAAGTCTACCGGGAAATCAAAGAAAAGCATACTGCGGACAGTTACGTTCTCTTCGTGGTCGGTAAAGTCGGTGTCCAGTTCTTCCGTTCACGCGGAATTACGGTCACGGATGCGATCACAGGCTTGAACGATTCTCCTTCGTATGTCGACGTCGCTGAAATCGTGAAGCGCACAGTGAGTGCGTTCACGCTCGGCGAAATCGACGAGCTCAAGCTGTGCTACAACCACTTCTTATCTGTCATCAGCCAAGAAGTGAAAGTCGAAACTCTTCTCCCACTCGGAGAAATCGAAGCTTCGTCTTCGACGACTTATGAGTACGAGCCAAGTGAGGAACAAATCCTTGCTGAACTCCTCCCGCGTTATGCGGAGAGCTTGATCTTCGGTGCGCTTCTTGACGCGAAAGTAGCAGAACATGCGTCACGTATGACAGCAATGCAAAGTGCGACAGATAACGCAGATGACTTGATCGGTCGATTGACTCTCGTCTACAACCGAGCTCGACAAGCTGCAATCACGCAAGAAATCACAGAGATCGTCAGTGGGGCTGCTGCGCAGCAGTAATCCCGACTGACGTAACGATAGGTAGGAGGAAACACGATGAACGAACTCGGTTTAAAAGGCCGCGTCGTCGCGGTCATGGGACCTGTCATCGACGTTAAGTTCGAAGGACACTTACCGAACATCTACAACGCGCTTCGTATTCAATATACGCCGCAAACTGTAGAAGAAGTGGCTATCGACTTGACGCTTGAGGTCGCCCTGCACCTTGGTGACGACGTCGTCCGTACCATTGCGATGGACTCAACGGATGGAGTACGCCGTGGAATTGAAGTAATCGATACGAATGCTCCAATCTCGGTACCCGTCGGAGAAGCGACACTTGGTCGCGTCTTCAACGTACTCGGTAACCCAATTGATGAAAAAGAAATCGCTGCTGACGTGGAACGTCTTCCGATCCACAAAAAAGCACCGACTTTCGATAACCTTTCAACGAAAGTTGAAATCCTCGAGACTGGAATTAAAGTCGTCGACTTGCTCGCTCCTTACATCAAGGGTGGTAAGATCGGTCTCTTCGGTGGTGCCGGTGTAGGTAAGACCGTCCTCATCCAGGAATTGATCAACAACATCGCGCAAGAGCACAGCGGTATCTCGGTATTCGCAGGTGTTGGTGAGCGGACGCGTGAAGGTAATGACTTGTTCCACGAGATGACGGATTCAGGCGTTATCAAACAAACAGCGATGGTCTTCGGTCAGATGAACGAACCACCTGGTGCACGTCTTCGTGTTGCCTTGACTGGTTTGACGATGGCAGAATACTTCCGTGATGAGCAAGGACAAGACGTTCTTCTCTTCGTTGATAACATCTTCCGTTATACACAAGCAGGTTCTGAGGTATCAGCCCTTCTTGGTCGTATGCCATCTGCCGTTGGTTACCAACCAACACTCGCAACAGAGATGGGTATGCTTCAAGAGCGGATCACATCAACAAACAAAGGTTCGGTTACATCGATCCAAGCGGTTTATGTACCAGCCGATGACTATACTGACCCGGCTCCTGCGACGACGTTTGCTCACTTAGATGCAACGACGAACCTTGAGCGCCGTCTCTCTGAGATGGGGATCTATCCTGCCGTGGATCCACTTGCTTCAACATCACGTGCCCTTTCACCAGAAATCGTCGGCGAAGAGCACTACGGTGTTGCACGTCAAGTTCAGGAAACACTTCAGCGTTATAAAGAACTTCAAGATATCATCGCGATCCTCGGTATGGACGAGTTGTCAGAAGACGACAAATTGACTGTACACCGTGCGCGTCGTATCCAGTTCTTCTTGTCGCAGAACTTCCACGTAGCTGAGCAGTTCACAGGACAAAAAGGATCGTACGTCCCAGTTAAGGACACGATCCGCGGCTTCAAAGAAATCCTCGAAGGTAAACACGATGACTTAACGGAAGAAGCATTCCGTCTCGTCGGTCCGATCGAAGATGCGATTGAAAAAGCGAAGGCGCTTGTCTAAGTGACAAAGCATAAGGGGGACTTGAGATGAACACACTTCATGTCAATATCGTCACCCCGGATGGCGAAGTGTATGATGGCGATATCCGTATGGTCGTTGCGAAGACGATTTCTGGTGAGATCGGGGTTCTCCCGCACCACGTCCCACTCGTAACACCACTCGATATCAGCATCTTGAAGTTGCGCCACGAAGATGGCGGACGCACGTTGATCGCTATCAGCGGTGGCTTTATGGAAGTGCGCCAGGATACTGTAACGGTTCTTGCGGAAACTGCGGAGCAAGCAGACAAGGTCGACTACGACCGTGCTGCAGCTGCGAAGGTTCGTGCAGAACGTCGTCTCCAGGACACGAAATTATCAGAACTCGAATTCAAGCGTGCTGAACTTTCACTGAAACGAGCAGTTAACCGTCTCAGCTTGAAAGACTACGGTCGCGATTGATTTGATGAAACCCCGGTTCCGTTCGCGGAATCGGGGTTTTTTTGTACGAAACATCAATGATTGATCGTATGGCAACCGTTTTCGCAATACGCTAAAAGATACAGGTTTAACATACTGGAAAAATGTAAAAGTACATTATATGCCTCGTCTTCACGAATTCTTCAACCTTTTTTGTGTAGAAGACCAAATTTATCTTCAATAAATATATTTTATACGCTAAAATTAATTCAGCGTGTTCTTTTTTGTTTGCGCAATCATTCATTTTATGAAATCATAGTAGAGTTGAAGAAACTATGAAGAAGAGGTGCAACGAAAGTGACATCTATTGGTGTGAGTGCGTTAGTTAGTATGCTAGTCTACATCGTGGCGATTTTACTCGCTTGGTGGTCCTTGTTACCAGTCAAATGGGAGAAAATCCTGCAACATCCTAAAGGACCGCATGCGGTAGCCTTACGAACGATTCTTGCGATTGCACTCGGGTCGATTGTCGCTCGCTTTTTACTGGATTATGCCGGCTTTGCACAACGTCTTCAGTTTTTAATCGGGTGAACTTGTAACTGCATTGTAAACCCTGAAATGGTAATTTGTTTTAACATGGAACAGGACACTGCTCTTTTAATGAAAGAACACAGTCATTTAGCAATCATCTAACATTACAATCGAAACGTCGTATTGGCTTTGGAGTAAGAGATCAACTATAGGGAAGTTTCTTTTCTAACATTCGTTGAATTCCAACTATGATCCTCACCAATCACGAATTGAACATACTAGAACAGAAACGAAGTAGAGGAGTAGGGAGAATGGAAAAAATCGTTGTCCGTGGCGGACGTAAATTAGCTGGAACAGTCAAAGTAGAAGGTGCAAAGAACGCGGTCTTAAAAACACTCGTCGCGACATTGCTTGCATCAGAGGGACAATCCGTTCTTCAAAACGTACCACGTCTAGCAGACGTCTATACAATCAATAACGTCTTACGCAACTTGAACGCAGAAGTCGAGTTCGACGCAGAAGCGAACACGGTGACGGTCAATGCAGAGCCGAATCTCAAAGACGAAGCTCCACTCGAATACGTTCGCAAAATGCGGGCTTCGATTCTCGTCATGGGACCATTACTTGCACGCCTCGGTCGCGCACGTGTCGCGATGCCAGGTGGTTGTGCAATTGGTTCACGTCCAATCGACCTTCACTTGAAAGGATTCGAAGCGATGGGCGCAAAAACGATCATCGGAAACGGATTCGTTGAAGCCCATGTCGACGGTCGCCTCCAAGGTGCAAAAATCTACCTCGACTTCCCATCTGTCGGTGCGACAGAAAACATCATGATGGCTGCAACACTCGCAGAAGGAACGACAGTCATCGAGAACGTTGCAAAAGAACCAGAAATCGTTGACCTTGCGAACTTCTTGAACGCAATGGGCGCAAAAGTCCGCGGTGCAGGTACAGAAACGATCCGCATCGAAGGCGTCGAGAAATTACACGGTGCAACACACTACGTCATTCCTGACCGAATCGAAGCAGGTACGTTCATGATCGCAGCAGCAATCACTGAAGGTGACGTCGAAGTCATCGGTGCCGAGCGTGAACACCTTCGTCCACTCATCTCGAAGATGGAAGAGATGGGCGTTAAGATCACGGATACAGAAGAAGGTCTCCGTGTCGTCGGTCCAGCGAAACTCGAAGCTGTTGACGTCAAGACGATGCCACACCCAGGTTTCCCGACGGACGTTCAAGCACAAATGATGGCACTCGTCCTCAAAGCAGGCGGAACGTCAGTTATCACGGAAACAGTCTTCGAAAACCGCTTCATGCATGTTGAAGAATTCCGTCGTATGAACGCTGACATCAAGATTGAAGGTCGTTCATCGATCATCAACGGTGGCGTGCAACTGCAAGGGGCAGAAGTGCTTTCAACAGACCTTCGCTCAGGTGCAGCACTCGTCACAGCAGGATTGATTGCTGAAGGTGAAACACGCGTCGGTGCACTTCACCACATCGATCGTGGATACGTTGACTTCCACCTTAAGCTACAAGCACTTGGTGCTGATGTAGAACGTGTAACAGAAGAAGTAGCAGTCGTTGAAGAAACAGCTGCAACAAAACTCTAAGCACTCATTCAAGAGCATCATCTCATTTGTGAGATGGTGCTCTTTTTGTCGTCTTTTTAAAAAGACGACAATGAAATCAGAAAAGCTAAAAAAGAAAGTCGTTTCGTGATGAGGCGTATGCTAGAATTGAAAGGTATGTATACATAAATGGGTTAGACGTCCAAACGACGTTCTATATTTTGGAAGAATAGCCAGTGGGTAAAGGAGAGCACACGAGATGTTTTCAAGAGATATCGGAATCGACTTAGGGACGGCGAATGTCGTCATTCATGTCAAAGGGAGAGGCATCGTCCTCGATGAGCCATCGGTCGTCGCGATCGATAAGGCAACAGGTAAGATTCATGCGGTAGGTACGGAAGCACATTTGATGGTAGGGCGGACACCGGGGAACATCGTGGCGATCCGACCACTTCAAGACGGCGTCATTGCCGATTTCGAAATGACGGAAGCGATGCTTCGCCATTTCATCGATAAGATTGAAGTCCGTAAGATGTTCGGTGGGGTACGTATGTTGATCTGTACACCAGCAAGCATCACGACGGTTGAGGCAAAGGCGATTCGTCAAGCTGGTGAAAAGTCAGGCGCAAAGACGGTCTTCCTTGAAGTCGAGCCGAAGGTCGCAGCAGTCGGTGCCGGTATGGACATTTGGATGCCAGCAGGGCACATGGTCATTGATATCGGTGGTGGGACGACAGACGTCGCTGTGCTCTCGATGGGTGATATCGTATGCGGTGAGACGATTAAGGTCGCAGGGGATCGGTTTGATCATGACATCATTCGTTCGATTAAGGATACGCATAAGTTGATCATTGGGGAACGGACGGCGCAAGCGGTCAAGACGACGGTTGCTACTGTATCAGAAGACGGACGTAGCGAACAGATGGATATCCGTGGACGAAATCTTGTAACGGGCTTACCGCACAACATCACGGTGACATCGGAAGAGATGCATGAGGCACTTGCGGAAGCAGCGATGGAGATCGTCGAAGCAACGAAGCGGGTGCTTGAAAAGACACCACCAGAGCTTGCAGCGGACATCATCGACCGTGGCATCATCTTGACGGGTGGGGGTGCACTCCTTGACGGAATCGATCAGTTACTTGCAAAAGAACTCGGTCTACCAGTTCTGATCGCAGAAGATCCGATGTTATGTGTCGCACGCGGTACAGGAATCATGCTCGACAATCTTGGGAAGTAAGAAAATCGAGAGTGATTAAAAGATGGTTCTTCTCAATGACGAGAGGAACCACTTTTTCATTTTTTGACGATATTAAAGAAAAGAGAGGCTTGCCCCATTTATCCGCTTTCCTCAGGCGAGACACAAGCCAGTCTTCACTGTTCGGATAACAGTGAACCCGGGTCTTGTTTGTCTCTAACAGCGCAAAAAATTGCGCTTTTTCCTGTAGGAGTCGGATTAATGGTAGCAAGCCTCTTCGTATGCTGAACCTATTGGTCCTTACTGCGTACTACGCATGAACGCTTGGTACGCTTCAAAATCATGATAGACGATTGCACTTGGTGGCAGTGAACTTGCCATCGTTTGATTGACGAGTTGATTCAACTGCGTCCGTGTTTTGCCGTAGAACGTGATGTCTGGTGTTTCCGGAAGTTCGGTGAATTCGATCGCATACGAAAGACGATGCCCGTGACTCGCAGCATAAAGCGCATCCGTCATCGTGATGGCGCCGAGTCCATTACCTCCACCGTAAACGGTCCGGTAACTCATCAACGTGACTTCGTCAGCGAGTTCCATTGCCCACTCACTGAGAGAGCGACCATTGACGTCCTGAATCGTATGGAACCAGAACGGCAGGAACAGTTGCAGCGGTAAGCCTTCAGCAGATGCTTTCTCACGGAAGGCGAGTAAAATCCGCTCATAGGAGGCGATGATACCTGGCTGGTTCGTCTCCCATTCCGGTAAGGCATACGGTTCGAGATCGACACTGATGCCGTCCGGATGACTAATCGTTTCCATTTGATAGGTCGAGATCCAGGCAAGTGGATCTTCAACGTTTGGTCGAGCTGTCGTTCCTTCGTTTGTAATCCAGCGTGGCTGTCCGAACAGGAAATAAACTTCAATTCCAACAGCATGTGCTTTTTCAACGAATGTTCGGTAGAGAGTACGGTCACCCTCGACAGCGACATGCAGATAGACACGTTTCATCTGTCTGTTTGCCAGCTGATTGATCTTCGTTGAAATGGATTTGGCCTCTGGGATGGACCAGATGACCGTGTGACGAGTGACGGAAACGGCAGCTGAACTCTTGAGTGGTAGTCCGAATTGAAGTAACGATAGACAGACTACGCTAATCAAAAAGCGTTTCATTTCAATTTCACTCCTTCGTGTGGATTACCTTACTATCGGTCGTAGTGCACTAGCTTATATGCATCAAAGGTCCCGTTCTACACTTTGACAGTTCAAATCCTAGACATTTCACAATGTGAAGTGTATATTAAAAGTTGTTGTATTGAAACGAATTGTCAATTAAAAGGAAGTGATACCACAATGCCATTGTGGAAAAGAAATTTAGTCGTCGTCTGGTTCGGTAGTTTTTTGACCGCTGCAGCCCTCAGTCTCGTTTTACCGTTTTTGCCCTTATTCATTGAAGAACTCGGTGTCGACAGCCGACAAGATATTACAACCTGGTCCGGAATCGCCTTTGGTGCGACCTTCCTCGTCGCTGCGATCGTCTCACCAATCTGGGGTCGTCTCGCCGACCGAAAAGGTCGTAAGCTCATGTTACTTCGAGCAAGCCTTGGTATGTCGATTGTCATGTTCTTAATTAGTTTTGTCCAAGACGTCTATCAACTCGTATTCTTACGTCTTGTCATGGGAGCTGTATCCGGATTCATTTCAGCCGGGATTACACTCGTTGCTTCCCAAACCCCAAAAGAGAAAAGTGGCTGGGCGCTCGGCACCCTGTCGACCGGTGGGATTGCCGGTGGATTGCTAGGACCTCTCATCGGAGGATTCCTCGCCGACGTTGTTGGGCTTCGACCCGTTTTTCTCTTTACGAGCGTTCCGCTCTTCATTACCTTCCTCGTGACATACTTCTTAGTTAAAGAAGAATTCGTCCCAATGGAAGTTAAAAAAATGGCGTCCGCGAAAGAAATTATCCAGTCGCTTCGTCATCCAGAACTTATCTTAAGTTTGTTTTTGACGACGTTCCTGATTCAGTTCGCGGCACAATCAATTAGTCCGATTCTGTCGCTGTACGTCCGGGAACTCAGTCCGGGGACAGAACGTCTTGCGTTATTGTCCGGGATCGTCGCCTCTGCACCTGGGATCGCCGCATTGATTGCAGCACAACGACTCGGTCGTCTCTCAGATAAGATTGGGGCAGAACGCGTCTTGTTCTTTGCGTTACTTGTCTTTGCTGCCTTCTTGATTCCGCAAGCATTCGTCACAGATACTAGTCAATTGATTGTCTTACGGATGGGAATTGGTTTTGCGACAGCAGCACTGATGCCATCGGTACAAGCGTTGCTTCGGAAGAATACACCAGCGAATGCGTCAGGACGTATCTTCGGGTACAATCAGTCCGCGCAGTTCATGGGGAACTTCCTCGGACCACTAGCAGGTGGACAGATCGCTGGACACTTCGGTTTTGAAGCGCTGTTCCTCTTTACTGGTCTAATCGTCATCACGAATGCCGTACTTGAGCGGACACAAACCGCTGTCTTGAATAAAAATCCGAATAACTAAGAAAAAGCTTCCGTTCCCTTTTGCTTGAGGGGACGGAAGCTTTTTTCATACAGTCGACTGTTCGAAAAAGTCATCGACGCGGGAATGCTGGGAATGATTCAACTGTTCTTGGACGATGAGCGACAGGGCGCGGACTTGGAAGTCGGCGACGTAGTAGAAGAGACCGTTATCAAGTTCAGAAATCGACGTCGGTTCAATGAAGATATCAGGATGTGTTAAGTGATGCAGTTGCAGTGAGAGTTCTAATTTATGCTTCACCGGTAGACGGATCGAAGAATAGAAGGCAATCGTCCGATTCGTACAGCGATTGATCAAAATCGGAGACGATCCTACTTCAATCGTCTGTCCGTTCAGCTTCGAAATCGTCACCTTCGCATGGAGACTTAGAATCGGCTCCTTCGGTGGAGCAGTCCCCGTATCTTTTGGATAAAGGGTGCCGTTTTCAAGGAGTTGCTTAAACGTCTCGATATCGACCGGTTTACTGAAGAGATAGCCTTGAATCATGTCACACTCTAGATCCCTGTACAGGTTCAGCTGTTGCATGTTCTCGATGCCTTCTGCAACGACGGTCAGACCGAACTCTTTCGCCATGTAGATGACACTTTTAATGACAGAGAGGCTCTTTGGATCATGTTCGGCATGAATCGCAAACGAACGATCGATCTTCAGGCAATGAATCGGATAACGCTGGACGTAAGAAATCGATGAATAGGCGGTTCCGAAATCATCGAGTGAGAGTTTGACACCGAGATCAACGAGACGATCGAGTGTCTCGAGGACTTGTCCGCCTTCGAGCAGTACGTCGGATTCGAGTAATTCAATCTCTAACAGATGACCAGGAACACCATGTTTTTTTAAGTGTTGTTCGACAACACTCGCAAAGTCACCGTAAAATAGCCGTTTCGGTGATAAGTTGATCGATAGCGGAACGACGTTTTCTGGTTGTTCATCGAGCAGATCACGGATCAATCGGCAGGCTTGATCGAGTACCCAGTCACCGATGTGGATATAGAGATCACTTTCTTCTGAGAGGGACAAGAAATCTTTTGGTGCCAGTCGTCCCCATTCAGGGTGGTCCCAGCGGATCAAGGCTTCTGCACCAACGATACGTCCACTCCAACTATCGACTTTCGGTTGGTACTCAAGGAATAGCTGGTTCTTCTTTATGACATGCCGTAAATCGCGTTCGAGTTGATAACGACGATACATCGTGATGTCGAGTTTCGATGAATAGAACTGGAAGTTACTCTTAGAAATCGACTTAGCACGGCGTAGTGCCGTATATGTCTGTTTAATCAGTTCTTCTGCCGTATGATCATGATGGGCGGAATAAGTGATACCGATGAAGACTTTCGAAAACAGTTCATAGGACAAGACGTCGAACCGATGATGGGTCAGCTCAAGCAATTGATTGGCGAGTCCAATCGCCCGTGTTTCATCAATTTTACCTTTTAAGATGATAAGGAATTTATCTCCAAATAGATGACCTATAAATACCTCTTTTTTGATAAGCTTTTTCACGGCTGCACTTGTTTGTCGGATCCATTCTTCTCCAATCTCGTGACCAAATCGCTCAGCGAGACGGCTATGTTGGTTGAAGGTGACTGTTAATAAAGTAAACGGCGAACGATGCGTCAACAATTCACGAACTTGCTCTAACGTGAAAGCGTGATTTGGTAAATCGGTAATCGGGTCATGCATCGAAAGGTGCCAAATTTCATGTTGTTGTTCTTTCAGACGGGTGATATCGGTCGAGACACCATAGTGACCAAGAACCTCACCCTGTGAATCGATGATCGGGATGCAGGTCTCCTCGACCCAGAATTGACGATCGGGATAATTCAAGCGATAGACGAGTCGCACGACTTCACCTTGTCGGATTTTTGGATATGCTTCCTTCATAAGGACAAGATCTTCTGCTGAGACGAGCTTCGTCCACAGTTGATGATCCTGTTCGATTCGCCTGAGATAATCAGTGTACGGTTCAAGAAAACCGACAGCATGAAAAATCACCGTGTTATCGCTATAACGATGTTCGTAAGCGGTCGTATGCAGGGACGTAAAAAACTTCTTTAGGGAAGCGATGGCAAGATCCCGTTCCTGTTCGAGCTGGATGAGATGTGTCGCATCCTTGAGAATGAAGAGGAGTGAACTCGGAATCGTATCCGTCTGAACGACACCTTCACAGTGAACAATCTTTTGGAACTGATCTCTTCGTCCCATCCGTAACTGCATCGAGAAGGTCGGAATTTGACCTTTATGAAGCGCAAGACTTTGCTCTCGGAAAATTGTTCGATCTTCTGGATGAAGTTCTTCTAGAAAGTCGTAAGCGTCCATTCGTACTAAATGTTTCTTGGAGAGTTGTAATAGTGTAGCGAGAGAGGGCGACGCGACAATTTCTTTTGATGTTGGAACGTATTCAACGAAACTGACACCCTCGATGGCGTTCGTTAATCGGTCTTTTATCAATAGACGCTGGTAATCACTTCGGATTTCCTGCTGATGCGATATATCACGGGCGATTCCGTAGAGACCGATGATGACACGTTGATCGTAAATCGGGATGTTCGTGACGTTCAGCGTCAACCAGTGTCCATCTTTGTGTCGGACCATCGTCGTAAAGTGGACGGTCTCGCCTGAATAGACACGTTTCTTGAACTGCTTGATCTGATCAACTTCGTTCGGCTTTAAAAACGTTTCGAAGTGGAGTTCCCTCAGGCTGTCTCGATCGTATCCGAGCATGAGTGGAAATTTATTGTTGAAGGAAATGAAGTGACCCTTTGTATCCATCGTATAGACAGCATCCGGATGGTTCTCCAAAAAATAAGTGACGTCGGACAGTGTGTATAAATCTAAAGACCCAGGCACAGTTCGTTCAGTAGCACGTTTTTTAAAGAAGCTCATAGGTTTCACCTCGAGGATCATTTTTTTGTTGTCTACAGCATAACAATATTTGTCAATTTTGAATATGTAATCTATTAAAAAAAAGGCAAACAGGATTTTAATAGGCCTTTCGATTCATCTCTGTCGGATATTACCTTTTTGTTCAAAAAAACTCATAATTCACGCTAAGTCGACCGATATACTGAGAGGAAAGAATTGAACATGAAGTCAATGAGGAGATGAACGCATGCTACGAGGAATGTACACGGCGTCGAATGCGATGCAGGCATTACAACGCCAACAGGAAATGCTCAGTAACAACTTGGCGAATGCGCGGACGCCGGGCTTCCGTGCCGATCAAGCGTCACTCCGGACATTTCCGGAGATGTTGATTCAGCAGACAGCAAACAATGAACGGACAGGTGTGCGGGGAGTCGCGACGGTCGGAAAACTCGCGACCGGTGTCTTCATGCAGGCAGCAACGCCGAACTTCACCCAAGGATCGATCACGGAGACGGGCAATGCAACGGATTTACAAATCAGTTCGCTTGAAGGGGCGCCACTCTTTACGATCCGTCATCAGGATCCGCTGACGGGAGACGAAGAGACCCTTTATACGACGAATGGACAGTTTGCCGTCGGTCAGGATGGATTACTTCGGACGACGGAGAATGATCTCGTCCTTGATACGAACGGACAACCTCTCAACGTCGTCAATGAAGATTTCCTAGTTGACGCAAACGGTGCTGTCACGGACGGAAACGGTCAAGCCATCGGAAACCTAGGTCTCGTCGTAACGGATCAACCGGAGACGCTCGAACGGACAGGAAACGGTTTGTTCCGTTCCGCTGATCCATTGAATGCCGGAAACATCCGGGTTGATCAAGGCGTACTCGAACTTGGGAACGTCGAGGTTGAACAGACGATGGCAGAAATGAACGCCGGTCTGCGCCAGTTCGAAGCCAATCAAAAAGTCATTCAAGCGTACGACCGGACAGCGGAGAAGGCTGTTTCCGAAATCGGACGCGTTCGCTAACTGAGGAGGATACGATGCAATCAATCTATACATCCGCAAGTACGATGGGACAGCTGCAAAAGCAGCTCGATACGACCGGTCAAAATCTTGCTAACGTCGATACGAATGGCTATAAACGTCGGGATGCCCAGTTCAATGAACTGCTCGTCCGTAATATCAATAACCAAGCAACAGGATTCACACCGGGACCGTTGACGACACCAGAAGGACTTCGACTCGGTGTCGGAGGGTACGTCGCAAACGAAGCGACACGGTTTGGCGTCGGAACGTTCCGGACGACGGACCGGAAACTCGATGCAGCACTCGGCAATCCACATCATTTCTTCGGCGTCGTCGATACGGATGGTGTAACGAAGTTTACGCGCGACGGAAACTTTCAGTTGTCGCCGCAAGCGAACGGACAAGTCCTGCTGACGGATGATGCCGGACGTTCTGTCATCAATCAGGCGAATGATCCGATCGTCTTACCAGGGAACGCGACAGAGATTGAATTGAACAAGGACGGAAACATCACAGGCATCTTAAACGGAGATCGACGCGTACTCGCTCGAGTAGGTGTCGCGGATATCCCGAACTACGGTGAGCTGACAGAAGTCGGTGGTGGCTTGTTCACGGCAACTGGACAATACCAGAATGCAGCAGGTAATCCATTGACAGTCGGCCGACTCGAGACATCAAACGTCGATATGGCGCTTGAGATGACGAACTTGACGCAGCTCCAGCGGGCGTATCAGTTCAACTCGAAAGCGTTGATGACGAGTGATCAGATGATGGGAATCGTCACGTCGCTTAAATAATTTCACAGCAAAAGGGTGATGCTTCTCACATCGAGAGGTATCACCCTTTTCATTATTTTTCTTGTAACGCAAGATAAATCGCTGCCATGTCGGCATCGCCATAATCAGGTTTCGCTTCAGCGTAGCTAGCGTTCGTCGCTTGCGCAAGTGGTAGCTTGAGCCGTTGGCGTCTCGCTTCAGCCGTGATGAGACCGAGATCCTTCGCCATCAGACGGAGCGGGAAGGCGGACGGGAAATCGTTCTTCCGGTACATGTCACGTTTGCCGGTGAAGAGTGGGGTGTTCATCCCGGAAGCACTGATCATCTGGATCAGTTTCTCTTTCTCAAGACCTGCCCCCTCTCCAAGCAACAACGTCTCCGCGACCCCTTGTCCGACGACGGCAAGCAATAAATTAATCGCAAGCTTCGCCGTACTCCCTGTGCCGTGTGCTCCAAAATGAATCGTTTCCTTGCCGAGTAAGTCAAGATATGGCTGACAGGTCGAAACGACTTCTCCGTCACCACCGGCAAGCAGGACGAGCTGACCGTTTTCTGCGACTGGAACGGATCCTGAGACAGGCGATTCGAGATACGTTCCGCCACTATTTTCGACGAGGCGAGCCATCTCCTTCGTTTCGTCTGGTGAGATCGTACTTAAATTGATAATCGTCTTACGAGCTAGGTCCTCTTGCACGCTTTCGAGAACGGACGCGACAGCTGGTCCGTCTGCGAGCATGACGAAGATGATATCGCTTTGATGCACTACGTCCTGTGCTTCTTTGACAGCTGTTGCTCCTCGTTCAGTCAGCGGAGCTGTCTTTTCATACGTCCGGTTGTAGACGGTCAAGCCATGCCCACCGTCGAGCAGGCGTTTTGCCATCGGTACCCCCATATGTCCTAACCCAATCCATCCAAGTTGCATGTCGATTCCTCCTTAAAATAATGCGCTTTTGACTATACCCTCACTTTATCCAATCTAACGACAAAAAAGACCGTCCACGTGATGTGAACGGTCGAATGATTAATCTTCGTACGTAAGGATCGTCGAGATGACAGCAATCGGGAAACGAATCGTAAAGGTCGATCCGACACCAACGACGGATTCGACATCAATCGTTCCGTTATGGTGTTTGACGATTTCCTTACAGATCGACAGACCAAGACCGGTCCCGCCGATTTTTCGTGTCTCGGAGTTATCAACACGATAGAACTTATCGAATAGCTTCGGGAGAGCCTCTTGCGGAATCCCGATGCCTTCATCCTGAATTCGGATTTGAGCGAAACCGAGTTCGTTTGAAATCCGGATCAAGACCGTACCCCCGCTTGGCGAGTACTTGACGGCATTACTGAGTAGGTTGTTCAGCAATTGCTTCATCTTCTCCGCATCCCCGTCGATCATGATTGGTCCACGTGCCTCGAAATCAATCGTATGTGTCTCATGTGAGACATCATAGAACTCGATCAAGTCCTGAGCCAGTTCGACGACATCAAACGTCGACATCTCATAGCGATGTTCGCTCGACTCCATCCGCTGGACGTCGAGGAAGTCATTGACGAGTGTCGTCAGGCGACCGGTCTCCGAGTGGATCGTCTGGAGATACTTCCGTTGCCGTTCTTCCTCGAACCGTTTGTTGAGCATCAGTTCCGTGAAGCCATAGATCGAAGAGAGCGGTGTCCGCAATTCATGTGAAACAGTCGAGACGAACTCTTCCTTCATCCGCTCCGCTTCTGTTTCCTTCGTGACGTCGCGCAGGACAAGCATCGTACCGACCCAGGTACCGTCGACTTCAATCTTCTCGGCGTAAATCTGAATATAGGTGCTGTGTTTACGAATCGAGACGATCAAACTATCTTTCGGTAAGTTCAGTTCAACAATTTGTTCGATGTAGCGCTCGAATGCTGCCGGCTCATCAATGATGTCAGCGAGTGCTTGCATCGCTTGTTCGAAAGCAGAGCGCTCTTCGTCTTCGAACTGTGTCGGAACTTCTGGGAACAACGTCATCAGCGGTTCGTTGACGAGCAACTCATCCGTCTCATGTTCGATGTAGACGACAGCTTCACGAATCGAGTTCAATAGTTGCGTCGTCTTGTTCTTTTCGCGAATCATCTCCTCATAGATCCCCATCCGTAAGAGTGAGAGAGACAATTGATGCGAGAACGACAGAATGTCGTTCATTTGCTCCGTCGTGAAGGCATCGCGATAACGCACGAGATAGATGCAGGCGATCATGTGCTCTTTCGTCGGATCAAGAACCGGTACGGCGACTTCATACATATAGTACGGGTACGGGAGTGGGCTCTCGTGTGCGACCTGTTTTGATGAATGGACAGGACGCTTCAAGAGACGTGCCCGGTGCAAGAGCGATTGATCGTCAGAGACGAGACGCCCGACCATTTCTTCCGTCATTCCGTAGTCGATCGTTGAGCGGACTTCTTGTTGATCAAGGAATAACAGGGCACCAATCTCAGAATGCGTGATCGAGACGAGCTTTTCGATGATTTCCGGATATGCCGTCAACGTCTCGCGGGAGGCGAGTGTCTCTGTCAATTCATTGCGGTACTTCAGATGTTGTTCACTGCGAAGCGTGATATCGAGTGCTTCTTCAAGTTCTTCCTGTTGTGCTTGCAGTTCTTCTTGCTGGGCGACGAGTTCTTCCTGTTGCGCCTGAAGCTCTTCGTTCTTCGCGAGCATATGGACCTTATTATCGGCAATCGACGCCGCCATCTGATTGAATGATGTCGTCAACGTGTACAGCTCGTCCTTACGTTTTGGCAATGGAATCGCTTGGATGTCTTCACCTGTTGCAAGTAGTGCACTATCACGAGACAGGGCGTTGACTTGTTTTGTAATACGACTGATGAACGGACGTACGAGCGACAAGAGGACTAGGATCAAGACGACGAGGTTCGAGAGCCAGATGAACTGCGCGACGCGCATTTCACCTAGAAGATCGTTCTTCGCATCGACTTCTTTGCCTTGGATCAGTGTCAGATAATCAGCAAGTAACGTATCAATCCGTGTCATGTCGACATCAGCATCTGATAAACTGACCGATCCACGTAACGTCCCGTTTGCAGTGAACAAATCTTTTCCGTTCGACAGGGCAGCAAGTGTGTTCGGATCAACGAAGTCTTCGTTGATTTTCCCGTCTTTTTTTCCCTCGACGTATTCGTTAAGGAGCGGAAGTGATGTTCCGAAATAATCATCATAGATTTGACGGGTTGCCGTTGCATATTCCTTTCCTTGCTCATACACGGCATACTTTTCGAACCATGTCGTTAAGCGATTGATTTCTTGTTGGTTCGTCTTGACGGCATCAAGTGTCTCTTGTGAGCCAGTCAATAAGTAGGTTTTGACGTTGCTTTGCGCGACAGTCCACTCGTTCGCTAGTGCATTGGCGTTCGTCCGTCGTTCTCGTAAATCATCGAACGTCGTATTGGCTTGATCGATTTTCTCTTCCGTATAGAAGTAAACGATTGCAGACGTGATGCTGAGAGCGACAAACACCATATAGAAAGCGAACATCAATTGGCGACCGATCGTATGGTTGATCCATTTCACTGAGGTATCCTCCGTATTCTATTTTTACATGTATTAAAAAGATTTCTTAAGTCCGAATATACTCATCTTACGCACATTCAAGAGTCTCGGCAAATCTGAATCTGCAAAGATGACTAAAACTAATATATCATATACAGGTAAAAACCGAATAAACGATATATTTTTTGAGAATAAGGATTAACAGACGCTATTTTAAGGGAAACATATAGGGGATATTGAACTTTATTCTTTTAAGTAGGGAAGTGGTTAGATGCAAAAAATGTTCGAAAATAAATGGTACCGATTCGCCTGGTGGATCATGACGTTACTGATCATCGTCTGGATCGGTGATCATGTCACGTTCCTGTTCCGACCGGTTGCGATTTTGCTCCAAATGGTCGTACCACCGCTCGCGATTGCCGGGATTCTCTATTATGTCCTGTTGCCGATCGTCGAGTTACTTGAGAAAAAGATGAAGCGGCGACCAGCTGTCTTGATCGTACTTGTTGGTCTGATCGGGATTCTAACAACGCTCGGATTCATCTTTGGTCCAATGCTGTCGGAGCAGATTACGCAGTTCGTCAACTCGATTCCGACGCTTGCGACACAGTTCCAGCGGCAATTGATTGATGTTCGAGAGCAGCTTGAGAACAGTTCTGTCTTTTCCCGTTTCATGTCAGGTCCGGATAATCTATTCAATAAATTCTCCGGTAACATCTCAGAATACGCGTCGACATTCCTGAAGAACATCGGCACGGGTGTCGGTGGGTTCGTCAGTGTCCTGACGACGACGGTCGTGACGATCGTCATCATTCCGATCATGTTGATTTATATGTTGCTTGATGGTGATAAGCTGAAAGGTAATCTCGTCAAACTGATGCCGTATGAATATCATAAGGAAACGAAAAAAATTCTCGGTGACGTTCATTTGACGATCATGAGCTATATTCGGGGGCAAGTCATCGTCAGTATTGGTGTCGGAATCATCGCCTATATCGGCTACTTGATCATCGGGATTGATTATGCGTTACTACTCGCCTTGTTTGCGACACTGACGAACATCATTCCGTTCCTCGGTCCGGTCCTTGGTGTCATTCCAGCGTTGATCGTCGGGTTCATTCAGGATCCGATTCTTGCGATTTATGCAATCATCGTCATGACCGTCGCGCAGCAAATCGATTCGCATATCATGTCACCACTCGTGCAAGGGAAAACGCTTGACGTCCATCCGTTGACGATCATCATCGTCTTACTCGTCGCAGGGAACATCGCTGGTTTCTTCGGTGTCTTGCTAGGTGTTCCATTCTACGCCGTCATGAAGGTCGTCATTCTGAATATTCGTCGTCTCTATCATCTTCGGTCACAAAAGAAGATGGTCATCACGGAGGAAGAGAAGACGTTCGATACGATCATCACTGATCGCGATTGAGTTTTGAAATTCACGTAAAAGTGCGTCATACTGGAGAGGTAGCTAAGAAAAAGGGGGCAGGAATCAGATGGATTCACGTCATACCGAAGAACAAGCCGATTTACTCGCATTACAGAAATTCCAACACAACTTCGAGAACAGTCTGAAGTCGAGCATCATTTATCTTTTGCGTGATGGTGCGTTGACGATTGGGGAACTCGAGCAACGGATCGATCAGTCGCACGGTCAAATCCTTGAGCAATTGCAGGAATTGATCGAAGATGGACTCGTGATCCAACAGATGTCTGAAAAAGTACACGGACTAGCCTATTATTTAACGGCACCCGCTGAAGATCTCGTCCGACAGTTTAAGGAATCGATTCGTTGGAGTAAACAGCACATCCGATATTAAATCAGCAGGTTCCTAGACCTACGAGCAGACGCTCGTAGGTTTTTTTACGGTTTTCAAAACTATGGTTATATAAAATTGAATTAAGTCGTTTTTACACAAAATGGATAGAACTAGTATGAAATAAAATTACAATATATATTAAGTGTTAGTTATTCATAATATATATTATTTATATTTTAATGGTAAATTAATATCTGAAATACTGGTTAATAATAACTATTTAACCATTACTTTTGTAAAAAATTGTATATTTTTAAGGGGATTGCATGCATAATAATAGGTGTACGATTATTTTTTCCGTAGAAAAGGAGTGTTGAAATGAAGAAAAAAGCACCTGATTTTCGAAAGAAGATGAATCGACACCATAGAAACCACACACGAAGACTAGTGAAACTGCTGGCAGCGTCCTCTCTCGCCCTCTCTCCGATCTCATTCACTTATACGAAAACTGAAGCAGCTGAGAATTCTGAAAAGAAGTTTCAGACGCAACAAAGTCAATTCGCGAACTCGGTTCGAAATTCGCTCGTCCAAGGACCGAATCGTGTCAGCTTAGCTGAAGTTCAGTTATTGACGGATGTCGCGGTCAACGCAAATCTGACGGAACAACCGGATAACTATGATTTAGTCCTTAATTTGACCGGTGTTGGATTAGCCGATGCGGAAGTATTGAACCCGGACCGGGTAGCTGTCTTCAACATTCCAGATTTAGCGGGAAAAATGCAGGCGAATGGTAATGCGTCAGTCAGTGTTGAATTGTTACCAATTACACTTGAAGATTTACCGACGCTCAAAGGTCAGCTTGATCCGTTGACGGGAACAGTAGCAGATACTGTGACTGACCTATTAGCGGGTATTGATCGATTACAAAGAACGCCAGTCGTAGGTAGTTTGTTGAGAGTGGAGGGGCTAACCGAATTAACGGATGCCCTGGATAATCTACAGAATTTAGATACCGCACTGTCGGATCTTTTGGATTACGAAGGTTCTGCTCCAGTTACTGTTAATCCGGATGGTTCAATCGTGATTGACTTTAGTGATGGTTTAGGACAGCATCTTGATACGTTAACGAAGCAAGTCGTTCAAGATGCATTGACCGATTTGGTCAATGCCATCACGAACTTAAAACTATCCGGAATAGCAGGAAACTTAATTGATCCCGTTTTAAACCCAGTCAAAGATCTATTGCCAGGTGTGAACAGCCTTTTGACGGCAGTGACAAACGATACGGTTAACTTGTCAAATGAACTCGCAGGTGTACAAGTACTCGGACCAACTTCTGTTAGTGCCAATATCATCGTGGATAAACCGGCTGGAGTTGCTCAAGACGAAGTTGTTGTTACGGGATCTGTCGTCAATACGTCTGCAATCGATGCACAACTGCTGGCTGATCTAGATGGTCAAGATACGATCGTCTTTGATGAAGAGGCAGATGGAGACGCGGACGCGGATGCGGATGCAGATGCTGATGCAGATGCCGATGCAGATGCTGACGCCGATGCCGATGCCGACGCTGACGCTGATGCTGATGCTGATGCTGATGCTGATGCGGATGCTGACGCTGACGCCGATGCGGATGCGGATGCCGACGCCGATGCCGACGCCGATGCTGACGCTGATGCCGATGCTGATGCGGATGCAGATGCTGATGCGGACGCTGACGCCGATGCGGATGCCGATGCGGATGCCGACGCGGATGCTGACGCTGATGCTGACGCGGATGCTGACGCCGATGCTGATGCAGATGCAGATGCCGACGCGGATGCGGATGCCGACGCAGATGCCGACGCAGATGCTGATGCTGATGCGGATGCTGACGCTGATGCAGATGCGGATGCGGATGCCGACGCCGATGCTGATGCGGATGCAGATGCTGATGCGGACGCTGATGCTGACGCCGATGCGGATGCCGATGCGGATGCCGACGCGGATGCTGACGCTGATGCTGACGCGGATGCTGACGCTGATGCGGATGCTGACGCTGATGCCGACGCTGATGCTGATGCCGACGCGGATGCGGATGCTGACGCCGATGCGGATGCTGACGCAGATGCTGATGCGGATGCGGATGCCGACGCGGATGCTGACGCGGATGCAGATGCTGACGCAGATGCTGACGCAGATGCTGATGCGGATGCAGATGCGGATGCTGACGCTGACGCCGATGCGGATGCCGATGCGGATGCCGATGCTGACGCTGATGCTGATGCCGATGCGGATGCTGACGCCGATGCTGACGCCGATGCCGATGCGGATGCGGATGCCGATGCGGATGCCGATGCTGACGCTGATGCTGATGCCGATGCGGATGCCGACGCGGATGCTGACGCTGATGCTGATGCCGACGCTGACGCCGATGCTGACGCCGATGCAGATGCTGATGCTGACGCTGATGCTGATGCGGATGCCGACGCTGATGCGGATGCCGACGCGGATGCCGACGCGGATGCTGACGCTGATGCTGACGCCGATGCTGATGCGGATGCAGATGCTGATGCGGACGCTGACGCTGACGCCGATGCGGATGCCGATGCGGATGCCGACGCTGATGCTGACGCTGATGCTGACGCTGATGCTGACGCCGATGCTGATGCAGATGCAGATGCCGACGCTGACGCTGATGCCGACGCAGATGCCGACGCTGATGCGGATGCTGACGCCGATGCGGATGCTGACGCTGACGCCGATGCCGATGCGGATGCCGACGCAGATGCCGACGCCGACGCTGATGCTGATGCAGATGCAGATGCGGATGCTGACGCTGATGCCGACGCAGATGCCGACGCTGATGCGGATGCTGATGCGGATGCTGACGCCGATGCCGATGCGGATGCCGACGCAGATGCCGACGCTGATGCTGATGCAGATGCGGATGCTGATGCGGATGCTGATGCTGACGCAGATGCTGATGCGGATGCCGACGCTGATGCGGATGCTGACGCCGATGCTGACGCCGATGCGGATGCTGATGCGGATGCTGATGCTGATGCTGATGCGGATGCTGATGCTGACGCAGATGCTGATGCTGATGCTGACGCAGATGCTGACGCAGATGCAGATGCAGATGCCGACGCCGATCAAGATAATGACGGCGACAATGATAACAACAATGGTGGAGACAATGACAGTGGTAACGATAACGATGGCAAAGAGGATCCAGACAATGTCTCAAGTGCGAACGATGATAACGACAATGTCATCATTCCGATCCCAGTCGTCACGCCACCAACGACTCCACCAGGAAATGGTCCAGTTGTCGCACCAACTCCTGGCATAAGCCCGATCTCTAGCCCGAATGTGAAACCAGCTCCTTCGACTGGTGCAGTAAACGGACCGAACGTTAGACCAACTTTGCCAGTGAATACAGTCAGTGCACCAACGAATAAATCGCCACTCCTTTCAAAACCGATCACGCAACCGGTCAAACGAATCGTCGGTGGCACGTTACCGAACACTTCGGAAAATCTGTTCTTGATCACCCTCATGGGAATGCTTGCGACAGCAGCCGGATTGTTCACGAAACTATTCCGTCGCCGTCCACAAGAGTAAGTCATGCTGTAGTTGATCGTAGTGGGGCAATGTGTGCCTCACTGCGATTCATCCTTTTAGAATAGGAGTGAAGTTGAACATGGATTTGCTCAACCGATTCACCACTGCCATGGATGTACTGGAACAACACATGAATACCGATGATATTTACTACTGGAATCGCCAGATGATTTTGTTCGTCTCACTCGGACAATGGTCGGAACGAGCTCATGTCGTTCGATTTCAAGGAAAAGGACTACAATCTGTAACGGATCAAGCACGCAATTGGCTCCGCAAACAACCAGAAGTAGAATGGTTGAAGCTCGACATCGCCCGAAACTTTGAGGCACTCTCGTTTGAAACGTTAAACGAACGGGTGAAAGAAACACGGAAAAACTACTTCCGGTGCGGAATCGCGTTTGATCGGAAGATGAAATGTGCTTATCTAGAAGAAGAATTGAATGGAAATGCTGTTTTGACAAAGGATCCAACGCATCAAGAACTACACATCAATCTAACGAACTTGAGCAACTATGCACAACAACAAGGGCGGACGGAACGGATTGCTTTTCATCCGACAAGTCCATGCCTCCTCTTTGATACACTCGGTGTCTTCGCAGATGAGACGCCACACATACTTGAAGTGACGCGTGATGTTGAAAAAATCCGTGATACGACAAGTGAACTTCCTTCTGAAATCAAGACGATCGTCGCCCAGTCGAGTGAGTATCTTGCTCACCAAGTCCGAACGAATGGTCGCTTCCAATATGGTTACTTCCCATGCTTTGATAAACCCATCAAGTTTTACAATAGCTTACGTCATGCGAGTACACTTTATTCGATGATTGAAGCCTATCGACTGACGCCAAATCGGACGTTACGTCAAGCAATCGATCGAGCAAAACGCTATTTGGTCGAAGAATTAATCGTACATGAGGAGGAGCGATCCTTCGTTCTCGATCGCGAATCAAATGAAATCAAACTCGGTGCGAATGCTGCAGCCATCTTAGCGTTGACGGAATACATGCAGACATTTCAGACGATGGAAGATTTACGACTGAGTCAACGACTCGCAACAGGTATTCTTTCACTGCAACAACCGTCGGGACAATATCTCCATGTGCTTGAGTATCCGTCGTTTGCGTTGAAGGATGCGTTTCGGATCATCTATTACGAAGGAGAGGCGACGTACGCCTTGATGCGGCTGTACGCACTCGATTCCAATCCACGTTGGCTCGACAGTGTCGTCCAATCGTTTGATCATTTCATCGCGAAATCGTACTGGAAGTTCCATGATCACTGGTTGAGTTATAGCGCAAACGAGCTAACAAAATGGCTGCCGGAAGATCGTTATTTTCAGTTCGGTCTCAAGAACGTCGCGCCGAAACTCGACTTCATCCATCACCGGGAGACGACATATCCGACGTTCCTTGAGTTGATGCTAGCGGCACGCGAGATGATTGATCGGATCGAAGCGATGGGACGAGCGGACTTATTAGACGACTTTCCACTCGAATGGCTCGACCAGACAATCGAACGACGGATGGTCTATCAACGGAACGGCTTCTTTTATCCGGAAGTCGCGATGTATATGAAGAAACCGGAGCGGATTCTCGGAAGCTTTTACATTCGACACCACTCGATGCGAGTACGGATTGATGACGTCGAGCATAACTTGTCGGGTTATTGCCGGGCATGGACACGGATGCTGAAGGAGGTGCCGTCATGATGCGACGCCTGTCAACGGGATTGCTAGTTATTGGACTTTTGTTGCTCGGATACGTCGGCTATCAGAAACTGACGGTTCAGCAGACTTTGACGACGGAACTGGCAAAAGCAAAAGATGTCGTCCAGGCAGAAGGAACGTCATCGACCACAGCAAAATCAGAAACAAAGAGTAAACGGTCGAAGGAGAAGACCGAGGATGTCCTCTTTCAAACGGGTGAGACGGTCGGTTATTTAGAAGTTCCGTCACTTGAAATGGAGTTGCCGGTACTTGAAGGCGTCGATGATGCGACACTCGCAAAAGGAATCGGTCATCATCCGGAGACAGCATTTCCGGGGCAAGGTGATCGGATTTTTCTCGCGGGGCACAACGATACGACGTTCTCGAAAATCAGTAAGCTAAAGAAGGGAGACGAAGTCGTCCTCTATCTCGCGAACGGCTCCTATCGCTACGTCATGCAGTCGAGTGAAATCGTCGATTATAAAGACACACGGGTTCTCGAGTCAACGAAGCAAGAGTCACTCGTCGTCTCGACCTGTTATCCGTTTTATAACGTCACGAACAGCACGGAACGTTATTTGATCTACTTTGAACCGGTCGAGGGGGATGCGTCATGACACGAATCGGAATTTTACGCTTAAATGAGACGCCCCAGTTTCGCGATAAGATTGCCTGCGTCATCGGTGCCTCGATGGGGGTCGACATCTTCTTTTTCCGACCGCGTGATGTCGATTTCGAAAATCGGACGATCCGGGGACTCTTCTTTGACGAAGATGCGTGGCATCAAAGTATGTATGAGTTTCCGGACGTCATCTATAATCATTTGCCACTCAGTGATGCGGATAAGGAATTGTTTAATCGTCTCGCAACCGAGATTCCGTTTACGACGCACCGGATTGGGAATAAAAACGTCGTCCTACGTCAATTGGCACAAGAAGGCACGTTTCAGGATGTCTTGATTCCAATGCACCGGGTAAAGAAAGGAAAGACGATTTTGCCGCTGATGGAGAAATACGGAAAAGTCGTTTTCAAGCCGGCGAATGGTAAACAAGGACAACGGATTTATACGATTGAACCAGAAGGCGACGAGTATCGATTCAGCCATCTATTGGAGTCAACTGTCTGTTCGACAGGGGAATTGATCACCCGCATCGAAGAAGAGACCAAACGGAATCCGATGATCGTCCAGCCGTTCATCGCCTCGCAAACGATCCATGGGCACTCGTATTGTATGCGAATCCATGTCGCGAAGGGAGCAAACGGGCAATGGAAACTCGTTAAATATTTTCCGTTCGTCAGCAACAATCACCAAGAATCGGTCAGCCATCTCAGTCATGGAGCGTTTTCGACGACGCGGATGGACATCTTCATGAAGCAGAACTATCCGGATCAACATGAAGCGATTTCGCGACGGATCGTTGACTTTGCGCGACGGTTCCCCGTCTATTTCGAATCGTTTTATGATTACCCGCTCGATGCACTCGGGATCGATGTCGGGATCGGTGCGGATGGAAAAATCTATCTCTATGAGGTCAATAGTCTACCGGGAACGCGGTATGTCGAGTTTCAGGCAGAGTATCTCGCGGTCCAGTATTGCCAGTACCTTGCGACACATGGGCGTCCCGGTGTACATGGACTCGATCGGGGATGGATGAAGGAACGGATCGAGGCTTAGAAAAGAGGCGACGTGTGAAGACAGTATTGTTTTATGTGATGTCGGGCTTGCTCGTCCTCATCATCGTAACGAAATTTATGGTCCCGCTCTTCGGTTGGTTTCAGGCGGAAGAGCCTGCGAAAGAGACGAAACCGCGGACATCGATCCGTCTTGATGAAGCGCAGTTGAAGCAGTTTGATCGCGAAGATAGACTGGGCGTCGTCTATGAGATGGCAGGATTGAAGCTGAAGACGCTAGACGTTGATACGACGGAAAAAACACGACAAACGCCACTCGTTCAGATGAAGGTCGAAAAACAAAAGCTCCTCCAAGTGATGGGGGAGACGGGACGGTTGCTTGCAATCACGGTTAAAGTGACGAATCAATCAGCGGATGAAATCGAGATCTTACCAAAAATCGGGGAGTATGAGACAGCGGACGAGATCGTAACGATCGCGGATCAGTTTAATGCCTTGAACGGTACGTATCAGCCGGATGAAAGCCGGATTGGGATCGTCTTCATTCCGTCGGAACAGCTCCGCGTGACGGAAGGGCGACTTAGTCTATTTTATGAGACGATGTCTGGTAAGAAACAACTCCGAATTGCATTACCAGCAGCGAATAAATGAACAACGGGATGCCTCCGACTTGGAGACATCCCGTTTCGTTATTTCTGAACAGCGCTGAAAGCGTCTTCTGATTCGATTCCGGCTTTACTGACAGCTGTGATGACAAAACGACCGGTTGCATCTTCAGGAAGCGGGAACGCTTTACGCTCGATCGATTCTGTCGTACCGAGTTTTTTACGTTTTCCGTCTTTTTCTTGGTAGACATTGTATTTGACGACGTCTTCATCAGGTGACGCATACCAGTTGATGAAACCGCCACTGACGCGGATATTCGTCGCGGGTTTTGGTGGTGTCTTGACGGGATCTGATGCTTTCTCATCAAGTTCCGTGAAGACGACGAGACGATCATCATACGTCCCTTGATTCTCATCATACGTTCCAATACACGTGATCAAGTTTAAGTTCCGTGTATCTGCAGGACCGAATATTTTCTTCAGTGGTGCTTTTAAGTGATCGTACTGGACGATTTCTTTGACACGGAAGACGAGCTTTCGTCCAGACGCATCTGTGATTTCGACCGGATCACCTTTCTTCAGCTCATGCAGTTTATAGAAGATCGCAGGACCGGTCTTCGTATCGGTGTGACCGTCGATGACGGCATTGCCGACGTCACCGGGGCGCGGACCGAACTTATACCAGCCGGCTTGTTGTTCGTTTTTAGGAGTTGCCATCGCACCATCTTTATCGAGTCCGACTTGTTCGACTTTCGTCTTAATGTCGTGCTTCGGGATGACGAGTTGTTTCGGAAGCTCGACCTCTGTTGCCGAGAGGTCCTTGAACTCTTTCTTGAAGATTTCAGACGGCTTGAGCGGATCTTCTTCCTTCGTCTCGGAAGAGGCCGCGGATTCTGTTTTTGGATCACCTTGTGTGATGTTCGATGTATCTGGTTTGGTTTGACCGAACAAGAGGAACAGCAAGGTTCCGACCGATGCGACCATCAAGAGGATGCTCGCCGGTAATAACCAACGTTTCATAAGCGCGTATCTCCTTTCCGAGAGAAGGGATTCCCTCTATGTACAAAAATAACAGGATAGCATGTCGCTATCCTGTTATTGAGTATACCCAATTTCTTAGGCGTTTTGACGTTTACGTGCGAGGACAAGACCAACTGCTCCGAGTGCAAGACCGAATACTGCGATTGCACCAGTTGTTGCAGCTGCGTTGTTGCTGTCGCTCATACCACCGTTACCTGTGTTAGGCATTGATCCTGGAGTACCATCCATGAACTTCTCTGGTGATTGTTTGACGATTGCATCACCGAGGTTAGCTCCTACGCCGTACATGTAAGCGTAAGACTCACGGAATGTGTCGACAGAACCTTTGTAGTCGCCTTCAACATACTGCATGAACGTATCTTGGATGTATGTCTCGTGACCTGATACCGCTTCTTGTGCTGCTTTTGTTGGAAGGTTTTCTTCTGTTGCTGCACCAAGGAATGCACCGAAATCGTTCGAGAACATTTTGAGCATGTCTTGTGCGTCACCCATCAATTTCTTGTCGTCATTGATTGCTGCTGTGACGAGGTTCGCTTGTGCTTCGATGTGGTTTTTCGTCCACACTTGTTCGAATTGATCTGCACCGGCTTGACCGTAGACTGATTTCATTGCTGCTTTGAAGTCAGCTGTGTGCATATCTTCAGCCCAGTTTGCTGCATCGTAGTCTTTCGCTTGATCGACGCCAGCTGTCATGCTGAGGTTTGCAAGAGCAACGTGTTCAGCTGCAAGGCTGTTGAGTGTTGAGCGAAGATCTGCTGCTTTAGAATCAGCTTTCGTGTTGTCGAATTTCTCAGGCATCTGTGTTGTGATTGCAACAGAGAGTGCTTTTGAGATATCGTACATGCGGCTGTAACCTTCACGGAACGTGTTATATGATCCTTCATAGTCACCAGCTGCATATTGCTGGAATGTTTTGTAGACGTCTGCTTCGTGAGCACGGAGGACTTCTTCAGCTGCTGCTTTCGGGAGTTTACCTTCCGTTGCTGTATCGAGGAAGCTTGAGAGATCTTGTACGAACTCTTCTGTTTCTTTCTTCGAAGCGTTGATACCGTCTTGGTCGTCAGCTTTTACGGCTTTGACGAGGTCAGTCGTATATTTATTGTGATCTACGAAGATTTTCTCGAACTGTTTTGCGCCTTCTTCGCCGTAGACTGAAGCGATTGCTGGAGTCATGTCGAGTGCATTTTGTTTGAGTGCTGCTTCGTAATACTGTGCGTCTTTTGAACCGTCGTATTGTTTTTTCATGTCCATGACTGCGAGGACGAAGTGCTCAGAGAGTAACTGATCGAGTGTTGCACGAAGGTCAGCGGCTTTTGTTTTGACCGTGACGTTTTTCGGTGCATCTTGTTTCATGTCTTCTCCGCCACCGGAAGCGAATGCTGCCGTTCCTGGTAGTACGAGTGCTGCTGCCATTGCTGATGCTGCGAATTTTTTCGTGTGTTTCATCTTAAATCATTCCTCTCAGTTTATGGTTTATTTGGTAGGTGTTTCTTGCCTGTTCTGAATAGCTTACGCAACGTCGGTTAGTTTGGATTGCATCAAGTTTTAATTTTTTTAAATGAATGGTGAACTTGTATTTCATGCTGTCCAATGGACCGTTGCTGCGTCGTTCTGGAAAGCTTACGCCGAGTAGTTCATCTTGGATTTAAAAAAGTGTAAAAAAACCGCAGAACGTGGGAAACTGTTTTTCTCCTTCCTTATATACACAAACTAAAATTTTTTAGAGGAATTGCCTGTCTGGTCGTGTTACACTAGTTGCGGAACACGTTTTGTAGCGAATTTGGAACTATTTAATACCAGGTACTAATATGCTATACTGTTCTCAGACTGAATCAATGAAAGGTGATCAAGATGGTACAAAACCAAACAGGCACGGATCAGCCAACGCGTGAACGCCTGAAAAAGAAGCAACAAGCTTCAAACCAGGAAACCGGCAATTCGGAGCACAAATCAGAGCAACGTCTTCGTGCGTATTCGACACGCCGAGTTCCGATCATCGTACGTGTACTGATCGTTCTCGTTCTCATCGTCGTAGCACTGATCGTCGGCGCAATGGTGGGTTATGCGACGTTTGGTGGTGGCGAGGCAATGGATGTGTTAAAGCTCGACACATGGACCCGCATCACCGATTTTTGGATGAAATCTTAATTTAATCAGTGATGGGAGCTGTCGAATATGTATACGATCGAACAAATCAAGGAAGTCATTCCGCACCGGTATCCATTTTTACTCGTTGACCGCATTCTCGAGGTCGAAGAGGGCAAACGGGCTGTCGGAATCAAGAACGTCACGGCGAACGAAGAATTCTTCAATGGCCATTTCCCAGAATACAATGTCATGCCTGGCGTTTTGATCGTCGAAGCACTCGCACAAGTCGGTGCGTTCGCCGTCTTAAAGATGGAAGAGAACCAAGGGAAGCTCGCCTTCTTCGCAGGAATTGAAGGATGCCGCTTCAAACGTCAAGTCGTTCCCGGGGATCAGCTCCGCCTCGAAGTCGAATTGACGAAGGTCCGTGGACCAATCGGTAAAGGTCGTGCCACAGCCACAGTCGATGGGGAAGTCGCCTGTGTCGCTGAACTGACGTTTGCTATGAAGTGAAGCGAACATGAAACGCTGGCTTCTCCCCCTCGCGATTTCCTTACTCGTCGTTCCTGGTTGTCAGCGCGCAGAACAAGCGAAGACCGCTTCCCCGACGGTCATCGTGGATCCTGTTAAGCGTGCAGGACAGACCGAGAACATTTCCGCGCAGGTCACACTGACGGAAAATGACCGGATGCGTCTCGTCATCCGGACAGCGAATGACATTCGACTCGATGACCAACAAGTCGATATCCGACTCGAAGTCGCCAACCAATCGATTCCGTTTCCGTTCGTCTCCTTCGAAGCGAAGAAGATGGGGGAAATCCGGACCTATACGTCCAATACGACGATCGAAAAAGAAGTCTTCGATGACCAACGTCTCCCGGTCCTCATCATTGATGCAGGAGCAGGTCGTGGGATCGAGATTCCGCTTGAGATCGTCAAATAAGACAGCATCGTGAGCTTCTAGCTCCATATGCTGTCTTATTTTTGTTTTGTTTCAAGTCATGAGGGTACAAAAACATATACAAAGGAGGAATCAATATGGATCACGCAGTACAGCAACGACTGACCGATTGTATTCTCGCTTGTAATCATTGTTTTGATGCCTGTCTGAATGAGAAACACGTCGGACATATGGCAGATTGTATTCGACTCGACCGCGATTGTGCTGATATTTGTAGCCTATTGCTACAAGCCATCGCTCGGAACAGCTCGAATGTCGCAGTCCTCGCAAAGGCATGCCAAGAAATCTGTGAGTCATGCGCTGCAGAGTGTAGAAAACATGATCATGACCACTGCCAAGCCTGTGCGAAAGCTTGTACGGAATGTGCAGAAGCGTGTCGTCAGCTTATCTAAAACCTTGTCCTTGGACGAGGTTTTTTGATTATAAAAAAATAGCAGGAATTCAAGATTTCTTCTGGTTATTTTTGGCGAATTTGTTTACTATTTAGGGAGGTAATATTAAATCACGATAGGAGCATACATACACTCATGAAAAAACTTAGCTTACTTTTGATGGCACTCGTTGTTGCATTTGGTCTGAAGTTACCAGTCTATGCGGAAACAGTCGAGTGGGACGTCACAGGAACGGGCACAGGTCCGTACACGTTGACGTTTGAAGGCACGGGCATCGTCGATATTACGTCTGAGACGGCACTCGTCTTTGAAGACGGCGTAACAGGTGAAGATGTCAATATCGAAGAGACTCCGGTTGTGACGTTCACCGCAGAGACGGCACCTGTCGTCAAGGTCGTCTCAGCAGATGGTCAGCGGACGATTCTCGTCGAATTCGGAAAAGTCGTCACACCTGACGAGCCGACGACAGAAGAACCAACTCCGGATACACCGGTAACAGACGAACCCGTCAAAGAAGACCCAGTAACAGAAGAACCTGTCACGGAAGAACCAACACCGGAAGAGCCTGTGAAGGAAGAACCGGTCACGGAAGAACCGACGACAGATGAGCCGGAAAAGGGCGATGACGCGACACCGACACCAGTCGAGACATCGACGACAGGAACGATCGAAGGCACGATCTGGTTTGATGAGAATGAAGATGGTATTCGCCAAGACAAGGAAACACGTCTCGATGATGTCCTCGTTTATTTGATGGACCGGAATGAAGATGTCATCGACGAAGCATATACGAAGAATGGACTCTACAGCTTCAAGGATTTAAAACCAGGGACATACGAAGTCGAAGTCGATGGATATGACATGGGCTACTACTTCTATTCTGAGCAAAACGTCGGTGACGACCGGACGATCGATTCCGATGTCGATGAAGACATGGGGATGAAGACCGTCCGTCTCGTCGCAGGTCAGACGGAAGTGGTTGATGCAGGGATTTATGGTGACGAAGAGCTCGATGGTATGTTCGAGCATTGGTTAGCAGTCGTCAATTTCTTTGATGCGAACGGCAACCAAAAACCAGATTATGACGAAGGAACAGTTCCTGCGACGTATACGGTGACGGATGCGATTACAGGAAAAGATGTCTATCAAGAAAAGATTTCAAAAGATGATTTGATGATGATCCAGCTCGATCCAGGAACGTACACGATCAAGACGGAAGTCGCAGAAGGCTACACAGTTAAAGCGATGCACCATCTTAACATGGATGCCTTGATGATGGATATGGACGAAGAAATGTATGAAGAGTATGAGTCATTCGCGCAACAAGCGAAAGCGATGAAATTGATGGCGAGTGACGAAGAAGCATTATCTCCGGAAGAGCAAGAAATGATTGATGAGTTGTTGAAGTACTTCGAGCGGAAATCACCAGAAGCGGGTGTGACGCTCGAAGAAGGCAGCCTCGGTAAGATCTTGCTCGCGGAAATCGCGAAAGCAGAACCGGTCGCGAAACCGACGCCAAAACCAACTCCAACGTCAACAGAAACACCTGTTCAAACAGTTGAATCGGCTGAAAAACAATCGACACCTTCAACAACAGCAACGGGTACGTTACCACAAGCAGGTGAAGACAAGCCGTTCCCATATGCAGCAACGGGAGCAGGACTTGCCATCGTCGGTCTTTGGTTACTCGTTCGTCGTGGTGCATAACGATTAGAGAGACCTTCTATAAGAAGGTCTCTTTTTTTTGATGTGTGTATCTTTTGACACACACGCACACATGTGTGTATATTGAAGGTACTACTAGAGGGAAAGAGGGATGACAATGTTAACGACAAAACAGATCAGTGAATTGTTGCGTGTCTCAGAAGAAACGGTCCGTCGCTGGATTCGGACGGGCGAATTGCATGCCGAACAGGACGGAAAAGGGTATCTCGTCGATGAACTAGCGCTCAAGCGCCTCGTCGATGAAAAGTCACAGATTCCAGGAACAGCGATGAATAAGATTCTCCCGCTCATTCAGGATATGTTTGGACCGGAAGCGGCTCAATTCGCGAAATCGAACCTGTTCGATCCACTCCGTCAATCGATGGAGCAAGCACCTCCAAAACCGGAAGCATCGAACGAGTCTCTCGCGGAAGAACTCGATCGCCTGAAACGCAAAAAACGTCGTCTCGAGCTCGAACACGAATTGAAGTTACTTGAAATCGAAGAAAAAATTGCGGTAATCGAACGCAAGGTCCAGTCTTAAACACGAAAAGCGATGTACTCCGTAACGCAAGGAGTCATCGCTTTTTTCGTTCATCTACATGAAAAACCCACTTCACGAGTCGGAAGGGGTTTTGTCGGTTGCTTGTTTCTTTTTACGGTACCAGTACCAGTAAGCAAGTCCCAGTCCAATCGGGATTGCAGCCAGGTACGGATTAGCTTCGATGAAGCTGATCATCTCAAAGAGCGCGAACCATCCACTAAGTAAACCGAGGATGAGTAAAATCGTCCGTAGTGCTTCGGGAAGCTTGCGGATCCGATACGCAATGAGACAGACGAGGCAAAAGATAATAATAGCCACGAGCATTCCTCCCATTCCCGTAATTCAGTATAGCGTATTCGAAAAGCTTTTTCGATGTTGAATGATGGGAAAAGATTTAAATCCGTTTCGAACAATCGAACCGTTTGACCTGTCATGATAGGTGAGCCCCTCGCGGACTCGCCTATTTTTGATGAAAAGGAGCAGATACATGGTCATTGATTATTTCGCAGTTTTACCGAGTGGGAAAAAAGGCGCACTAGAACCGCACTGTCTGACACAGGGAACGTGGTATCAGCGCGTCAACGAGGAATTGTTTCGAGCCATTCATTATGGAGCCGGCATCATTCGGATACGCGACAAGGGAGCGGAACTGCGGATTCCAATCGAGTTCGGATTTG
The DNA here is from genome assembly GCF_022170825.1 of Exiguobacterium acetylicum. Lineage (NCBI taxonomy): Bacteria > Bacillati > Bacillota > Bacilli > Caryophanales > Exiguobacterium > Exiguobacterium acetylicum. The sequence continues at coordinate 2,782,487 of NZ_CP081878.1, read as the reverse complement.
GTTATGTCCTTCAGTATCTGCGCCAGTTCACGGAGGCGGAGCGACAGAGTGGACAAAAACGTCATGTTTTGCAACGGCAGCTCGATTGGATTGGTCGCGGATTACCGATTGAACTTAAACGACGCGGAACGAAGATTGAGATGTGGGCAGATGATGTCCATCGCTTACATCGTGAATCATTTCTTCGAGCAATTGAAAAAGCAGATCATTTCATCTCGTAAAAACAAAACTTTATTTTAATAAAATGAAAACAAAACAAAAAATCAATAAAATGTAAGCGTTTTCTTTAAAGGGGTGAATCCAAAAATTAATTTCCATGTACAGCCCATTTAAATATATTTAAAGTTACTACTATTCACCTATTTTTTACAAAAAATCTATTGTGGCGTCTTTCCTAGTTTTGTATATTTGACCTGTAGCATTCTTACCGATTCTTAAAAATGAAGTGGTAGAGTGTACAAATCTACGATGGAAACGGCTCTTTGGAGCGGTTTCAACAGTTTTCTTTAGTTCATCCCAGTCGGATACATAATGGCTCACGAATGAATCGTCTTGATGATAGACGAAAAGTCGCACGTGAAACAGAAAGTACTCCTCTTAAGACGACTAAAGAATTTTTTTGACTGTTATAAGTAAAATATTTCTATATTTTACTTATATTGTAGATTTTAAATTGGGATTATGCGCTTTTGATTTGTTTAGAAAAGAGGAGGAATAGTAAACATGGGTTATTCAAAGAAAACGAACAAATTGTACGCTGCTGCAGCTGCGCTTGCAGTCACAGCGTCTGTCGTAGCACCGGTTGCTGCTGATGCAGCATCAAAGGTCTCGGTTAAATACATCTCTCCAATCTTGATGAAACACGCAGGTGGTTCGAAATATGCAGTCAAGAAATTGACGCTTCCGTCGAAAGTCAAAGTCAAACTTTCAAACGGCAAGTACGAAATGCGCTCAGTCAAATGGAGCGGTTCAGTCAAATTCGAAAAGAAATACATCAACAAATACCAAGTTCTTTACGGTAAGGTAGCGGGTACGACGAAGAAAGCTGTTCTTAAAGTCGAACTTCAAAACTATCCAGTTGATGTCATTGAACCAGTCCTCGAGCCGGTCGCTGTTGGTGGAAAAGTTCAATTGCCAAGCACGATTAGCATCCAGTACAAATCAGGCATCATCGTTAAGCGTCCGATCAGTAAATTTAATCTTAAGACACCGTCTACCAAAAAATCAGGCAAATATAAATTGGCTTATTCTTATAAAGGTGCTAACTCTGTCGTGACAGGTTATATCAACTACGAAGTCAAATCAGCGAATATTTCAAATGTCATGGGAAGCGTCGATGATCAGATGCTTTCAGTCAAAGCAGACGTCATGTACCCGGCAGTAGGGGCAATGGCTGAACTCTTGATTTACCCAGGTAAAGACATGTCGGTAAAACCAATCATGGTTAAGGGAAAATTATCTAAGGGTAAATTCACGGCTATGAAGAATGGTATTCCAGAAGGAACACACAGCTATGTCGTGAAAATCGGAAATGTAAAATCATCTCCAATGAACTTTACGATTGCTAACACCGTCCTCACTTCAGCAAAAGCAATCGGTAAAGAGAAAGTCGAAGTATCGTTCTCACGTGCCGTTGATTCTGTAAAGGCAGATAACTTCAAAATTTCAGGAGCGACGGTTAAGTCAGCAAAACTCAGCCCAGACAAGAAGTCAGCGGTTCTTGAAGTCAGTGGTTTAGACTATGGCATGGACTATTCAGTTGATGTAAAAGGAATCATGGTCGGAGGCGTCTCTAAAAATCTTGGAGCGTTGAGTTTCATGACACAAAGTGTCGAAAATATCTGGATGCTCGAAGTGACACCGAAAGCTTCTTCGATCCTTGCAAACGGTGCAGATAACACGGAAGTTACATTCCAGTTGAAAAACAAAGCGACGGGTGAAGTCGATACGAAAGCCGACGATATCGTCTTGAAATTGTCGACATCGTTCGGTTCACTCGCGAAAGAACGCGTCACGATTCAAGATGGTAAAGCAACTGTTCTTTTGACTTCTGAGTTCAGTAACACAGATATTGAAGCGACAATTGATGCGCAAATCATTGAGACGGTCAATGGTGACTACAAGGACTTAATCGGAAAAATCGATGGGCAAGCGAAAGTCAAATTCAGCACAGTAATGGTTACCCCTAAACCGGTTGAATTAGTCAATGTCCTCGCAGCTGAATCGAACCAAGCGGATCGAGTGACGATTTTCCTTGATAAAGCAGTTTCTCGTGATCTTCTCTTAAAATCGTTCGGTCTTAATAAAAAGTTACCGACAGTCAAAGAGAGTGATTATCTTGCGAATGGAAACATTATCGTTGAGCAATTCGAGGACGCTAAACGTGTTATCGGTATCAAGTCTATCCCGTCAAATCCAAAAGCATTTGAATTGATTCTTGATAAAAAGACACCATTGCGCGATAACGCGATGGTCACAGTAAATGCTACGATCATCAGCAGTACAAATACAGAAATGAACTCGTCGGCGAGCTTCAAGTTGACGGACGCGCGTCAGCCAGAAGTCACTTCGGTCAAACCGGTCGGTCTGAATCAGCTAGAAGTGAAATTCTCAGAAGCCATTGATAGTGCAATGTTTAAAATCGATGGTCAATATGGCGGGGAATACTTCAAAGTAAAATACCTTGGATTTGATAACGAAACAGGTGTCGATCGTCGCGATACAGTCATCATTACTCTGAATGACGAAAAAATGATGATGGGAGCTGAGCCGGAAGAAGCTTATCCTGGACCGAAAAAAGGATACTTCACACCTGGTAAGCACTCACTCCAGATTTGGAACGCTATGGACTTCGCTGCACTTTCGGATGATGCAAATATCGGAACGACTCAAAACCTCGATTTCACAGTCGATGCTGATACAGTCAAACCGACTGCAGGAGTCGTTGTTGAGTCACCAGAACAATTCCGTATCATGTTCAGCAAAAAGTTGAAAGGTCTCGATCTCGATGAAGTTAAAGGACTGCTTGCTTCGAATAAGTTGAAACTTGAGCGTTACAACTCAAAAACAAAGTCATATGAGGACTTCAGCCAGTATGCTGACGTCACATATTATGATGATGAGACGGGCGAAGTCCTCCTCGAACTCAATAAGGACTGGACTGAAATCTACGATACAGTCAACACGAAAGAAAACTACTATAACGATAAGTTCAAAATTACGTTGGCGAAAGACTCTGTCAAAGCAACGGCAAACGGTGAGAAGAATGATAAGTTGACACTTGATCTTAATTATTCAGGTTCACCACTTAATTCGCCAGATCTGAAGAGTGCGGAAATTACGACAATTGATCGATACCTCTTAACAAATGACTTTACCGTCATGATGAATGAACCAGTGAAGTTGCGTGGCATGGATGAAGCTGATACACCACTCATTGGTGCTGAGGGTACGGTACTTCCACCTAAAACGACAGTTGAGTTTATCGGTAAAGACAAAGATGGAAAAACAGTTACAATTGATGGATCTGTCGTTGGTTATACGGATAGCTCAGATATGAACTTCCGTGTCAAAGCGAATGACAACCTTCAAAGTCTTGTCGATAATAACGGATACGGCGAAGCTTGGAAAGTTGTCGTCAAGTCACTTTCTGACGATGTCGGTAATACAGTTGCTACGGCGACTCATGACTTTAAAGTCACAAAAACACCAGTTGTTCCAGTGGCAACACCGTTCAAAATTGATAACGTTAAAGTTAAAGTCAAAGAAAACAAGGACGTTATCAAGATCCAATTCACGGAAGGTGTTCAGTATACAGGAATGTATGATGCGACGAACACTGCACAATATACGTTGAATGGAAAAAATCTTCCGGTGGGTACGAGCATCTCACTCGATGACTCGAATGATGAACCAAAAGATGGTCTTGATATCGTAAAAATCAAACTCCCAGAAGGGATGTTGAAAGATATTTCGAACGTCATTACGGTCAATAAAGATCTTCAGTCATATGATAATACTGAATTGACTGGTGGTTTTGAAAAAGTAGTTCTATTTGATAAGAACTAAGCCAAAAAAACCTTTTCACTGTCTTGGTGAAAAGGTTTTTTTATTTAAGTCAATAATTCATTAAATTCCACATAATACCATATAATCTGGGTATTGGTAAGAAAGACCTAGAAGGAGGAACGATGATGCGAAAATGGATAACAGGGAGCTTAGCGCTCGGTTTGATTTGTAGTACGATACCAGTCAATGCGTTTGAAAAGCAGGAGAAGATTCGTCCCGCGACATTAATGAAAGCAAAGGAAGTTCCGGTCTTCTCCAAACAATCCGGTAGTGCTTTGACAGGACGATTTGATTCGGATGGATTGGCGGTCTGGTATTTTGACGCGAAGAATTTCGTGGCAAAAGGAACACACTTCGAATTCGAGCTCGACTACGACACGTACGGAACGATGTTCGCCAGTAAAGCTGACGCGGAAGCAGGTCGCGTCTACAACCGCTATTACCAAGTCACAGGTGATACGCTCTACTTCCCACTCAGTTGGAGCGGACGACAATACTTAGTCCTCGAAGGTTACCCAGGCGATCGTTATTCTATTCCTGCCTATATCTCACGTTACGAACCGATCGAGGAATCGATGACAGCTGCTGTCAAAGCAGTCAAACCAGCACTACTCGTGCAGACGCGTCCCGGTGCGATGCGGGCACAATCCTTTGGTGCTTCGAAAGTCGAAGTGGTCGCGTCTGAGCTCCGAATCGAGCGACTCGTCTATGCTTCCTATGCGGAAGCTGAAGCAGCGCAACAAAAATTCGAACGCTCATCAGTTGTCGCGTTCGCAGAGTTCGATGCACCGATTCAAGCGTTCGGTGTCGATGCCTATCAAAAACATCAATGGTCGTTGCAGAACACGGGACAAAAGAAAGGGCTTAAAGGAGCGGACATCGGCTTCGTCGCCATGCAAAAACGCATCAAGGGTAAGAAGCTGTCTGCGACGAAAGTCGCGGTCCTCGACTCCGGCATTAATCCGACATATGCCGACTTCGCGGGCAAAGTCCGGATGGATCTCGGCTATGATTTTATCAATGGCGATAAGACGGCGTGGGATGATAACGGACACGGTTCACATGTCGCTGGTGTCATTGCGGCGGGAGGGAATAACACGTACGGGATGACTGGTATCAATCCGATGGTGACGTTGATTCCGATCAAGGTCCTCGATGAGTCGGGGGCTGGTTCAGTATCGGGACTTGTCAAAGGGATTCAGCACGCGACGAAACAAGGTGCCCGGGTCATCAACATGAGTCTCGGTGGCAGTTCTTCTTCGAAATCGATCGAGTCGGCATTAGCTGCGGCGGTCAAGAAGAACATCCTAATCGTCGCCGCTTCCGGGAACGAAGGACGCGGAACGATCGCGTATCCGGCCCGTTCGAAATATGTCGTATCGGTCGGTGCGACAGGGAGAAAGGATACAAAAGCGTCGTTCTCGAACTACGGAACGGGACTAGACCTCGTTGCTCCCGGTGTCTCGATCCCAAGTTATCTCGCAGATGGGGAGTTGCTATACGGTAGCGGCACCTCGATGGCGACGCCACACGTCGCGGGTGTCGCCAGTCTCTTGATCAGTCTGAAGCCGTCCTTAAAGGCAAGTAGTGTGGAAAGTATCCTCAAGAAATCAGCGAAGGATCTCGGTAAAAAAGGCTACGATACAAGCTACGGTGCCGGCCGTTTGAACGCCGATAACGCAGTCAAACTGATTCCTTAATGCAGTCAAGAAGTCCTGTGCGAACAGGGCTTCTTTTTTCAGTCAATTCATTGATTGATAGAGGTAAAAAGAACTAGGAAAATCAATTTTTTCCATTATAATGAAAAAGGATACAACGATAAGGAGTGAAAACAAATGAAAAAGATCATCGTCAGTGCCCTCCTCGTGAGTGCATTTAGTACATATACATGGGATACGACAGAAGCAGCGACAACGGCCAAAAAAGTCCCGGCAATCGAAGCAAAAACGAAGAAAGGCTACATCAAAGGAACGTTTGATGCGAGCGGTAAGGCCTTGTTCTATTTTGATACAAAGACCTACTTATCAGGTGGAACACACTTGAAGTTTGCTTTTGACGCTTCAAAAAAAGCGACCGTTTATACGTCGCAGACGGAATACAAACAAAAAGATCCGTATGCGCGGTATGCGAACAGCAAAGAGACGCTCTTTTTCCCACTGACTTGGAGTGGACGACAATACATCGAAGTGACGGGAGCGAAGAATAAAGCATTTACGATTCCCTATAAACTCGAACGTCTTGAACCAATCCGGGAATACGCAAAAAAATCAACGACAGCCGTACAAGCGACGAGTCTAGTCGTTCGTCTGAATGGGGCGATGAAAGCGAGTACCTTATCACAGACGTCACGCGCCACTCATCACGAAACAATCGACAGTACGTTACGTCTTGAAAAGTTCTCCTACAACAGCTTCATCCAAGCCATGTCAGCAAAACGACAACTTGAAAAAACGAAGGGAGTTCGGTACGTCGAACTCGATCAACCGATGAAGTTACTCAGCACTGATCCGTTTCAGTCCGTCCAGTGGGCGTTAAAAAACACGGGACAACGCGGAGGTGTCAAAGGAGCCGATATCGGCTATCAAGCGATGGTCAAACGGATTGCCAACAAGTCACGTTCGACCGTTCGCGTAGCGGTCATCGATACCGGCATCAATCCGACGTATGCGGATTTCGCCGGACGCGTCCGGATGGATCTCGGATACGATTTTGTTCATAAACGTCAGCTCGCCTATGACGATCATGGACACGGCACACATGTCGCGGGTGTGATTGCTGCAACATCGAACAACGGCTACGGGATGACGGGTATCAACGACCGGGCGAGCATCATTCCGATCAAAGTCATCTCGCGCAACAACTATGCGTCGAACTCGAACATTGCGAAAGGCATTCTGTTCGCCGTAAAACAAAAAGCAAAAGTTATCAACTTGAGTCTTGGCGGTGGTGGTGTCTCGCTGGCGATTGAAGATGCCTTAGCGGAAGCGCGCAAAAAAGGAATCTTCGTCGCAGTAGCAACCGGTAACGAAGGGACGTCGAAACTGTCCTATCCGGCACGTTCAAAATATACCTTCTCGGTCGGGGCGACGAACCGATCCGATAAACGAGCGTCGTTCTCAAACTATGGTCAAGGGCTTGATCTTGTGGCGCCGGGACAAGATATCGCGAGTTATCTGCAAGACGGCGAGTCCATCTTCTGGAGTGGCACGTCGATGGCGACACCGCATGTCGCAGGGGTCGCGAGTGTCCTCTACAGCTTGAAGCCAAGTATCAAGGTGACGGACGTTGAATCAATTCTTCGCAAGTCGGCGAAGGATCTTGGAAAGAAAGGTTACGACACGACGTATGGATACGGTCGCTTGAATGCCGAGCGTGCCGTTCAGCTCGTGAAATAAGGAGAGGGGTCAAGCGATGAAAGTACTGGGAAAAGTGATGGTGATCGTCCTTATTGCAATAACCGTTTTAGTTCCAGATGAAGCATCTGCAGCAACTAAAGAAGAAACCCGCTTAACAGAATTGTATAAGGACTTAAAGCATGGGATGACGATCGAGCAGGTCGCCACAACACTTTATGGAAAAGAAGCGAAAAAACACATTCGATATCGTAAAGCACAGCCGACGATTTTACGCTTACCGATCAATGACGAAACAGTCGAAGAAGGGCATAAGCAATTGATTCAAGTGATGGAAGATCGCTCCGTGAAGCAAGGTCCAAAACTTGCCCTGCATTTCATGACAAAGAAAAGAAGTAACATCTATCGATTGGTCATCAAAGCCGTTTTCATCGAACGGAAGTCAAAAACGGGGTATCGAGAAAGTACACGTCAGCTTAAAAAAGGTGCGAAACCAGAAAATGGGATGACGGAAAAACAGATTGATGCGATGCTCTCAGGTAAAGGATTAGGTCACTGGACGGCTGTTGCCAATATGAATACGACGTCGGGTTATTCGAAAGAAGAAGTTCGTCTAGATTTTCAAGAATTGTATCGGATGAAGACCTATGTATTTCCGACTACACAAAAAAATAAGTGGAAAGAAATCGATTTCGCCTACAGTCATGAACGAAAAAAGTTTGTCGTAGATAATATCCGTACAGTAGGACCGAACGATACGGCGCCGGAATTTTAATGAAGTGCCTATAGTGAACAATGAAAAACTAAAGCAAGCGGGAATGGAAAGTGAGTGGAACGGATGCAGAAATGGATCAAGGTGAGCATTGTCTGTTTGATGGCAATTAGCTTGCTCGGAAGTGGTGCGGTCTCGGCAGCAACAAAAGCCGAGACGATCGCCACAAAACAGTATCGTGCTTTAAAACCGGGGATGACGGTTGAACAAGTCGCAAAAGTCCTCTATGGAAAGACTTATAAGAAGCAGTTGAAGATGAAAAATGGTTCACAAGTCTTACGATTGAGCACAGAAATCAAGATGGAGGAATGGGATCGGAACGTCCTTCTCTATGATCTCGTGAATCGAAAAGTTGAATTCCCGTCAGCAATCGGTGTCCTGATGTTCATGACGGAGACAGGTGGAACGAAGTACCGGCTGACGATGAAACAAATGGAGTTCAAGCGTGACACCGCAGCCGGATTCCGGACGAGTGATCGCAAACTGATCAAGGGCGCGAAGATCAAAAACGGAATGACGGAACAACAAGTCGATCGAGTACTGACGGGAAAAGGGCTCGGAACATTCGGAACACTCGGTCACGTCGATACGACATCCGTCCTTCGAAAAAAAGAAGTCAAAGCAGGAAAAGCAACGATCATTCATACGAAATCATACGTTTTTCCGACTGCAACAAACAAATGGCAATACATCTTTTTCATCTATGACATGAAAAAGAAAGCGTATCGTGTCGAAGATCATAGTCAGTATTAAAAAGGAGAGTAGAGTATGAATACGACATTCATGAAAATCACAGTGGCGACAATCATCGCGGGATCAACACTTTTTAGTGGAACAGCTTCGGCAGCGACGAAGGTTGAGACAGTAGCTACAAATCAATATACGGCACTAAAAGCAGGTATGACGATGGAGCAAGTCGCAAAAGTCTTATACGGCAAAGACTACAAAAAACATTTAACGACAAAAAGCGGTTCACAAGTATTGAAGACGAAAGAAGAGTTTAAGGACGTTGAAGATAAGCGCAAGGAAATTTATTACGAAATCTATGATCGGAAAGCAAAGATTCCTCCGACCTTGATGTCGCTCGGTTTCATGACGAAAAAGAACGATTCCGTGTATCGTCTTATTTCGAAACAAGTCGAAATGGGACGGAATACATATTCCGAATACCGAGAGAGTACACGGAAGTTAAACACGGGCGCTAAAATCAAGAGGGGAATGACGGAGAAACAACTCGATGGTGTGCTCTCGGAGTCTGGTCTTGGGGAATGGGCTGGATTGCTTGAGGAAGATGCACGAAGCGTCTTCAGTGCGAAAGAAATCAAAGACTATGAGATTGAAGCGTTTAAAGGAAAATTGTATGTCTTCCAAAAATCGACGAAATCACGTGTTTACGTTGAGATGAGTTATGACACGAAAAAGAAAGCCTACGTTATTGAAAATCACGAGACATTCTAAAAAGGGGATAGGAACATGAAAATGACATTCACAAAAGTTGCCTTAGCAACAGTAATCGCAGGAACGACTCTATTCGGAGGCGTAGCGTCTGCTGCGACAAAAGACGAAACGAAAGCAACAGATCGTTATACAGCGTTAAAAGCTGGGATGACGATTGAACAAGCAGCAAAGGTCATCTATGGAAAAGACTATAAGAAGCAGCTGACGAAAAAGAACGGCTCGACGGTTTTAAAGAAAAAAGCAGATTCTACAAGTACTACGAATGGGCAGAAGGCGACATTCTATACATTTGTCAATGAGAAAACCTATATGGATACGACAGGCTTGATGTTCATGACGAAGAAGAAAAGTTCTATCTATCGTCTGACAAGCAAAACGGTCAGTCTGTTACGTTTTGATTCGGCTACAGGGTTCAGGGAGAGTAAAATGAAGCTGATGAAGGGGAAGAAAATTAAAAACGGCATGACAGAAAAGCAATTGGATAGTATTTTGTCTGGAAAAGGATTAGGGGAATGGACGAGTTTGACGACTGTTGATTGGACACCCGTTCAAACGAAACAAGAACTTGATTTAGGATTAGGTATTAAAGGATATACAAAATGGTATGTTTTCCCGACGTCAACGAGTCAACGGAAATATGTCATCATGGACTATGATTTCAAGAAAAAAACCTATAAAGTAGCTAGTCAAACATCTCTTTAATTGATAAAAGAGCTTATCTAGACGATGAGCTCTTTTTTCATCTTTTCCCGTTTTTGACAAATTACTCAAAAAAATCGTTATAATGAGTTGTAATTTTGTATAATAAATCCGATAGTTGTACGAAGCAAAGTAGAGAAAGGGATGGAAACATTTGGAACGAGTAAAGAAAAAACGTAAGGTGAAAAAACGCTGGACCCCATTAAAGATTATGCTGTTAATCGCACTTGTTCTTGTTGTCGGTATTGGCGGGTTCATTGGTTATACATATTATCAAGTCGACCAGACCGTGAAGAAAATCCAATCTCCAGTCAAAAATACAGGGGATAAAATCGTCGACGAGCAAAAACCGGTATCCGTCTTACTGTTAGGTGTCGATCAGCGACCAGGAGAACGAGGACGTAGTGACTCGATCATGATCATGACGTTGAATCCGACGCGAAACGAAAGTCGTTTGATTAGTATTCCTCGTGACACGAAGGTCGATATCGTCGGTCACGGAACGAACGATAAAATCAACCATGCCTATTCATTCGGGGGACCGGAAATGGCAATCAAGACAGTCGAAAAATTCCTCAATATTCCGATTAACTACTACGCGGAAATCAATATGCAAGGATTCACTTCACTGGTTGATGCAGTCGGTGGGGTAACCGTTAATAACGATCTTGATTTTAAAGTAGGTGGGACGCACTTCCCAGTTGGTAAGATTAATCTTGATGGTGATTCAGCTTTAAAATTCACACGGATGCGTTACGAAGATCCACGTGGTGACTTCGGTCGTCAAATGCGTCAGCGGGAAGTCATCGCTCAAGTTGCTAACAAACTGTCATCTGATGTATCAGTTAGTAACTTCAATGCCATCATGGATGTCGTCGGTAAAAATGCACAAACAAACGTTTCGTTCAAACCGATGCGTACACTTGCATTTGATTACATGGATGCTTTCCGTAATCAAAAGAATCTAAAGCTTGAAGGCGCAGGTGGTAAAGAAGGAGACGGAATCTACTACTGGCACCCGACAGATGATTCTCTTAAAGAGACACAAACGGCACTTCGTTATTCACTTGACCTCGAGTAAACACAAAAAGCACCGGATCCTAACGGATCCGGTGCTTTTGATTTAGAAAGATTGTTCTGCCAGACGGACACGGCTGACCGTACCATCCTTTGCGAATCGCTGTAGGCGATAGGAATTGCTTGTGACAAGTCCGGTTGTATCTGTTTCGAGTTGTAGGGGAGCGAGAGTAGCTAACTGATCATTCGTAATCGATGTGTCTGTCCAATCAATCGCGACGACCCGATTTTGATCAAGAATGAAAAAATGTGTAGCGTAGAAAAGATAAGAATGTACATCGTCCTGGTATGTCCGGTTCGGTGGACCAAAAGAAGCCGTGAGGTCTTCACTCGATTTTCCCATCAGGTCCGTGATTGATCCTTCGGCGAATTGAGTATTTAAATTATTCGTTACCCATGATACTAATGCTTCGTCTGTAATCGGATCACCCGTTAACTTCGTTGTCGTCTCAGCTGTTTTAACATAACCAGATAATTGATCTGTCACTTTTACTTGAATGTTACCGTCTAATTTCTTCACGATCGGATACTGATCGCCAAAATCTGCTTCATACAAGACGGTCGTCATGCTTTCATCTGTATAAATATTGCTGTTTCGTTGATTAATGTATAGCGAAGTCGCCTCTTCTGTTGGAGTTGCTTTTTCTTTTTTCTTTTGTTTTGTCTCGGATTTATTGACAGTGACAGGCTGTTCGACAGTCGATTCAGGAGTTGACTTCGATGCGACGAAATAATTAGAGTACACGTATGTACCAGTAGCGCCAAGTAAGAAACAAAGAAGAAGTAACACGAGCCATCCCCAAGGAATTCTCTTCTTAGTATGAGAAATATTCGAATCATCACGTTTTCGTCGAGCTGACGGTTCACGATAACTGCGTGACAGAGTCGGCAGTGGTTCTTCTGTTTCAGCGATTACGGGACCATCTTCTTCAAGGATGGGGCGAGAGACGAGCAAAGCTAAAAAGTCAGCGAGCACCTCGTGATGTTTTCCTTGCAGAAAAGCATTCCATTCCGCTGCAGTGACGGTATCTTCCTCAAATGGGACAAGAGGAGCACTACCTGTCAATCGGATCATCGTATCTGTCAACGATTCAGTTGAAGAAAGACTTGATTGAATTCGCTGATGCAAGCGAGAAATGTCTTCTTGTGAATGAGATGTATAGTACTGGAGTACTTGTAGTGAACGATGCATAAAAACGATTCCTCCTGTGTATGGATAGGGAAATGAATGAAAATAATAACAATCCACTTTTCATTATACGCAAACTTATAAAAAAACATATGGAATTTCTTAAAAAAAAATCAACCATTTCCCATTTATTTGTTATACTATTTTCTAGTTGATGAAAAATAGCCAGTGAATTAGAAAAATAAAGGAGAATTATCAAGCCATGAATGAAACGATTAGTTTACAAGAGTTGTTTTCGATTTTACGGAAATCGTTTTGGCGTATCCTTGCGCTAACGATTGTTGCTGCAGTCATTTCGTTTGCAGTCAGTACTTTTTTAGTCGATCCAACGTATCAAGCAGGTACACAAATCCTTGTCACACCGAAAAAACAGGAAAATGAAGTCATCGACGCCTCACAAGTCCAGTCGTCTGTCACATTAGTCAATACATACCGGGTCATCATCAAAAGTCCCGCTATTCTAGAGAAGGTTCAAAAAGAAGTCTCAAACGCTCCAACCAATCTAACGACATTGAATAACATGATCACGGTCGAAAGTGAACAAAACTCTCAGGTCATCAACGTTTCTGTTCAAAGTACGGATGCGGCATTAGCATCGAATATCGCGAACTCAATCGCGAATGTGTTCAGTGAAGATATTCCAGAATTAATGAACGTCGATAACGTTAAAGTCCTTTCGGTATCTGGTATTCCAACGACACCGGTCAGCCCGAATATTCTTTTGAATACAGCGATTGCTGCTGTCGTCGGATTTTTACTTGGTGTAGGTCTTGCGTTCCTGCGTGAAGTACTGGATCGTCGTATTCGGACAGAAGAGCAAGTTCAACAAATCCTCGATCTCCCGGTCCTTGGGAGTATCCCGGATATCGATAGTAAGATTTTCAAGACTTCAGCAAAAAAGGCAAGTAAGCGAGAGGTGGTCAAACAGTATGGCTAAGAAAAACAACAAGATGAATAAAGACGCGCGAAAGCTGATTACTGTTACACAGCCAAAGTCTCCTGTAGCCGAGCAATACCGAACGATTCGCACGAACATCGAGTTCATGGCAGTCGATCAGGAAATTCAAGCAATTCTCGTCACGTCTGCGACGCAAAGCGAAGGGAAATCGACGACTGCTTCGAACTTAGCGGTCGCTTATGCCCAGCAAGGTAAAAAAGTCTTGATCATTGATACGGACATGCGTCGTCCGACAGTTCATTACACGTTCAAGGTAGCAAATGGACTAGGGCTTTCTAGTCTGCTAACGCGCCAAGCGGAAAAAGACAAGGCGATTTTACCGACAAAAATTGAGAATCTGTCGATCCTGACAGCAGGTCCGATTCCACCGAACCCGGCTGAATTATTATCTTCACGAGCAATGGAACATCTCGTTTCACAGCTACGAGAGGAATTCGAGATCATCATCTTCGATGCACCACCTTTATTACAGGTGGCGGATAGCCGTATTACATCGAAGCTGACAGATGGTGTCGTTCTAGTCGTTGGTTGTACGACATCAGATCGCCAACGCGTTCTGAAAGCAAAAGAACAACTGGAACTAGCGGAAGCTAAAATTCTGGGCGTCGTATTAAATCGCCGCGAACTGACGGATGATTCGGCATATCAATACTACTATTCCTATGAGTGAGGGAACTAATCATGATTGACGTACATTGTCATATACTGCCTCTTGTCGATGATGGTCCAGCGAGTGTCGAACATGCACTTCAACTCGCAGAACAAGCTGTCGAAGAGGGTATTACGCGTATTATCGCGACACCGCATCTCTATCATCCTCAATTTGAGACAGAAGATGTCGATGTCAAGTTGACTGTCAATGAATTCAATGTGTTATTAAATCAACGCAACATTCCGTTAACTGTCTATCCAGGTCATGAGATTCGATTGATTGGTGAGTTGATGGAAGAGCTGGAGGCAGGGAAAGCCTTGCCTCTCTCAGGTTCGCGTTATCTGTTGATTGAGTTTCCGTCAACAGGAATTCCGTCGTATGCTCGACAGGTATTCGCAGAATTGATTTCAGATGGTTTTGTACCGATCATTGCGCATCCGGAGAAAAACAAAGCAATCATTCAAAATCCGTCTTTATTGTTTGAGCTTGTTTCTAACGGCGCAATCAGCCAAGTGACATGTGCAAGCTTGGTCGGTAAATACGGAAAAGATGTCCAACGATTTGCAGTTGCTCTACTCGAAAATGGATTAGCGCACCTTGTTGCTTCAGACGCCCATCATATCGAGAAGCGCCCATTCTATTGGAAGCAGTGTGAAACGTATCTCGAGAAGACGCTAGATGATTGGTTATTTGAAGAGATCTATGAAAACAATGAAGCGGTATTCTTAAATCAAATGGTTACCATTAATCCACCAAGTCCAATCGAAAAGAATTGGAAAGGGCACTGGAAGTAACATTAAGACTTGTAAAGAATAGAGAAGAGAGTGAATTAACACTCTCTTTTTTCTATGTTAACGCTTACATTATGAATATATGGAAAAGTTTATGGAATTATGTAATAGGTATATGGTATTGTATTTTACATAAAGATTGGAATACTAATAATAAATTGGTAGCCATTTATTCATTTGATAGGAGTGTTTTTCATGATTAAAGTAAAAAAGGCAGTCATTCCAGCAGCTGGATTAGGTACACGATTTTTACCGGCTACGAAAGCGATGCCAAAAGAAATGTTACCAATCGTTGATAAGCCAACGATTCAGTACATCATTGAAGAAGCTATAGAATCAGGGATTGAAGATATATTGATCATCACTGGAAAAGGAAAACGAGCAATTGAAGATCATTTTGACTCTGTTCCTGAGCTTGAGGCGAATCTGATTTCCAAAAATAAATCAGAATTACTATATCTGGTTGAGGCAACGACGAACATCAATATTCATTTCATTCGTCAGTCAAAACCTAAAGGTCTAGGAGATGCGATCTTGCAGGCGAAAGCATTCGTCGGGAATGAACCATTCGTCGTCATGCTCGGCGATGACATCGTTCAAGCAGAGACACCATGTACGCGTCAATTGATTGAGCAATACGAGATCACGAACAGCTCGATCATCGGTGTGCAACCGGTAGCAGATAAGGATACGCATCGTTATGGGATTGTCGATCCAGGAACAAGCATCTCGAATCAGTTACATAAAGTAAAATCATTCGTCGAAAAACCGGCACCAGGAACGGCACCTTCTAATCTAGCGATTCTTGGTCGCTACTTATTGA
Organism: Exiguobacterium acetylicum; assembly: GCF_022170825.1. NCBI lineage: Bacteria > Bacillati > Bacillota > Bacilli > Caryophanales > Exiguobacterium > Exiguobacterium acetylicum. The sequence continues at coordinate 2,766,647 of NZ_CP081878.1, read as the reverse complement.
CACCAGAAATCTTTAAGTACCTGGAAACACAGGAAGAAGGTTCAGGTGGAGAAATCCAATTGACGGATGCAATCACACGATTGAATGAGATGCAACGTGTCTTTGCGTACGAATTTGATGGAAAGCGCTATGATGTCGGCGAAAAATTAGGCTTCATCCAAACGACACTTGAATTTGCGTTGAACCGTGAGGATTTGAGCGAAGAGGTCGCAGCCATGATGAAGGAATTATTAGCTATGTATGAAGCGAAATCTTCACTTGTATAAAGATACTTTGATTCAGGAGAGAGGAGACCAAAGGTAGTGAAGATCTATTATTATATCCGAACGATCACACTGGCCTGTTTAGACGCAATCGCACTCGTCATCGCAATGGGATTTGCTTATTTTTTCTTATATCCGAAGGAATTATTCCAAACCATCGATAGTCGTTCTTTGTTACAATCAGCGGCTATCTTTGCGGTGCTGTTCGTGATTATTGCTTTTGCGATGAAGTTGTATCGCGTCAATTGGAAGTATGCAAGTATTCAGGAAGCGATGACGTTATCGTTATCACTCGCTCTTAGTTCACTTGGACTCGTGATGGTTCAAGTGACGATGTTCGGTCAAGTATTGGAACGAATCACGATTCTGAGTTTTATAATCAGTCTCTTATTACTAGGAGCAATTCGTGTCACGTTACGGCTACTTGGTGTGGGTCAGCACTGGCGCAAATATGCACTACCAAGACGGATGGTGAAGTCACGGAAACGGACGCTTGTCATCGGTGCTGGACGCGCAGGTCGAGCATTGGTGAGACAGCTATATGCATCACCATTCCATGAACTGAAGCCAGTCGCATTCGTAGACGATGATCCAAAGAATCTGCATTTCATGATTCAAGGACTTGAAGTCGCTGGTACGACGAACGATTTAAAAGCAGTCATCGAGCGACACAAAATTGAAGCGATTGTCTTAGCGATTCCTTCATTGTCGCAACAACGGCGGATTGAATTGATCACGGAAGCGAAAACGCTTTGCGAGGATGTTCAAACGTTGCCGATGATCGAAGAACTCGTCACCGGAAAAATCTCGGTCAACGCAATTCGGGACGTCTCGATTGCCGATTTACTTGGACGTGAACCGGTCGAGTTGGATATTTCCGGGATTAAAGGAGAAATCGAAGGACGAACAGTTCTCGTTACAGGTGCAGGTGGATCAATCGGATCAGAAATCTGTCGTCAAATCATTCAGTTTAATCCAACGACGCTTCTCTTGCTCGGTCACGGGGAGAACAGTATTTATTTGATTGAACGAGAACTACGTGCTCTGCAGACATCAATCAACTTAGTACCGGTTATCGCAGATGTACAAGATCGAATGCGATTAGAAGACATCTTTACACAACATCGACCAGATGTCGTCTTCCATGCAGCAGCACATAAACATGTGCCATTAATGGAAGCAAATCCATATGAGTCGGTCAAGAACAATGTATATGGAACGAAAAATGTCGCGGAAGTTGCTCATTTACATCAGGTCGAGCGGTTCGTCATGATTTCAACGGATAAGGCAGTCAACCCGACGAACGTCATGGGTTCGACGAAGCGAATTGCCGAGATGATCGTTCAGGATTTAGGAAAACGAAGTGAAACGAAATTCGCTGTCGTCCGATTCGGAAATGTTTTAGGAAGCCGCGGCTCGGTCATTCCACTCTTTAAGTCACAGATCGCGGGCGGTGGGCCGGTCACCGTGACGCATCCAGAAATGACGCGTTTTTTCATGACGATTCCAGAAGCAAGCCGTCTTGTCATTCAAGCGGGTATCTTAGCGGATGGGGGAGAAGTTTTCGTCCTTGATATGGGAGAACCGGTTAAAATCGTTGATCTTGCGAAGAACATGATTGAATTAAGTGGGTTTACGGAAGATGAGATGCCAATCGTCTTCTCGGGCATTCGTCCAGGTGAAAAGATGTATGAAGAGTTGCTGAAAGATGGAGAAGTCGATCCGGAAGCAATCTATCCGAAGATTTTCGTAGGACGGACAAAACAGGTCGAACCGGTAGAAGCAATTCTACAAATGGTCGAAAATCATCACTTGAATCCGATTCAGTTACGGAACGTATTACTCGATATCGCCAACGATGTCGCAATGAAAGAAAAAAAATTAGTATAAACATAAGGAGCTAAAGCAAATGAGTTATATGGCGTTTAAACGTTCGCTAGGGTTTTTCTTGGCGCTGGTAGCGTGTATCGTGTTGATCCCGGTTTTCCTCTTCATCATGGGGGCAATCAAATTTGAATCTCGCGGACCCGTCTTCTTCAAACAAAAACGGGTAGGTCTGAAAAAGAGTCATTTCAATATTTTGAAGTTCCGGACGATGTATATCGAGACACCTCAGGATACGCCGACTCATTTGCTTGCTGATCCGGATGTCTATATTACACGTGTCGGGAAATTCTTACGTAAGACAAGTCTCGATGAATTACCACAACTATTCAATATTCTTAAAGGTGAGATGAGCTTTGTCGGACCACGTCCTGCACTTTGGAATCAATATGATTTGATTGATGAACGCGATAAGTATGGCGCGAATGATACGTTACCAGGATTAACAGGGTGGGCACAAATCAACGGACGAGATGAACTACCAATCGGAATCAAAGCGAAGTTAGATGGCGATTATGTTAAGCGTATGGGGATTATCATGGATACACGTTGTTTCATTGCAACGATTTTCAGTGTGTTGAAAAGCGATGGTGTAGTTGAAGGTGGTACTGGAACAATTTCATCAAAAGAAGCTGCAAGTGCGAAGGAGTAAGATAGAAAAAATGAAATCAATTTTGATTACTGGCGAAAATAGTTATATAGGTAATGCTCTTAGCAATTGGATTGATGAAAGATACAGTAATGATATCACTTATACTAAATTAAGTATTAGAACAGATAGTTGGAAAAAGGAAAATTTCAATAAATTTCAATCTATCGTTCATGTTTCTGGAATCGCACATAATTCTAACGATAAAAATTTAAAAAATATTTATTATGAAGTAAATACGGATTTAACAATAAAAATTGCTCAAAAAGCTAAAAAAGATGGTGTAAAGCATTTTATTTTTCTTAGTAGCATAATTGTTTATAACGCGAATAAAGATAAAAAAATAGATTTGAATACAATACCTAATCCGTCTAATTATTATTCAGATAGTAAGTTGAAAGCAGAAGAAGGTCTTTTACAATTACAAGATCATAACTTTAAAATTTCAATCATACGACCTCCAATGGTATATGGACCTAATTGTAAAGGTAATTTTTCTAAATTATCAAAAATATCTAAAAAAACTTTATTATTTCCTGATATAAAAAATAGTAGAAGTATGATTTTTGTATCTAATTTGTGCGAATTTTTATCGAAAGTAATCATAAATGAAGTGGATGGTTTTTTATATCCTCAAAACGAAGAATATGTAAAAACTTCAGAAATAGTTAAAGAAATTGCAAGTTATCACAATAAAAAAGTATTCTTTGTGAAAACACCAAAAATTTTAATTTTCTTTTTATCTAAAAGTAAATTATATAAAAAAATTTTTGGAGATTTAGTCTATGACAAAAAAATGAGTTCGCAAAAAATATATAATTATAATATTTTTACTTTTAAAGAATCTATTGTTGAAACTGAAAAAGAAAAGAGAATCTAAATGCAAAAGTATAGTGTTCTAATGTCAGTATATGATAAAGAGTCACCAGAAAATCTAGAATCAAGTTTAAAGAGCATGCTTGATCAAACAGTATGCCCAGAAGAAATTATAGTTGTAGAAGATGGTCCTTTGAATAAGCAACTTAAAATGGTCATTAATAAATTATCAATTGAGAATCCTAATATAATTAAATCAATACCACTCGAAAAAAATGTCGGTTTAGGTAAAGCCTTGGATATTGGGATTGAATATTGTAAATACGAATTGATTGCAAGAATGGATTCTGATGATATTTCTTTACCTAATCGTTGCGAACTACAATTAAAAAAATTCAATTCTAATCCTAACCTTGTATTATTAGGAACAATGATTGATGAATTTTATGATGATCCAAACAAAATAATTTCTTCTAGAGTAGTTCCAACTGAATATTCAGCAATAAAAAAATTTATGAGAAGAAGAAGTCCTTTTAATCATCCAACTGTCATGTATAAAAAATCGGCAGTTAAAACTGCCGGTGGCTATGGTGAAATGAAACGAAAGCAAGATTTAGATTTGTTCTCAAGAATGATTAATAAAGGATATCATGCTGAAAATTTGTCAGAATCACTACTATTATTTCGTTCAAATAGGGACAATTACAGAAGAAGAAAAAGCTGGAGTTATTGCAAAAGCTATATTGATGTACAACTGCAAATTTTCAAAAGAGGACACTGTACATTCCTCGATTTTCTATATGTATTAATAACACAAATGATAATTTATATAATACCATACAAATTGTGGGTTTTTGTGTCTGATAAGTTATTGCGTAAAAATAATATAGTGAAAGAGGATTTGTATGAAAAAACTAATTAAGAAGTTAAAGTTAAATAAATTATATTCATTGTTTGATGTGTTACCAGATAAATCAGCTGTAAAAATGCAGCATTTTTTATCAGTAGGGAGAATACCTAATTTACAAGATCCACAACGATTTTCTGAAAAAATTCACTGGTACAAGTTAAATTATGAGAATGATTTAATGACTCAATGCGCTGACAAATATTTAATGCGTCAATATATTGAGAAAAAAGGCTACGGAGAATATCTTCCGAAATTATACGCAGCATTTAATTCTGTTGATGAAATTGATTTCGAAGCACTCCCAAACTCCTTTGCAATTAAATGTAATAATGGATCAGGTACTAATGAATTTGTAGCGAATAAATCTAAAGTAAATTTAGAAGAATTAAAAAAAGTGATAAAAGGATGGGAAAAAGTAAACACTTTAAGTATTGGAAGAGAATGGGCGTACAAAAATATACCTCAAAAAATTATTGTTGAAGAATTATTAATTGCCGAAGACGTTTTTCAAAAGAAAAATGGTCTAAATGATTATAAAGTATTATGTTTTAATGGTACACCTGAATATATTTGGGTGGACGTATCTAGACATACCAATCATCAAAGAAATTTTTATAATTTAAAATGGGATTTTAAGGATATAAAAACTGATAAGCCAAACTCTTCTGCATCAATAGATAAGCCAGAAAATTTAAAAAGAATGATAGCAATATCACAAAATTTAGCTAAAGATTTTCCGTTTGTAAGAGTTGATTTTTATGAAGTTAATAAAAAATTATATATTGGAGAATTGACATTTTATCCATGGAGCGGTTGTATAAAGTTCACTCCAGATCAGTTCGACTATGAGTTGGGAAAAAAATTCGATATAGAACAATTAGCGAGGAAAAATAAGTATGCCTAAAGTTTCGGTAATTATACCTACCTATAAAAGAAGTGAATTGTTAGCTGATGCAATTAAAAGTGTTACATCTCAAACTGAAAAAGATATTGAGATAATTGTCGTATCGGATGGAGTAGATGAGAAAACTCAAGATGTAGTGAGAAAACTTCAACAAAATGATAGCAGAATCTTATATTTTGACTATCCAAAATCTAAGGGTGGAAATTATGCAAGAAATTTTGGTGTGAAAAAATCTCAAAGCGATATTATTGCGTTTTTAGATGATGATGATACTTGGAACAGTTTAAAAATACAAAAACAATTAGAAATTTTGAGTAAAAATAAAAGTACAGGTTTAGTCTATACAGGTATTAATCAAGTATATCCAGAAAAAAATATATCATTTAAATCGATCCCTAAATTTAAAGGATCTTTAGCTAAAAAAATTTTTTTCAGGAATTATATTGGCACTACTTCAACTGTTTTGATGAGAAAAAAAATTTTTGTACAAGCTGGCGGATTTGATACAAACCTTAAAGCTATGCAAGATTATGATTTATGGATTAGGTCTTGTCAGTTATGTTTAGTTGATTATGTTAAAACGCCTGAAGTGAATTATTATAATCGCTCAAGTTCTAATCAAATATCAATAGATACGGATAAATACAAGGAAGCATTCAAGTATATTTTTAATAAATACTCAAATAAATACGAACAGCTAACATCAAAAGAACTTCGATTTATAAAAGCTAATCATTACAAACTTATAGCCAACAAACATAATAAAAACGGTGATATTAAAAATTCTCTTAAATATAGTATAGAAGGATTTAAAAAAGAAAAAACCTTTAAGAATTTTATATATATTTTTATAATGACTTTCAATTTTGATTTACAGATATTTATTAGATCATTGACTCAAAAATAGGAGAAAAAAATGAAGATACCTATAGTTTGTTATAAATTCCCTCCGCATTATTCTGGTTATGGAAAGCAATTATCTACAATACTTAAAGAAATGCAGAATGTTGATAAAAAACGCAAATTTATTATTTTAACTGCTTTTGGTAAAAGTTATGAAGGGGAAAATTTTTCTGTTAAATCCTTTGGCTTTGATTACAGTAAATCTAATAAAAAGACCCTTTATTCATTTTCATTAAAAGTACTGCTTTGGATTATTAAAAACAGAAAAAATATACCATTAGTTCATTGTATAAAAGCTGGGCCAGAGGCTTTTTTCACAAAAGTTGGATGTATTATAACAAGCAAGCCTATAATTGTAAAAATCGCACAAGATGAACTTAGCAGTAGAGAGTTAAAAAACAAAAATATGATAAATAAATTAAGGATTAGATTTCGACAAAGATTTTTATTACATTCAACAAATTTAATTGCAATAAGTTCTGATATTCAAAAATTATTGAATAACTCAATTAGTGGAAATTCGAAAGTTTGGTTTATACCGAATGGGGTTGACACAAGAAAATTTAATGTTGAATCAAAAATAAATGAATCTGAAAGTGTGGATCTTTTATATGTAGGTGCAATTAACAGAAGGAAAGGGATTTACGATTTACTTGAAGCATTAAACACAATTAAGTTAGATAAAAAAGCAAACTTAACTTTATGTGGTCCGTTACTGGAGGATTTAAATTTTGAAAAGAAACTCAGAGATATAAATGAAAACAAAAATAATCTTGAAGTGAAGTATCTTGGAAATGTCGACAATGTTGATCAAATCATGAATAGATCTGATGTATTTCTATTGCTCTCATATTCAGAAGGATTGCCTAATGTTTTGCTTGAAGCATCTTCTTCTGGTCTACCTTTAATAGGCACAGATATTCCTGGAAGTAGGGACATAGTTCAAAATGATTTTAACGGAAAAATAGTTGATCCTGGAGACATATTAGGTATAAAAAATGCTATACAGTTTTTTGTTAATAAATCCGATTGTATTGATAAAATGGGCAATAACTCTAGAAAATTAATAGAGTCTAAATACGATGTTAATGTAGTTGCTAAACAATATTTTAATATGTATAACGAACTATCAGGAGTTAATCATGAGAAAAATTAATACCCTTGTTATATTCTTGTTTTGTTTATGCGTACCTATTGATTTTTTGACGGGTAGATTACTTTCAGGTATGAGTGCTTCAACTATTTTTTCTGCACCTATAATTCTATTTTTTATTTTTGACCTTGTTTTAAAAAAAGTAATTTATTTGCCTAAAGCATTGTTAATTTTGATCTTAATACCTTGTTTAGGCCTTCCGCAGCTGGTGATTAATAGTAATTATCCTTTGGATAGAATCGCTGCATACATTTATTACTTAACTACAACAATTGCAGTCGTCAATTTAGCTGTAAACTATAAAATAAAAACTAATGTACTAGTTATTTCTTCAACCATTGGTGTTCTTATTATGAGCATTTATTTGTTAACTGAAGGTACTATTGGTTATGGAGGTACAAGACTAGCTACTACTACTCGTGATTTAAATCCAAATAATGCGAGTGGGTTTATTTTGCTAGGTATCGCAACAAGTATATGGATGTTATCAATATACTCTAATAAGTTACTAAAGACATTTGGTGGACTGTCATTAGTGATATTTGCTTTAGTATTATTGCTTTTGCAGAGTAAAACATCGTTTATTGCAATTACGGTAGCGCTATTTTTTATTTTGTTCCTTAAAATATTTAATCAACATCAAAGTTCACAAAGATTGGATTTTAAAAAAATAGTCACTAATTTTTTTAAGTTATTTATATTTTTCGGACTTGGATATTATATTTTAAACAAAGTGTTAGAGAATTTTAATATAAACTTTAGTAGCTTAAATCGAATAAATGATTTATTTTCCGGAAACTTAGACAGTGCAACTACGGGGAGAAGTGATATATGGGAAAATGCATTTTCTCATCCCAATTTTATTTTAGGAACTGGCTTTTTAAGTTTTAGAGAAGAATATGCTCGAAAAGCACACAGTGTGTATGTATCTACCTTTATGGAAACAGGTATAGTAGGAATTTTACTTTTAATCTCGTTTTATTTTGTATTATTATTTGCCTTAAGAAATATGATTAAATCTCACAATAATGAAATATACACATATGGATTTATTGTAGTTTTCTTAATTATGTTTGGGTTTGGTAATGAAATAATGGAATTTAAGTTTTTTTGGCAAGGGCTAATAATAATTCATCTAATAAGATACGATTCAAAATTAAAAAAAATAAAGAATGGGGAAAGTAATAATAATGAAAATGAATTTAACGACTTTACATGGAGCATATCATCCAAATAATTTTGGAGATGTCTTAATATTAGCAATTCAGACTTCATGGATCAAAGAAATTACTAAAGGTGATGTGGCATTACCATTTGCTACACAAGTATACAGAGAACAGATTGAAGTTTCTTCTCTGAAAGGTATTGAATCGATTGAAAAAAGTGGACAAATAGTTTACGGAGCTGGTGGTTATTTAGGAGAACCACCTACTCAAAAATGGCGATGGGGATTTTCATTTTTTAAAAAACATGTACAAGTTGCTGATACTGGTTTTAAAAACAATAAAGATTTAGCAATAGTAGGAACTGGTGTAGGAGAAATTACAAATATTTTTACAAAAAGAAAAGTTAAAAAAATATGTAACCGTGCAAAATTAATTGCAGTTCGAGATGAAGAGTCAAAAACATACTTGAAAAAAATAGGAATAGATGATTCTAAGATAAATGTTACTGCTGATGTAGCACTTTCTCTAACTAAGGATGCTCTGCCTGAAACTGCTTTTGATAATCTCCCGACTACAATTAAATCAATTAACGAAAATTTAAAATATGGAATTCATATAGGAATCAGTAAGACTGAACAAAATAGAAATTCACTAGAAAATCTTTTTAAGGACGTATTATTATTTTTAAACTCTCGTTCAGACATTCATGCTGTTTTAATTATTGATAATGATAACAAAGCGCAAAATGATGCTGTGAAGTATTTAAGCGAAAACTTAAAAAATGGATATACAATTTTTAGACACAAAGAAATATGGGAAACAACAGCCATGTTATCTAGTTTAGATGTAGTCCTTACAAACAAACTTCATGTGGGTATTGTCTCATACGCCTTGGGTTCAATACCTATTGCGATTCCGTATCATTCAAAAACGAAGAGATTTTACAGACAAATTAAAAGAGATGATCTTTGTTTAGACATAAACAATATCAAATCTAATCAAGTGTACGAATTACTTAATAACACATTAGATGATAATTGGAAAAGAGAGTATAAAAATACTTATGATGTTGAACGAAAAGAATTGTACAGAAAATCATTAGAGAATAAAGAATTACTAAAAGGATTTTTAATAAAGTAATGGGGAAAGATAGTTTGAGTTTGAGAAACAAAACGTATAAAGGATTCTTTTGGATAGGTTTATCTACGTTTTCAAGTACATTAATGAAATTGATTACAATTGCTGTTCTATCTAGATTTTTAACACCTAAAGAATTTGGAATTGTGGCTGCAACTCAAATCATTATCAGTTTTGCTGAAATTTTTTCTACTGCAGGCGTTGGTCCTGCAATAATTCAAAAAAAAGAAGTATCTAATAAAGATATTTCTACAGGAAATTTAATTAATGTAATTTTTGGAGGAATCCTATTTTTAATATTATTTATGCTTTCTAGCCAAATTTCTGGATTTGTAAATATAGAAAATCCGATTTATTTAAAAATTTTATCAATTATTTTTCTAATTAATAGTATATCTATAGTTTCTGAAAGCTTAGTACAAAAAGAAATGGATTTTAGATATATCGCAAATGTTAATATTATTTCTTTAACAATTTATAGTATAGCTTCAATTGTGTTAGCATTATTAGATTTTGGTGTATGGTCAATAATTTATGCGCAATTGCTTCAAAGTACTATTCGAAGTATTTCGTTTCTCTTGAAAAAACCTACTCTGAAAAAAATTGATATTAGTTTAGAATCTGCAAAAAATTTATCATATTTTGGTCTAGGCTTTACTTTATCTAGAATATTTAACAATATCGCTAACCAAGCAGATAATTTTGTTGTTAGTAAGTATTTAGGAACAAGTGCTCTTGGATATTATAGTAGATCCTATCAACTATTAATGCTACCAACAAACATTCTTGGAACAATAATGGATAAAGTAACATTTCCTTTGATGTCTAAGTTACAAACTGATAATAAAAAGCTGGGATACATTTATACAAACTTTATGCTGATTTATGGAGTAATATCTTTACCTATTATGCTTATTAGTATTATTTGTTCAAAAGAGCTAATACACTTATTTTTAGGTGAGAGATGGGATAACGTAGTATTACCTTTTCAAATTTTAATGGGAGGTTTGTTTTTTAGAGTTGGGTATAAAATTTCAGATACCGCTGTACGAGCGCTAGGCGCTGTTTATAAAAGACTTTGGGTTCAAGTTGTATATGCTATTGCGGTCTTTACGGGTGCACTTATTGGAAGTCAGTGGGGAATAGTTGGAGTTGCTATTTCAACTACAATAGCTATAACGCTAAATTATATTCTAATGATTATACTAATTTGGAAGATAATAAAATTTGACTACATTTACTTGTTTAAGAATCTATTTTTGTTACTGAGTGGATTGTTATTATTATTAGGTACTCTAATGCCGATACTTAATAAATTTATTAATTTTGAAATATACAATGATTTCTTTAATAACTTAGTTGAAATGTTTTTGAAGTTGACTATAATACTATTTTTTGTAATTCTTATGTACTTTACTTATTATAAGTTAAATCAAAAAAATGAATTCGTTCAGTTTATTTTAAATCAGAGCAAAATAAAACGTAAAAAGAAGAAGGTTGTTTAATATGAATAATATTTTAATTACTGGTGGAGCTGGTTTTATAGGTTTTCATTTAGTAAACACATTAATCTTAAAAAAAGATGTAGATAATATAATTGTTATAGATGATATGAATAATTATTATTCATTGAACTTAAAAAACGATAGGAAAAAACAGCTTATCTCAGTTAAGAAAGTAAAATTTTATGAACTTAGTTTAGAAAATAAAGATGAAGTTGAATCTATATTCAACAAATATAAGCCCAATATAGTTATCAATTTGGCAGCTCAAGCCGGTGTTCGTTATTCAATTGAAAATCCATATGCTTATCTAGATTCAAATCTAACAGGGTTTTTAAATATTTTAGAGGCATGTCGTAATTATCCTGTGAAGCATCTCTTATACGCGTCTTCTAGCTCAGTGTACGGTGGGAACAAGGTAGCACCTTTCTCAACGAATCATAATGTTGATCACCCAGTCAGTCTTTATGCAGCCACAAAGAAATCAAATGAATTGATGGCGCATACATATAGTCATTTATATGGTATCCCTACGACAGGTTTACGCTTCTTTACCGTCTACGGTCCATGGGGACGACCAGACATGGCATATTTCTCGTTCACGAAAGACATTATCGAAGGCAATCCGATTAAAGTTTTCAATCACGGGAAGATGGAGCGCGATTTTACTTACATTGATGACATCGTCGAGGGAATCGTCAAACTGATTCCACGTGCCCCGGAACCGAACCCAGAGTGGGATGAGAGCACAGATGAATTAGGTGCAAGCTTTGCTCCATATCGTGTCTATAATATCGGAAATAACCAACCGGTCCAGCTTATGAAATTCATCAATGTCTTAGAAGAGAAGATCGGTAAGGAAGCGAATAAGCAATACATGGAGATGCAACCAGGTGATGTTTTGCGTACGTATGCCGATGTCTCAGAACTAGAGCGAGACATCGACTTTAAACCGAGCACGAGTATTGAAGAAGGGCTTGGGAAGTTCGTCGATTGGTATAAAGAATACTATAATATTACAGACTGAAGAGGATGAGACACTTGAAAATCACAGTAGCAGGAACAGGATACGTTGGTCTATCAATGGCCGTATTACTCGCACAACATAATGAAGTTACATCGATTGATATTATTAAAGAACGAGTCGAAATGGTCAACAACCGTAAATCACCAATCGTTGACGCAGAAATTGAAAACTTCCTTCAACATAAGGAATTGAACTTACACGCTACGACAGACAACTTCGAAGCTTACAAAGAAGCAGAATTCGTCGTCATCGCAACGCCGACAGATTATGATCCAACACGGAACTACTTCAATACACGTACGGTTGAGAGCGTTGTTGCGACAGTCCTTGCGATTAATCCAGATGCGACGATGATCATCAAGTCGACGGTACCAGTCGGTTATACACAAGAATTAAAAGAAAAGTTTGATACACCGAACATCGTCTTCTCACCAGAGTTCTTGCGTGAAGGTCAAGCGTTACACGACAACCTTTACCCATCACGAATTGTTGTTGGGGAACGTTCAGAGCGTGCGCAGCAGTTCGCAGACTTGTTACTACAAGGAGCAGTGAAGAAAGACGTTCCTGTCTTATTGACTGACTCGACGGAAGCAGAAGCGATCAAGCTCTTCTCGAACACCTATCTTGCAATGCGTGTCGCCTTCTTTAACGAACTCGATACATATGCAGAAGTCAGAAGCCTAGATTCTAAACAAATCATCGAAGGTGTTGGTCTCGATAGCCGTATCGGTAGCCATTACAATAATCCATCGTTCGGTTACGGTGGATACTGCTTGCCGAAAGATACGAAGCAGTTGCTTGCGAACTATGAGGATGTCCCAAATAACATCATTGGCGCAATCGTCGAAGCAAACCGGACACGTAAAGACTACATTGCGGATACGATTATCAGACAAAATCCAAAAGTCGTAGGTGTCTATCGCCTGACGATGAAGACGGATTCGGATAACTTCCGTGCGTCATCGATCCAAGGAATTATGAAGCGGATCAAGGCAAAAGGAATCGAAGTCACTGTTTTCGAGCCGGTCTTGACGGAAGATACGTTCTACAATTCACGTGTCATTCGTGATTTGGAAGCGTTCAAACAAGAATCAGATATTATCCTTTCGAACCGAATGCATCCGGAGCTAGGTGATGTGGAAGAGAAAGTTTATACGCGAGATTTATATAGTCGTGATTAATTAGGAACAGAAAGAGAGCCACTATTATTCGAAGTTAGTTCGAATAATAGTGGCTCTCTTTGTTTGGAGCATATGGATAAACAATCTACTTATAGATCTTTAGTGTATTTATATAATTTATCATTTTCAGTTCTGACTGTTACGACGACTTTGCTTTGATTTTGCCAAAGACCAAATCTGAAATTGATGCTAATTCCCCAGTTGGAATAGGGATTAATTACTGTATCGATTCCTGAATTTTGAAGGGCCTCCGGAGAGTATGATGTAAATAAAGAACCATTCTCGTAGATTTCAATTTTTTCGATAAATACTTGTTCCTTCGGTTCGTAGTTGTATAAATTAATGGATAAACCTTGAATAAGATTGTTGATAATGACAGAGCCATACGCGTTCATAGATACATTAGGTTGATCGGAAACGATGAGTGTTTTTGATGTAGTGATTCCGTCAGCTATTGCGGTAATGGTAACAGTTCCCTCGGATAATGTCGTTAATAAACCATCTTCATCCACTTTAGCAATCAATTCATTTGAACTAGTCCAAGTCACTTTCTGATATGTCGCATCGCTTGGGTAGATGGTAGCAGTCAACTGTTGTGTTTTATCCGTTTTCATAGTGTTAAGATTTGCAATCTCGATAGCGGACACTGAAATTTTTTTGACCGTGACTTTACGTTTAATTTCCATGCTATTTCCCGACTTGTCTGAGACACTATAAGTAACAAAGTAGTCGCCTTCAACTGAAGTGTCTACCGAACCAGTCGTTTTTATCTCCTCCGTAAGGTCTCCATCATTATTATCAGAAACTGAGACACCTTCAAGTGGATTAAAAGTTGTGTTCAAACCTGCCACTACATCCGTTGCTCCGGAAATGACGGGTTTAATATTATCAATGACAATCACTGTACGTGTTGTAGAAACAATATTTCCAGATTGATCGGTAACGGAATATGTTAAGGAATACGTTCCGGCTTTATTAACATCAACTGAACCGCTAACTTGAATGGTTGACGTGATATCACCATCGCTATTATCAGATGCGGAAATACCTGTTAACGGATTAAATTCCTGACCGAAATTGATTTGAATATCTTTGATTCCTGAAAAAACAGGAAGGATTTTATCGATTACTGTTACTTTACGTTTGATGGAAGTAACGTTTCCGGATTTATCACTAACCTTATATGTTAGAACGTATGTTCCAGCTTTATTGACATTAACTGAACCAGTAATTCGAATGGATGAGGTAATATTTCCATCATTGTTGTCAGACGCAGAAACACCTGTTAAAGCATTAAATTTATCTCCAAAGTTAATTTGAACATCTTTAGCGCCAGAAATTATCGGCTTAATATTATCAATGATTGTAATCGTACGCGTGACAACCGTTTTGTTTTTTGCCTTATCGGACACGGTGTAAGTCAGCTTGTAAATTCCAGTTTTTTTAGTGTTCACCTTACCCGAAACCTTGATATTTTGCGTGATATTTCCGTCGACATTATCTTTTGCGATAATGCCAGTCAAAGCATTGAAACTAGAGTTCACATAGATTTTTTTATTGGAGGCACCCGAAATTACGGGTTTGGTAGTATCTTTTTTTACGATGATCGTACGAGTAACAGTTGTTTTATTTTTAGCCTTGTCTAAAACGGTATAGATCAGCTTATAAGTACCAGTTTTTTTAGTGTTCACCTTACCCGAAACCTTAATGTTTTTCGTGATGACTCCATCGGCATTATCTTTAGCGACGATGCCAGTCAAATTATTAAAAGAAGAACCAATATAAATCGTCTTATTAGTAGCACCGGAAATAGAGGGGTTCACAGTATCTTTTTTCACTTTGACTGCACGAGTGACGACTCTTTTATTTTTCGCTTTATCCGAAACAGTGTACGTCAGTTTATAAGTACCGGTTTTCTTGACATTGACCGAGCCGGAAACTTTAATCTTTTTTGTAATGTTTCCATCAATGTTATCTTTTGCAGTGACACCAGCTAGAGTATTAAAAGAAGCTCCAAGATAAACCGTTGTATTCGTCGCACCGGAAATAGACGGCTTAACTGTGTCTGAAGCTGCAAATGCCGTAGTTGGAATAGACGAACAAATTGCCAAAAGACAAGTCGTGATAAAATAATTTTTGATATTTACCTTCAATCAAATCTCTCCTAAAAAATCATTTTTGTGAAACGATTATATTATACCACTTATGTAAAAAAATTCTATAAATAAAAATATATAGGTTTATCACTATAAGGTGTAGTTGACGCATAAAATCCATCGGATTTTGAATCGAACATAGAAAAAAGCGACAACGCTAGTATCGTTATTATTGATTAGACAAACTATGATTGGAGTTTTCGCTTTGTTCCAACGTGTTATGAAGAGGAACCATTTTTTACATAAAAAGGTCAATTTTATAAAAATATTTTAATATATTAAAGGGAAGTTATTTTACTTATGGAGGATATAGAACATGAATTGTGCACTAAAAATTATTAGATATGTAGGAGTTATATTTGGAGTATGTATTGCCTTGGCATATCTACATATAAACGTGAATGCAGCAGAGGCTCACACATCGGTTGATCCTTTTCAACAAAAAGATCAGGTAATTCACGGGAAACTTCAACCTAATCAGGAAGCACATCTTCAGTTTAAGAATCAATTATACACGGTAAAAAGTAATTCTAAAGGTGTATTCTCATTTCCGTTGAAACAAGCTGCTGGGAATGAATCCATCGTTTTATTCCAGAAAGATAAGGATGGTTATGAGCAAAAGACAATAACTTATTCAGCTATTGACGTTCAAACAGATAAAGTAGGCATTAACGAAATTGCACCACCTTCTTATCTAGGTATTCAAGATAATCAGTTTGTATTTGAAAGCCGGCCTTCAGTTCGCATCTATGTAATTTACGAAGGGAAAACATATTCTGGAGTAGAAACTCTACGCGTAACCAAAAATAAATCAGCGGAACTAAAGTTTTTTGCACAAGATGACTCACAAGAGTTCGGGAAAAAAAGTAAAGTTGTCGTTAAACAAGTAAATGACTTTGAACAATTGAAAATTAATTCTTTTGATTTGGAAGGTTCGCGAATAAAGGGTGTCGCTTGGCCATATGCACAACTGAAAGTACTGAATGATGATGGAGAAATTCGCGGATGGATAGACGTTGATCAAACTGGTAAAGTGGATGCCAACATTTCACTATCTTCTTCTGATGTGTCGGACGGTACAAATTTAACTGTACAGGATGGTCGATCTTCGATTCCGTTATATACTCAAAAAATCAAGATCCCTTCATTTAAACCTGAAGAAACTAAACCCGTATATTTTTCGCACAATGTCTCCGATAACTCAGTTTTAGTAAAGACCTTTAAAGATGCTCAAGTTATGTTAGATCAACAACTTTGTCCAACGATGGATTCTTCAGGAACATTTACTTGTACACTATCATTGTCAGAAAATCCAACACATGAACTAACGATGACTCTTCCAAATGGGTCCTCAGTTTCGCGATTTTTTGACACAGAGTTTAATGAAAACGAGTTTCCACTATCATTAAATATACCGTTATCTTCAGGAAACGCAGAGTTGATTGGTCAGACTTTACCAAATAAAGAATTTAAGATTGAAGCGAGTAATGGATTGTCATTGGGTTTCAATTCAGATGACAAAGGGATTGTTAAATTGAGTCTTCCGAAAGCCTACAATTTAAATTATCAAATTTCCTTAAAATACAAAGGTACTATTTATAAGCCAATAAAGTATCTTGATGTTTCAGATGATCGAAAAATTCCGAAACCTGTCTTAAAAGCTTACAATGGTGACTTAGTCATTGATAATCCTATGTACGGAAAAGATGCGCATTTGATGGGCGAACTATTGATTGAAAAACCAAATGGAGAATGGAATATTGAACATTTGAAGTTTGATCAGTGGATGGAAGAATTAAAAAGTATAACTATTGAAACTATAGATGATGGTGACAGATACACCTTGACACTGTATAAAAAACAAGATGATCCGAATGCAAGTGTTCACAAAGGTATTTTTAAACGTATCATAAAACCAGAATTCGACCTGAAAAAAAGTGACGCGACGACGTTAGTTGGACGAACAGAGCCTCTTTCGAGTGTAGCACTTACCTTACCAGTTTTTCGAAGTCGTGAATCATCTTACGTGATGCAGAGAACATTTAATACTACATCAGACAAAAAGGGAAATTTCAAAATAGTATTAGATAAAAAGACAAGTTTTCAAATTGACTACAGCGCAAATATTACTTCGAATATAACGAGCAAGGATAAATTAAAAAAGGACTACTATTATCAAACGATTGGTGATAAAACATCACCGATTATGCAGCTAGACTCAAAGTATATTGCCGACTCAGATCCGGCTATCAATTTATTATCAGACGATCGGTTGAAGAAAATAGAACTTAAGTATTTTTCGGGAAATAAAATGATTTCAGAAAAGTCGATATCTCCTGTGAAGTATTTAACATTCATTTATTCGCCTAAACATCAAAGCACATATAAAGAAAATAAAATTGATAAAATTATGGTGAGGGCTACAAATGTTAGCCAACAAGTGTCTTCATGGGTGTCTTTTAAAGTCACAAATACAGACTTTCCAAGTATTAAAGTGCAGAAAATATACATTGGTGATACATACATCAAAGGAAAAACGTCAAACAAAAATCCTTTTGAAATTATCGCTAACGATTACAAGTACACTGTTAAGCCTTTGAAAGACGGTACTTTTAAATTGAAGCTAAAAAATCAATTAAAAAAGGGAACAAAATCCATCAAAATAGTTATAAGAAATGATGTAGATAAGAAGAAAACGATTATCGAGAAGGTATTCACCCGAAAATAATGAAATTCATTAATATCTGAAAGTAGGAAATCTTCGATATGTTCATATTCATACCAATTTATTATGGATTTATTATTTTATTAGCACTTCTCACATGGTATTTACCTTTCATTGGGAAAATCATCGCTTTTGGCGTCAACTTTATGATTCCAGAAGGTCTTCCTTTTGTAGATGAATGCATTCAAATTATAGGGATACTAAGACATATTTTTAAAAGATAGAAAATCGACTATACAAAAGAATATACAAGAGGAGCTAAAAAGATGCCTTTCAGAAAACCAGTTTCCACACTAGGTGGTTTAAATTTTTGGAAAAATATTGAGCAAAATGAGTACTTTATCATGCAACAACATAAAACAGGATTTTGGGTATATTCTTATCGTATTTTAATGCGATCTACAAGTAAGGAAATTGCTAATGCCAATGACATTCAAACGATTCGAGAAGATTGGAGATATCTCGAAAATCATGCGGTTCCAAGATTGGATGAAACGGGTTTTTTAGAAATATCAAAGCTGGAAGAAATACTTACGACAATATTACGAAATAAATTATGATGATTTTTTTAAAAAGTAGTGTGATACATCATAGTCATTGATTTAATAGTTCGAAGTAAAAAAGATCTCTGTTTTCACGGAGGTCTTTTTTATATGCAAAGTAATTTTTTTTTTTTTTTTTTTATGAACTTACTTAATTAAATTCAAATAAATTCTTTCACTTATTTAGATTTCATTAGATAATCCTCGCAAAATAAATCATTTAATTAATTTGATTTGTAATAAAAGGAAACGGTTAATTTTTGTGGTAAATTAATTTTTGGAATTATTTATATAAAGATGGAGGAATCTAGTTGAAATTTCATTATTCCGGCCTAGCTTTAGCCGTAGGTGTCACTTTTCTTGGATGGACACACGTCGTATCAGCAACAGAATCAGAACAACCTAAACGAGTTATCGTGCAAGTGAAAGGAACAAACGCTGGAGATATCGAAGGAGATATCGTCTCTTCTAAGAGCGATCGAAAACAGACGATTCTTCAAGTAGATGTACCAAAAGGCACTTCGACGTCCTCTTTCATTAAAGAACTAGAGAAGGAAGACAATGTACTACATGTTGAAGAAGATCGATTGTTGAATTTAACGTATTCACCTAACGATTACTATTTTTATGCACAGTCACATCATCAAAACATTCATTCGGAAGAAGCTTGGAACCGTTCAATGGGAGCAAATGTCACAGTCGCCATCTTAGACAACGGTATCGATCTGAATCATGAAGATCTCGCAAGTAAAATCACGGATCCATATGATGTGGTTTATGACTCTCCGTATACATTAACGAGCGGTGATCACGGAACCCACGTTGCGGGTATCGTCGGAAGTTCGATTGATAACTACTATGGTGGAACAGGTGTTGCGCCATATGCGTCTATCATGCCGATTGATGTATTTGCTGGTACATCGGCTTATACGTCAGATGTCATCAAAGGCATTTATCGTGCAGTCGATCACGGAGCAAACATCATCAATATGAGTCTTGGGAATTACTACTATAGTTCTTCTTTCCAGGATGCGATCAATTACGCTTATAATCGCGATGTGTTGGTGATTGCCGCAGCTGGAAATGATGCGACGAGTTCGGCGCATTATCCGTCTTCCTACGACCATGTCATTTCTGTTGGCTCCACGACATCGTCAGACGAGTTGTCGTCTTTTTCGAATTATGGATCAAACATTGATATTACGGCACCGGGAAGCAGTATCTATTCTACAACACCTTACAATTCATATGACTATTACAGTGGAACCTCGATGGCATCATCGGTCGTCGCTGGTGTTGCAGCTCTCATCAAGTCATATGACTACAGTTTATCTTCTGATGCCATTACGGATCGCCTGACAAGTACGGCAGATGATTTAGGAACTACAGGACGTGATGACTACTTTGGTTATGGTCGTGTCAATGCAAAGTCCGCCCTTCAAACACAGAACTTGTCTGCTGTCTCGGTCAATGAAGTATCGGATGTTTCGGATTATATTTCTGGATACATTCCATGGAACAATGGGTATGGAAGTCTTTACGTATTTGATAATTGGGGGAATCTGCTTGCCTACGGTTCAGAAATGTACGGTGGAGAATACTTTACTTTACCGATTTCACGTTTGACTGCAGGAACAGAGCTTCGTGTTATTTTTGCGGACTACCATGGCAATTCCAGTCCTACCACGTATACCACGGTGGTTGATCGGACAGCGCCAAGTGCTCCGTCATTATGGAGCATGTCGGATCAAAGTGAATACGTATACGGATATACAGAACCGAATACGTACGTACAAGTAGAGTCCTCGTATCAAGGGTTCATTACGAGTGGCTATTCGGATTATTATGGTCAGTTCAACTTCTATGTCGGTAAGCAACCGGCAGGATCAAATCTATCCGTGTTTGCGATGGATGCTGCAGGTAACCGAAGTGAGACAAGCACGGTTACGATTACTGATCAGACGCCACCTGTCATTTCGACTGTCAATGAGGTGACGGATCAGTCGACAAGTGTGTCTGGTGTGACGGAGGCATATGCTAGTGTTTCCGTTTACGATGCAAGCGAAAATCTTTTAGGTCAAGCAAACGCAGGTGAGGCCGGCTCGTTTACGATTTCAATTAAACGACAAACAAGTGGACAAACATTAGCGGTTGTGGCAAGCGATGCTACCGGAAACATGAGTGAGCGAGTCAGTCTGACCGTGATCGACCGTACGCCACCTAAGGTGATCAGTGTGGAACCGGTAGGGGATTCGACTACTGAAGTTAAAGGTGTCAGCGAAGCCAATGCAACCATCGAAGTGAAAAACGCTGCTAAAGAATTGCTCGGACAATCAACAGCGGACGCAAATGGTAACTTCGTCGTTACGATTGCGAAACAGACTAAAGGTACGACATTGTATGTAACGGCTGTTGATGCTGCTGGAAATACAAGTAAGCGCATGTCAGTTTCGGTGATGGATAACACGTTACCTGTTTTCAGTGGGCTGTCAGAAATCTCTGACCGTGTCAACACTGTTACCGGTCAAACGGAAATTGGAAGTTTCGTTGAATTAAAAAACGAAACGAAAAAGACATTAGCTCAAGGGTACACGGATGAGAAAGGAAACTTCTCCTTAGTCATTGAAAAGCAAAAAGTTGGTGCTACTCTCTATCTTCTAGCCACAGATGAAGCCGGGAACGTCAGTAAACAAAAGAAACTGAGCGTACTTGATCGGACAGCACCTGTCATTAAGAAAGTAGAAGAAGTCTCTGACCAGTCGACAAAAGTAAAGGGAACGACTGAGCCGAATACGACGGTCATTTTGAAGAAAGACAGTAAAGAAGTCGTTCGCGGAACGTCAGATGCAACTGGCGCATTCAGTGTAGCGATTTTAAAACAGGCAGCTAAAACAAAACTTGTCTTAACCGTAACGGATGCTGCTGGCAATGTAAGTGATCCAAAAACGATCACAGTCACAGATAAAACAGCTCCGACAGCACCACAAGTCAATGAAGTGACGGACCGCTCGACTGTGATCAAAGGTAAGGCGGAAGCGAAGTCTACCGTCATCGTATCCATTGATCAAGCAGAAAAATGGCGGACTACCGTACTTGCTGATGGAACGTTCAGCATACCGGTTGAAAAATTGGTGGCAAATGCGATTTTAGAAGTAACAGCGGTCGATGAAGCAAAGAATATCAGCACTGTTACGAAAGTGACAGTCAAGGACCGGACGGCACCATCTCAACCGAAAGTCAATGAAGTAACGGATCGTTCGACGACGGTTACGGGAACGACTGAGAAAAATGCTAAAGTCATTCTTCAGAAAAATAAGGAAGAACTAGCACGGACGACAGCCGATGCTACTGGTCAGTTCACATTGACAGTACCAAAGCAAGTAGCCGGAACAGAACTTTCAATCATTGCTCAGGATGAGGCAGGAAATGCAAGTACACCACTCAGTGTAATCGTCGTTGATAAAACGGCACCATCTAAGCCAACGATCGAGACTGTGACGGATCACCTTGAAACAGTTACAGGAACAGCCGAAGCGAATAGTATGGTTACCGTCAAGTCAGGATCGACTGTTTTAGGAGAAGTCACGGTCAAAGAAGATGGTCGATATACGATAGTCATCGGTAAACAAAAAGCAGATACTGTCTTGTCTGTCACAAGTACGGATAAAGCAGGAAACGTGAGTCAGGCGGTCGAGACGAAAGTACTCGACCGGACGGCTCCAGCTATTCCAGTCGTGACAGAAGTAACGGATCAGTCGACTTCTGTAAAAGGGTCAAGCGAAGCCAGTTCGACAGTAACGGTTAAAGTTGGTTCGCAGGAACTGGTGAAAGGAACAGTAGATAAGGACGGTATGTTTACGCTCGCTATCCCAAAACAAACAGTAGGAACAATATTACTCATCACTAGCACAGACACAATAGGAAACGTTAGTAAAACGCTCGAAGTGAAAGTACTTGATCGGACAGCACCGGCTGTGCCAACTCTATCTGAAGTGACAGATCAAACGACGATCATTACAGGAAAGGCAGAGGCAGCATCTATGATTTCCATTAAAGCAAATTCGAAGGAAATCGGAAGAGCGACTGTCGGAAAAGATGGGGCGTTTAAAGTGACGATTCCAAAGCAAGCAGCAGGAACGACATTAATAACGACGGCAACGGATAGTGCAGGAAACGTCAGTTCTACTGTCACTACGCTTGTAGCCGATAAAACGGCACCAGTGCTACAGGTTAATCAGATTACAAATGGTTCGGTTAGTATTACTGGATTGACAGAGGCGAAAGCGAAAGTCCAGTTGGTATATGCTACAAAAACGATGGAAACGATAGCTGATGCTAACGGTAAGTTCAGTTTCTCCATTGTGACACCAAAAACAGGTGCTGAATTTAAATTCACAGTCTCTGATCCTTCAGGAAACAAAAGCGATATCTTGGTGCTAAAAGCATTGGATACGACATTACCTATTTTGAAGGGCGTAACAGATGCAACGATTGAAGCAGGGTCGCCTTTTGATCCTAAAATTAAGGTGACAGCTTCAGACGAGACGGATGGAGATCTGACGAAATCGATTTCAATTGCTGGAAAAGTAGATAACAAAAAACCAGGTCTGTATCGTCTAACGTATGGCGTAAAAGACAAAGCTGGAAACGAGAATAAACAGATTCGGAATGTAAAGGTCAAAGATACGGTCAAACCGGTGATTTCAGGTGCCAAAAACCAATCGATTAACTTGAACAGCTCATTTAATACGAAGAGCGGTGTGACGGCGAAAGATAATATCGATGGTGTCATCTCAAAAAATATCAAGGTTTCTGGCACTGTTAATGTCAAAAAGGTTGGTGTATATACGCTGACGTATAAAGTCAGTGATGCTTCCAGAAACACAGTGACGACTCTTCGGAAAATCACCGTCAAAGACAATGTCAAACCAACCATTTTGGGCGCTAAATCGAAGACGATAAAATATAAGTCGTCCTTTAATCCGAAAACGGGAGTCACGGCAAAAGACAATGTGGATGGTGTTTTAACGAAATCAATCAAAGTGACAGGTAGCGTTAATACGAAACGAAAAGGGACATATGCTCTAACCTATTCCGTCAAGGACAAGGCTGGGAACAGTACGAGTGTGAAGGTTAAGATTACGGTGAAGTAAGCAGAAGTGGTTTGAAATGAATTTTAAGTAGCGACGCTTCTAAAATTGGAAGTATCGCTACTTGATGTTTAGGATTTATCGGATGCAGTGCATTAACTCGAACCAAGCACGCCTTTCTCAGATGATAATAAAAAATATACAATAAAGCGAGCCTACATTACGAGGCTCGCTTTATTGTATTCTTCAAAGTTTACGAATCGAGTATCAAGCACTCCCGCTCGATCGCAACAGGTTTATATACCCAAACAATCCTTCTTCATTTAGCGGTCGACTGAAATAATAGCCCTGGAAATAATCGCAACCTTCTCGAGCAAGCCAGTCTGCCTGTTCGACTGTCTCTACCCCTTCAATCAAGACCTCCATCTCTAGATTGTGCCCGAGTTGAATCATTGATTGGACGACTGCTTGTTGATTCTTACCGTCAAATAACGAACTAATGAAAGAACGATCAATCTTTAACAACTGAATCGGTAACGAACGAAGCTGCTTAAATGACGAGTAACCAGTCCCGAAATCGTCGAGTGAGACGCGAATGCCTAACTCCTGTAAGCGTGCTAATTTTTCATAGGTCGCTGTCTCATAGGATAAGGCAGCCGACTCCGTGATTTCGAGTTCGAGGTATGCAGGATTCATTCCTGTCTCCGCAAGAATCGTTTCGACGCGACGTAGGAATTTTTGACTCGCGAACTGAAGCGGTGAGACGTTGACGGCAATCGAGAACGGTTCAGGTGTGATATCTTGCCATGCGACCCAGCGCAGGCAGGCAGTACGTAGCACCCAGTCACCTAAGGCATGAATCGCTCCCGTGTTTTCAGCAACCGGAATAAACTCCGCTGGTGAGACGAAACCAAGCTCGTCATGCGTCCAGCGTGCTAACACTTCTACACCTGTCATTCGTTCCGTAGCTACTGCAATCTTTGGTTGAAAGGCGAGTTCAAAGGCGTTTTCTTTGAGAGCTTCCGTCATGTATTTCTCAATCTCAACCGTCCGGAGAATCTCGTTCCGGTTTTCGACTTTAAATTCTTTGATGACACCTTGCGTTTCATTAAAAGAGGCATGTAAGGCGAGTTTCGCATATTGAAGTAACTCATCCGCTGATTGAGCATCTTCTGGATAATGACTGATTCCAGCGCGCATCGTTAGCGTAATGACCGTTCCATCGATATCGAACGGTTGCGACAGCGCAGCATAACATTTTTCTGCCTTGTGGGTCGCAAGATGACTCCGCTCATCACTGAGGACGACGAGGAATTCGGACGAATCAACTTGCGCAAGGACATCTCGCGCATGAATCGTCGCCTGCAATCGCTCAGCGATTTGCAGGAGGAGGTTTTCGATCCCGTGATGACCAAGCATGTCACTCAGAGAAAGCCAACGATCCATGCTGAGGGATAGACAGGAGATCGGAATCGCTTGTCTAATCTGTTCTTCGATGAACAAAGTGATCTTGTCTCGATTCGGTAAGTCCGTCAACCGGTTGTGGAAGGCGAGATGTTCGAGTTGCCGCTGTGACAAGACTTGATCGGTGACGTTTCGGAAGAACCACAGTGTCTGATTCAAGTTCTCGCCTTTGAGCGGGTGATTGACGACTTCAAGGATACGTTCGTCGACGTGTAGCATTTGTTTCGTATGATCGGGTACATCAAGACGTAAAGCTACGTCATGCTCCGTTAAGTATGGATGACGTTCCGGGAAAAAATCATAGAACAGCGAGTTCGCATATTGGATTAGACCATCAGGATTCGTCGTCACGACACCATCTTCAGTTGATTCAAGAATCGTCGCTTGGATGAAGTCACGTTTACGTAACTGAAGATCAAACAAAACGGAAGCGAAGAAGACGACGAATAAAAACAGCGTGACGATCGAAACAAGCGTTAGCAGCATCGTCGGTTCGATGACTTGATCACTCGTGAATGACGGAATCATCTGGAACTCTAAGCCAAGCATTCCGACGTGATGCATCCCGGAAATCGCAATGCCCATGATGAGGGCAAAGAAGACTTTCGTCTGTACCAGCATTTGTCGTTTCGCGTAACGGGAAAAGAAGCCAATCCAAAGTGCTGTCCAAGACGCAGCGATCGCAATCAAAATCGAGAGTAAGACGTACCCCGTGTGATACTGCAGGGTCATTCCCTGCAAAGCGGCAATCCCGACATAATGCATTCCAGCAATCGCGCTCCCCATCAAAAAACCACCAAGGACGAATGATTCACGGGACATGCGACGGGCGACAAGATAAAAGCCAAGGATACACCCGACCATCGCGATGATGACCGATAAAAAAACGAGTGGGAACGAGTAGGTCGCCTCCTTCAATGTACCGTGCCCAAGCATCGCGACGAAATGCATCGACCAGATGCCAAGACCTAAAATCGATCCACCGGCAATCAACCAAAGATGTTTCGAACGATTTGTCGCCGTCTTGACGCGTCCTGCAAGTTCAATTGCGATGTAAGCGGATGTTGCAGCAATCAGATAAGATAACGTGACGAGTAAAAAGTCAGTATGAGCATGCATCGTATGGTTTGGCATGATGGATGGAGTCACCTCGGCAGAATGAAATGTTTAATCAAATATAAAGGTGTAATCTAAATACCCTTTTTTATCTGATCATATACATTTTTTTCAAATAACATCTGACGGGTAAGGAAAAATCAAGCGTATCGACTATAGATGAAGACCGACGAGAATTTTATGATCCATTAATTTCGTATACTGTAACGTATGGAAAAATTGATTTCCAAAGTCGCATGGTTGGAGGTGGACATGAATCATGTGATAGCTGTATGACAAGTTAGGGTTTGCCTTTAGCAAGTTTAAAATCGTCTGTTCTTGGGATGCTGGACTGATGTCATAGATGTGAAACGAGATGATGTTATGACGGATGCGAAACGGGGCAATCGTGAGGGTGAACGGTTTATGATGGGCGAAGCGATGTTCAGTTGAGACGGTCGATCCGGTAATCACGAGCTCATGTGGGGTGATGCGCAGTTTCGGGTGCCAGAAGTCTCTGAATTCGATGGCGATGACGTCGCGTAAGTCTTCTTCCGTCACATACGTCGTGACGAGAATATCCGATGGGTTACCAAGATAGTCGTTATCCGTATTCATATGTAAGCTCCTTTGTTTGTTGGGAATGGAATCAACGCGCTGTCGATCAGGGTAAAGAAAGGTATGTTTTCTATCCTGTTCGACAGAAAGTAGATTCAATACGATTGTAACTTTTTTCCTTGTTTTTGGTTTTCGTTCATTGATCGTTTAGGGGAAGCGTTTCTTGATATTCCATAGAAAATCACTCGTGTGCTCCATCACCTGTCACCATCCAAAGGAGGAACTACCTATGACTCACTATGACTATCTCGATCACTATTTATTGACGGATTCCTCACGGACAGCCCATACAATCAAGGCGTATCGGAGTGATCTGCGACAGATGCGTTTACATCACGTCGACTGGTCAGTCGCGTCCTTGCAACGTTACTTTCACTGGATGAAAGCCCATTATAAGCCGTCGACGATTTTGCGACGGTATCACGTCTTACATCGACTCGGGAACGTCCTCGTCGAACGGCGACGCCTTAAAAAGAATCCGATGGGCGAGATCCGTCCGATCGTCCATCAACGTCTCCAAGATGAGACGTATCATGATAGTGAAGAGTTAATTCCAGTGATCCGACACATTACAGATGCCACATATCGCCTCTTCTTCGAGGTGCTCAGCCAAACGGGCCTCCGCTTCATGGAGGCCCGTTTGTTGACGGTACAGGATCTTGATGTGGGGAAGAATGAACTGTACGTTCGTTACGGAAAAGGGGGACGAACACGGACTGTTCCAATCGGAGAGGTACTCCGTGATAAGATCGTTGCCTTTTTAGCAGGTCGGAGGACGGGCTATTTGTTTCAGTCCGTCACGGGACGGATGATCAATGAACATGCAGCGAGAAGGGCACTGCGTGAAGTGGGGTTCATACATCTGAAGCGTCACGTCCGTCCCCATATGCTGCGGATTGCCTATGCAACCTATCTTTATCAGCAGGCAGGACTAAAGTTGCTCGAGATAAAGCGGTTGCTTGGTCACGCCAGCATCTCGACGACGGAAGGCTATATCCGTAGTCAGACGAACCATGTGCGGGATGTCCTTAACCGTCTGTCCGCTTGAGCCGGTTGACTGATGTATGGGCAATGTCGTGCGATGGTAGGACATAGTGCTGGGTCGTCCGGACATCGCTATGACCGAGCAACCGCATGATCGTCAGAATGTTCGTCTGATAGGCGTGATAAAGTGTCGTCGCAAACGTCACCCGGATGTCGTGCGGACGAATGATTCGTCCGAGACAGTGCACACTTGCTTCCTTCAGGACACGACGGAACTTTGCTGGATTGACAGGTCGACCGCTGTCTTCGCAAAACAGTGGAAGGGCATCAGGGCGAATCGTTTCGATGTAACGTATCAGGACACGGCGTAACGCATGGTGCAGTGGAACTTGCCGTACTTTATCACCTTTACCACGCCGGACGAGTAACTGATCATGCGTAAAGTCGACGTCTGCAAGCCGTAAGTCACGGGCTTCCGAAAACCGCAGTCCTGTATGCAGGAGCAGAAAGCTAAAGGCGTAAACGGTTTCGTCGCGAATCGTCTCGATGACACGGTGGATGTCATCGTAGGTGAAGGCAAGTCTTCGGTGGGGCGCTGGAACCGGTTTTTTGACGCGTATTAGTGGATTTGTCTGGAGTGAACGTTCTGCGACGAGGTGATCGAACAAAATCGAGAGGGCGTGCAGACGGCGGGCAGCAGTCGCTGGCGCGTAGGTGTCGCGCAGAAACTTACCGTAACGTTGCAAGGACGGGACATCAATCCGTTCAACGTGTCGGCAGAGATGCCGTACGTCCGAGCGGTAGGCTTTTTTCGTCAGCTGACTGTAGTCCGCCTGGTCGATGATTGCGAGTAGACGTTCTTGGTAATACGTCATCATCCGAGGAGATACTGGACTTTCTGTCGGAGTTCCGACTTCAATGAGCGCAGTCGTGCCGGTGAGTAACCGAGCGTCTCTTCTGTTCCGTGCATCAAGGCTTCAAGAAACGTGTACTCCTTGTTTGATAACTCACGCTTGAGTTCACTGAGGAGATAATGAAAGGAAACGTTCGGGTTGCGAGGGAGTTCTGGCATCGTTTCGACTGCGACTTCCGTTGAAAGCGTCCGGTTGCGGGTTGCGAGGTAGTCGAGCATCGCGCCTTTCGCCCGAATCCGGGCGAAGGTGACGGTCATGACTTTCCCTTCTTCGATTGATTTCCACAGTCGGAGCAAAGCGGCTTGCCGGCATTCATCATGTTCGTTCGGATGGATCGAGAGGCAAGACAGGAGGGAGTTAACGAGGGGAATCCAGTTGCGTAGTAAGTCGTTCATGAGTGTCCGTTTCTTCAGATATGCATATCTGTTATGTATTCCGCGGTAGTTTTAGTATAAGTAGAGTTATCCGCTCGATGCAACGACCGATTTCTTCAATCATGCCAACGGATTCTTCAACTTTTAAATAGCGTAAGTGACGCAATTCAGCGTCATTCTATCCGTTTGCTTTAGATAAACCCGCATTCTATCGCGAACCCTTTCAGGATAACTCTACTTATCCGCTAGGGTGTTCGGAAATATTATAAACCAAAGCTTTATTTAACTTAAAACATTTTTTGAAACAATAATACTTATTTATTTGTTTATGCAATATAATGGGATTATATATTATGATATTACAAAAAAGATAATTTATTCAAAAAAATGACTATTAGGAGGTATTTCATTGAAAAGTCGATTATCTGGTGAAGAAGAACTAATGTTCTCTTACTTTCAAGAGAGATTTGACAATCATTATGAGAGAAGTCAATTAAATATCGAAGAATACGAAAAAATAATTAATGATTTAAATAATAAATCTTCTAAAGAAAAAGAGAATATGTTTGATGACTTAATTTATGAGTATGGAGGAGTTGTTTCTAAAACTATTATACAAAGTTTTGGACTAAGTCATCTTTTTCATCAGGATCAGCACGGTGGGGAAGTGACTACGATTCATAATTCCCAAAAAAATATTATTGCACAAGATAAAGATAAATATGATCGATCGAAATATGAATATGAATCTTCAAGAAAAATTGTTTTGCAACAAAATGAAAAAAGGCATGGTGGGCATATTGATGCTTATACAGGTAAAACGATCGAGAGACCAAATGTTGATCACGTTATACCTTTACATGCATTTCACAAAAATGGTGGTTTTTTGTTAAAGGATGAAGCGAAACGGGCGTTCTCAAGTGATAACAGAAATCTTGTTGTTACCGATGAAACTTTAAATAAATCAAAAGGAAATCAACAGTTAGATGAATTTAGAAATCGTAAGGTTAATGGACAACACGAAACTAATGATTTACGGTTTTCAATTGATGAAGATAGAGCGCAAAAAATTGCTTTGAATGCAAATATTGCTTATGACGAACATCAAGTATCGACAGGAAATAAATTAAGAAGCTATGCAGTAACTGGAGTAGCAGCAGGATTACAAGACGGATTAAAATTAGGAGTACGTGAGGCGGTAGGAATTATACTTCATACTTTGAATAAGGAATTATTTAAAGAACTGAAGAGTTATACAAAAATGATTAAAAATTATCGGGAAGATAAAGTAATGATATACGAATTAAATAAAATGATGAAGAGAATTAATTTAAGTATTAATCAAAAATTAAAAGGACTTCTAAGTTCGATTTCGTTAGCATTTGGTGAAGGCGTAATAAGCGGATTAATCTCTTCAATATTGACAACGATTATTAATATGTTTGTAACTACCAAAAAAAGAATAGTTAGAATCATAAGAGAGGGATTTTTATCAATTTTTCATGCATTGAAAATTTTGATGACTAATCCTCAAAAATTATCAAAATCTGTGCTTTATCGCGAAGTAACAAAATTAATCATTACAGGAATTATTGCTGCTGGAGGGATTACATTAGAAGGTGCAATAGAACAGTTTTTAAATGGCTTAGGAATACCTTTTATTCCATTAATTACTTCTACTCTAGTAGGGATATTAACAGGTGTTGCATTGGTTACTGTACTATACATGATAGACCAAGTATGGGGGATGTTACCTTCGACAGAAGAGTTGTTAAAAAATTCGTCTGAAATAATTGAGAACCGTTACCAATTACAAGAGGAATTTGAATTTGTTACTCAGGGTTTACCATCAAAAAATATAGTAGATAGAATCGTAAATTCTGATCGTAATGTTAATGATACAGTAGATTATTTTGAGGAGTGAAAAAATGCCATTTTTTTTAATTGGAGCTGCAGCGTTATTAGCTGGTACCTCATTCGGGATAGGTCGATTTTCTAGGCAAGGTGAAGTTAATGAATTAAAGCAAAGAATTATGGAATTAGAACAAGAATTAATAATACATCAAAATATGATTAACAAACAAAATATAGTCATAAAAGAAATGAAAGCAGAAAACCAAAGTTTAAACGCGTTATTCTTTATAAAGCGTTTGGAATTGACTAAAAAAACACGTGGTATCATAATTTTCCAGTACTCGTTCAAAGAATATTTAAAATTAATTCGATTAAATGCAGATGGAAAACTAGATTCAAATTCTCCTGAAGAACTTGTATACAATATACTAAACAATTTATTTTATGGGGAAAGTGTTAGTTTAGAAGAAAAAGGATTACTTAAAGTTTATATAACAGAAAAATATCGTTATGAAATAAAGAAAATGATTTCAATAAATGAAGAAGATTTATCTTTAGCTCTGGGAGGAAGATACATTGAGTAGATTGATAGGGTTTTTGGTTGGATTTTTAATGGAATTTTTTAAAATGCTAATAGGATCTGCGGTAATTTGTGGAGCCGTAGGTTACTTTTATTTTAAAGCTTTGTATGTTCTTGTACCTCTCTTTTTAATTACTGCTATAATTGAAAGTTCTAAAAAAGGAATTGAGACAAGTAGAGTCTACGCTCAAGAAGGCTTTATAAAAAAAGAGAACAGACGTAAAAAAAGAGAATTAAAAAAGCTTCGTAAAGAATTTAAAGAGGAAGAATTGTATGAATTTGATAGATCTTGGAGAACACTACAACAAAATCGTAAATAATTTAAAACACTACTACTTTAATTTGAGCTAATAACCTTTCAAATAAAAATGTTTTTTTATTGAAATGTGATGCGATTTTCCAAAAAAAGAAACAAATCTTCAGAAAAAAATTGTACGCTGTTATCGAATCCAAATACTCTCTTAGTTAGTTGTCGATTTGAGAAAGTACATGATTCAGTTCTGTTGAGTTGGTTATTTCGATATTAGTTTTCTTTGAAAAGAACTTACGTATAAGTCAACTGATGTTTTTATTGCTTCCACATTGCCATGAAGAAAATGAATCTGCAAAGTACAATAGATTATGAAAGGGATTCTGCGTTCGTTTATGACGGCTAAATTTCTCATTATGATAAGTGACAATAGTTTAGACCGTTGCCCAAAAAGTAATGAGTAGTGTTCGAATAGAGTGTTCCATCGAGAAATCTTTCTTTACGATAGTCCCTAATCAGGAAATAGTCGCCCCTGCAATCTGTGCAGGAGACCATGATGTATCTCGCCGTTTCTCAAATTTCGGTTTTGTATATTCACTGAATTGATGCACTAAATTTTAAAATTCATTATCTAAAGATAAATAATTCGGAAATATTTCTGAATCATTCGAACAGAGTACAAATCGATTCACTACTCAATAGACTGCTGATCGAATGAATGAGTTTCATTTATTCTAAAAGAATTGTAGACGTCCTCTCATAATAAATATGATAGATTCTATAATTTATAATAAACAAGACATCCTCTTCCGCGTTAATTCGGAAGAGGATGTCTTGTTTAGTGGGATAAGTAAGCAAGTAAAAAACCTTCTTCAAGTTTAACGTGACGAATCGAACGGTAACGGGCATGACGGAAAGGAAAATAGAAGGAAAGATCAACGGTTAGGAGTCGGTTTGCGTAATGAAGGTAAGGTGGACGAATGAGGTAGGTTTCATTAAAGGATTCGGTATCATGAGGACAGACATCAAAGACTTCGAACGTGACGATGCGTTTGTTGGCTGTTCGTAATTGGAGCGTCAGTTCAACCGGTAAGTCGCGCTCTAAACCATAACGCGTCAACGGTACGGCAGCTTGAATGTGAAGGTGCGTTGGTCGAATCGTGACACAGATGTCTGTCAGCTCCGGAATTTCCTTTGTTAGCGCGCTTGCGAGATCGTATTCATCAATACTTGTGGCGAGTGTAAAACGACGAAATGTTTCAATGAGATGGCGGCCCAGTTTCATGAAGTAAACTCCTCTCTTAAACTTCCTAACTTCAGTATAAATGAATAATATACTAATTATTCCATATTATTTTTTAATAAAGTAAATTAATTCCTCTTAATTGGAGCTTCTTTTTAAAACAATACGATTTTTGCATGTTTTCGTATCGTTCAGGGAAGCACTAACCATGTTGATCTATCGTGCTTTTTCGAAAGGAGTTTGTTCATGCCTTACTTATCTGGATTTCCGTCGTCTTATTGGAAACAAAGTACTCCTGGCACTACGTATCCTGCTTTAAATCAAGACGCGCATCACGATGTTGTCGTCATTGGAGCTGGGATTGCGGGACTTGTCACAGCGATGCAACTGACTGAACGGGGCTATGATGTCGCTGTAATTGAAGCGGGTGACGTTGCTGTCGGTACGACCGGTTACACGACAGCGAAGGTCTCCTCCCAGCACGGTTTAATTTATGATACGTTGATTCGAACCGTCGGTGAGCAATCAGCGCGACTCTATTATGACGCGAACGAAGAAGCAATCACGTTTTTACGCCATCAAGTAGAACGGCTCGACATTGAATGCGAACTTGAAACGCAAGACGCTTATCTCTACGTTGCGAACTCAAAAGAGCAAGCGATGGAACGAGAAGTTCAAGCTTATGAACGTTTAGGGTTGAACGGGGGAGAGGCGACGGATGAGGTCCAGAGCAAATTACCGTACGCTGTAAAGCGAGCGGCCGTCTTGCGCAATCAAGCGCAGTTCCATCCCGTCAAATATCTTCAAGGACTCGCGCAACAAATCGTCCGTCACGGTGGTGCTGTATATGAACAGACACGTGCCGTATCGCTCGAGTCGAACCGGACGCCAACCGTTATCCTTGAGAATGGTCACCGGATCGAGGCGAAAAAAGTCGTCATCGCGACCCATTTTCCGTTTCATGACTTCAAAGGGTTGTATTTTTCAAAACTTGAAGTCCATCGCTCGTATATCGTGTCGGGTCATGTTGACGAGACGTTTCCGGACGGCATGTTCATGAGTGCCGATCAACCAAGTCGTTCCTTACGTCACACGCGGACAGAAGATGGGCATTTACTTGGTCTGTTTGGTGGGGAGAATCATTTATCTGGTCACGAGACGGAGACGATGCAGCGTTATGAGCATCTTGCTGACTTTGCACACAGTGAATTCCATGTCGAGTCGTTCGGACAGTTTTGGTCAGCGCAAGACTTGATCACGCTCGATAAAATTCCCTATATCGGACAGATGACGGCACATGATCCAAACGTATTCGTTGCGACGGGCTTCGCCAAGTGGGGGATGACGAACGGAATTGCAGCCGGATTATTGCTGAGCGACTTATTGACGGGAACACCAAACCGTTATCGTCATCTGTTTGATCCGAACCGTTCGAAACTAAAGACGAAGGACGCGACGCAGTTCGTCAAGAACAACGCGGACGTTGCCATTGAACTCGTCAAAGGAAAGCTGACGAAAGCGCGTCGTCGTGCTGACGAGTTGCAACCGGACGAGGGTGGACTCGTCACTCATCATGGAAAGACGGTTGGTGGGTATCGTGATCCAGAAGGGAATCTTCATCTCGTCTCGACGACCTGTACTCATATGGGATGCGATACGAAGTGGAACGAGGCGGAACGGTCATGGGATTGTCCGTGTCATGGTTCACGATTTGCCTCTACGGGAGAGGTGCTAGAAGGACCCGCTGTCACACCACTTAAACCAATCGATTAAGCAGAGGCGTTCGTCTCTGCTTTTTTTATTTTAAAAATAATCCGTAGACGATTTATGATATGTGATATAATCACCTGGTATTAAAAATATTTTAGCGCTAAACAATTAGAGTGCCGCTTTTGAATCGTGTTGTAGAGGCACCGTCACGACCGTTGCTCACTGGTTTCATATTTAGTTTCACTATTTTACTTAGCGTCGTGAACGCTGAAACAACCCGAGGAGGAAGCACCACTATGAGTAAAGAAAAGATTGCCCAGCTGCGCAAGCACGTGTCGCCGTTTGAAAAGGCGGACATTAAAGCCAGCGTCCGGCAGATGATCAACACGATCCTGCCGTTTCTCGTCCTATGGTTTCTGGCATATCAGGCCCTGAAGCTATCTGTGTTTCTTGCGGTTCCTTTGGCGATCCTCGCCGCTGGATTCGTCGTCCGGATGTTCATCATCTTCCATGACTGTACGCACGGTTCATTTTTCAAGAATAAGAAAGCGAATGCTATCGTCGGAACGATTACCGGAATCTTGACGTTATTCCCGTACGAGAAATGGAAGCGGGAACACGCGATCCATCACGCATCAAGCGGAAATCTTGATAAGCGTGGTGTCGGTGACATCTGGATCATGACGATTGATGAGTACATCGAAGCGTCACGCTTCACACGTCTCAAGTATCGTCTATACCGGAATCCGCTTGTCATGTTCGGTCTCGGACCACTCCTATTGATTCTTGTTTCGAGCCGCTTCAACCGGAAGGACGCTCGTAAAAAAGAACGCATCAACACGCATGTCATCAATGCGTCACTCATCGTCCTGTATGGTATTCTGATTTACTTCATCGGATGGCAAGCTTTCTTGATCATTCAAGGAACGACGATGTTCACAGCAGGCGTTCTTGGGATCTGGTTATTCTACGTCCAGCATACGTTCGAAGACTCGTATTTCGAGGATGAGAGCGAATGGGATTACGTCAAGGCGGCGATCGAAGGGAGCTCGTATTACGAGTTACCGAAGGTCTTACAATGGGTGACAGGAAACATCGGCTTCCACCACGTCCACCATCTCAGCCCGCGAGTTCCGAACTATCATCTTGAAAAAGCACACGTCTCGACGCCACCGCTTCATAAGGCGACGAAGATCGGATTATTCTCGAGTCTGAAATCGCTTCGCTATAAATTATACGATGCGAAGAACAGAACGTTCGTGACGTTCCAAGACATCAAGCACCTCTTACGCGAGCCAAAGACGTCATCGTTGTAAGTTACTGCACCTCATCCATGTGGATGGGGTGTTTTTTGTTGTATTCGAAGTGAAAACGGGAATATCATATGTATCACAAACAGCGGATGTCCGTCTTATGACGTATGTTCTTCGTGATCATCCATGATAGGATGTACCAATAGAGAGGAGAGTGCAGGATGCGCCGGATACCCATTGCTGCTTATGTAGGAGCAGCCATCTTACTTTCCTTATTCGTCTTTAGTTCAATGACGTACCAGCAACAATCCTTGATTCCGTTTTTGACGCAACATATCCCGCTTGACTGGGTCTATGCGTTTTCCTTCGTATCGTTCCATTATGAAGTGCCGATTAGTGTCGCGTCGCTTGGACCTGCAGCATTCCTTGAGTTTTTCATTCGTAAGGGGATGCACGCTGGTTTGTTCTTTATCCTCGGGATCAGTATCGTTCATTTCTTACGTGGACGAGGCTACGCGGCATTACCAGCTGCCTTCTTTGCCTTCACGACGGCGATGACGATTGGTGTCATGGATGAGTTCCATCAATTGTTGACGGGTGGACGAACACCACTCGTTGGAGATGTACTGATCGATGGAAGTGGAGCACTCATCGGTATCCTATTGTATACAATGATACGACTGTATTTAAAAGCCGATCAGATCGTTCGCGAACAAGAACAGCAGCGGGCATGAAAATACCCCATTGTCTCAATCCTATGACTGAGGCAATGGGGTATTTTAGCGATTAGAATCGTTGCACCCATTCAATTTTGAATTGGGTACGTCCGAATTCTTTTCTTAAAGTTTCATCCGCTTTTTTTCTAGCTATGGTGTGGTTACCAGCTCGAACATTAAGCCGATCCGTATCAATAACCTCGTCTTGATGTAATACTTGATACTGAATCGTATAGTCTCGCTTAAATAAGTTAAGTACACCCAATATACTCACTCCTCTGTTCATGAATTTTTGTCGATTATTTAGTTAATAACCTTTTATTACGAGTTGTAATCGGAAATGAGTTAGAAATATTAAATTTCGAATTTTGTTTGATTAGATATAGATTAATGTAATTTGTATAACTATCGTCCTTTTAGTATTCCAAAAAAGGATTACCTTGGAACTTTAAGGGGATTACCGTTAAAATAAAAAAGTAGCAACGATTATAATGTACCAACTGATATATAAAGGAGAGTAATCATGGAACAGGAGATGAACGAATCAAACGATCATGCACAATTGATCAGGCAAGCGGTGACACGCAAAGAGACCACTTTTTTTAGTTTATTATTAGCAGTCGCCATTTTGACGGTGGGTGGCATCATTGGATTAGTATTTGAAACAGGTGAGAGCGGGATCTATGCCATGTTCGCGCTAGTGATCCTACTATTCCTACTTTGGTTACGTCAATGGCGGCGAGTATCCCGGATTCGAAGTGAAGGGGTTCGCTTGAGTGCGGAGCAGTTCCCGGAGTTGTTCGAGCAAATCGGTCTATATACAGAACAATTGCAGTTGTGGCGGATCCCAGAAATTTACTTCCAAAACGACGTGGAACGACCAAACGTCATCGGATTATTTCAAAAGTATTTGATTGCCCTTCCGACGTCGTATTTGGAATTGACAGAGGTACGACGGTTCCAGTTATTGCTTGAACTCGCGCGCATCAAACGAAATCATCAAGAGAAGCAGGTCTTGCTTTGGGTCGGGAGCTGGGTTCCATTTTTACGTCCGGCTTACACGCGCGCATGCGAACGGACCCGCTATCAGATGGTCCTACCGCTTGTATCTAATCAAATTGCCCGGCAAGCGACCTTTGAAGATACCCTGGGACCAACACTTCTTGCGACGACGGATCTCGCCGTCTATGCGGCGGAGAAGCGTCAGCAACGAACGTTTTCTGTCTTATTGTATGAGAAACTACGGACCAATCTTTCGATGCTGGAACGGCTTCGCTTGATGGGGGAACCGCTCGATCAACCTCGTCCTGTCCTGCGTTATAGTCAGGGGATCGTCATCGGTCTCAGCGTTCTAACAGCTATGTTCTTCGTTAGTGCAGGGGCGGGGATTCTGCTGGACGAAGAGGGAACGCAAACGGTAGCCAGTAACGACATGGCGACGACAAAGACGAACAATCAGGATTTGAACGAGACGGAATTGATGGTGGCGATTCAAAAAGGGAAGCTTGAAGACATCCATCGTTTGATTCCGAAAAGTGATATGAAGGCAGTCGATGCAGACGGGGATACGGCGTTGCATTATCTCGGTTACCGGAAGTCGAGCAAGGGGCTTGAATCGATTTTTAAGGAACTACTTGCAGCAGGGAGTGATGTTGATGCCGTCAATGACTTTGGCGAACGACCATTCATTACAGCCGTCTTCAGCAATAACAATGAACTCGTCGATCTGTATTTAAAACGAGGCGAAAAGATCAATCAGCAGGATGACGATAAGTTCACGCCACTTCATCATGCGGTCGAAGGGGAAGGGAAACAGACAGTCAAGCTGCTGCTCGATCGTGGTGCCGATCCGTCAATCAAAAATGCCGATGGATTCACACCACTGATGATGGCGCAGGAGTATGAACTCGATGAAATCATTGATTTGTTGAAACAACACTCAGCACAGACGTTATGAAATGAAGACTAATTCAAATCATTATAAAAACGGCTTAATCCTTAAATGAGAGGATTAAGCCGTTTGCGTCTATAAAGTTGAATGGTTCGTTAAATGTTCAAATCGAAAATTTATTACAAAATATGCTTATAAAAGCAGATAAATTTATTAGCCAAATTGCTTTTGTAAGGAAGTATATGAAAGACTAAATGTATTTTCTACTTATTTTGCAGTTGCCGAAACATTAACGATGCGACCCTCTACTTTGTAATTGACTTCTTTTAATGAAGCTGCATAATCTCGAAGGTTTTCCCAGTCTGATAACCCAAGGTCAGTAACGCGACCTTCTTTATATGCTGTCGCGAATGGTGTAAGACCGTCTCCTCCTTTTGCAGTGAAAGCATTCGTTGCAATCACATAAGACTTAGCGAGATCAATCGTTTCGAATGTGCCGTTGTTATTGACCTGCATTTTTGTGACTCGAGAGCCTTTCACCTTTGAAGCGTCATATTCAAATTTCATACCTGCTACATGAAGGAAACCACCATTTTCGATTGGTGCCACACCAACACTGATTTCAAGAAGATCTTTAATTTCCTGTCCTGTCATTTTTGCTATCGCTAAAGTATTTCCGAATGGGAGTGTTGTCAAAACTTCTCCAACAGTCAATGGACCTGCATCGATAGCAGCACGAATTCCACCGCCATTTTGCATTGTGATAACTGTATCTTTATTATATTCTTTTGCTTTTTTTAGCATACCGTCAGTAATGAAGTTGCCGAGTGCTGTCTCACTATTTCGAACGCTAACTGTTCCGCGCGGATTCGGTAAGGCGTTAATGATATTCGCACCGACTTCTTCATTTTTGAGTTCCGCAATTTGATCAGCATACGGTTTGAGAATTTCAGCAGCGCGCGCATCTTCCGCAGCTTTCGACACATCAATCAATGAACCGTTGTAAGCTGTCAGTTTTCCTTGATAATCAAAAGTGACATCAAGATTTCCTAGGAAATCACCATATTGATAGGCTTGAGTAATGATGGTAGGCTCAGTCTTTCCAGGAACGACTGTCTCATCGACAACTACAGGCTTTTCAAGTTTCGTATGAGAATGACCACCGATGATAACGTCGATGCCATCGACGTTACGAGCAAGCAATTGGTCATTGTCGACCGCTTCATTATCATCGAATCCAATGTGTGTCAAAGCAACAATTTTATTTGCGCCACGTTTTTCTAAATCTTTTACAGCTTTTTTAGCACTTGCAATATAATTCGCAAATGTTACTGATCCAGCACTTGAGATTTCTGCTGTCTCTTCAGTCGTCAATCCGAAGAAACCGATTTTTTCATTTTTATATTGTTTAATGACGCCAGGATAAATTTGACCGTTTTTTGGGTTAGACTTATAGGAATCTGATTGAAGATTTGAAAGTAATTCATTTTTACTAAAGTCAATATTTGCTGTGACAAAAGGGAAGTCAGCATTTGCAACGAAATCCCGCAAAGCTTGGTGGTTATCTTGGCTTCCAAGATCAAATTCATGGTTACCAAATGTCATAAGATCATACTTCATATAATTCATTAGTTCTAAATCAGCTTGACCTTTAAATTTATTGAAGTATAAAGATCCTGAAAAAACATCACCTGCATCTAGTAACAAAGATGGAATTCCTTTTTTCTGAGAATCCAAGCGCAATTCGTTAATGACAGTTGCTCTTTTTGGTGCCTTATCTAGATTTGCATGTGTGTCGTTTGTGTGCATTAAATGAAGTGAAAATGACGGCTTTTGCTTTTCTTCTTTTTCTTTTGGAGAGGCAAGCACATTAATCGGTTGATTGATCAGAAAAGCGGACGAGACAAGAGACAGGGCAACTGCATTCGAGAGTAAGACTTTTGGATTCTTCATGATAGACCCCCTATGAAATATGATGATTAGTTTAAAGGTCAACGTGCAATCAGCGACCTCTATTTATTACTATAAATCTTTTTTTAGGATTTGGGTTTAAAATTAAGGTAAAAATTTTAAAAACAAACTAAATATATGATAACGCTTACAAAAATGAATATTATTTTTAAATATATACCTTAAAATATGAGTAATAGGAAATTTATTACGAATAATTCCGATTTGTTAGTGGTTTAAAATTACTAAAAATTGTATAATTTTGATTAAGGATAAAGTTCGGATGAAAAGAGGCAACGATAGATGAATGATACGATTCGAGGAGGCGTCCTCGTCGGCATTATTTGTGTGATCACGGTGCTCCTCGTATGGGGGCTTGCATCACCACCGACGACGATTGAGTTTCCACATTTTAATCACGCGTAAAGGAAACAAACTAGGAGATGACCGGTGGTATACCCGCCGGTTTTTTTCGTGCCCGAAAAACTACAGTTTGGTGTCGGTTCGTCCTATACATTGACACGCTTTTTCACGATAGCTAGAATTGATTAAGTGTATATAAGAAGTATTGCTTCTGTCATGCACGAATGAGTGGATAAAGGAGGCGAGTCGGAATTGACCGGGCAAGGTCCCGTTCACGCAGAGAGAGCGTTCGTTTGAGTAATCGCGGACGGCATCTGTCTTTTTTTGAGTGGAATCAACGAATATGAAAATAAAATACATGTATCATGAATCGGAAGGAACTTACACTTATGCTGAAAGAAATGAGAAGTATCATCCGGGAACAGGTGGAGAATTTCCCTCTGATTCGCCGGTTGGCGCGATATGAGATCAAATCAGCGCATGCAGAGCAACGCCTTGGCCTTTTATGGGAGCTCCTCAATCCGGGTCTCCAAATCTTTATCTATTGGTTCGTCTTTGGTGTCGGTCTTAAAGGAAATAAGAACGTGGATGGCGACATTCCGTTCATCGTCTGGCTCCTTTGCGGGATCGTCGTCTGGTTCTTCATTAATGATGCGTTACTTCGCGGATCGAACTCGATCAACAGTCGTCTCGCGATGGTGACGAAGATGCGTTTCCCGATGAGTGCGATTCCATCGTATGTCATCTTGTCACGGATGTATCAACATTTTGCGATGCTCTTGATCGTCTTCATCGTCATTATCGCAAATGGCATCCCAATCACGTGGAAGTTACTTCAATTGCCGTATTATATGATCGCGACGTACATTTTCGTCTATGCGTTCTCACTTTGTTTTTCAACACTCATCACACTCGTCAAGGACATCCAGCTCTTCTTGCAATCGATGATGCGGATGCTCTTTTATATGACACCGATCCTCTGGAACATTGATCGGTTCCCGGACTTTTTACACGGCGTCCTTCGTTTAAATCCTGTCTTTTATCTCGTCGAGGGATACCGGGCGAGCTTGCTCGGTGGGCATTGGGTCTGGCAGGAGTGGCCGACCGGTCTGTACTTCTGGAGTGTGACGCTCCTATTGTTCACAGCGGGAACATTCTTGCACATCAAGTTCCGTAAATCATTCACAGAGCTCGTTTAAGGGAAGGAAATCGCCATGTCTATGATTAAACTCGACCATGTCACGAAACGCTTCGACATGGTCACGACTACAAAAGAAAAATTCAAGCTCTTGTTCAAGAATCAAAGCAAGAGCGTTAAAACATTCACTGCACTACGGGACGTCTCACTTGAAATCGGATCAGGTGAAGTCGTTGGACTCGTCGGAATCAATGGTTCCGGTAAGTCGACGTTATCGAACTTGATTTCAGGCATCATCTACGCAAACGAAGGAGACGTCGCGATCAACGGTGAAGTTGCGATCATCGCCGTCTCACAAGGATTGAAGAACGTCCTGACAGGGCGGGAGAACATTCGCTTGAAGTGTCTTATGCTCGGGATGGACGATGCGGAAATCGAACGCCGGATGCCTGGCATCATCGATTTTGCCGATATTGGTGACTTCATCGATCAGCCAATCAAGAAATATTCGAGTGGGATGAAGTCGCGCCTCGGTTTTGCGATCGCCGTCAACGTCGACGCGGACATTTTGATCGTCGATGAAGCATTATCGGTCGGGGACCAAACCTTCTACAACCGTTGTATCGATAAGATGAACGAGTTTAAAGAAGAAGGAAAGACGATCATCTTCGTCAGTCACTCGCTTTCGCAAATCAAAAGTTTCTGTGAGCGCGTCGTTTGGCTCGAGTACGGTCAGGTCCGGCTCGACGGAACGACGAAAGATGTCTTGCCAGAGTACAAGAAGTTCCTCGCTGAATATAAGAAATGGTCGAAAGAGGAACAGCATCAATACCGACGTGATCGCTTGAAAGAACAAGCAGCCAATGCACGGTCAGGTAAAGAAAACGCGGATTCAGCGGATACGGTCAAACATCCAGGTTGGATCTTGTCAGGTCTTGGTCTAATCGTCCTGGCAGCCGGGAGTTTGATGGTCATTGACGAAACGCCGTCTTTGACGAATCTCAGCGATGCGATCTTGAATTTCTTTTAATAGTAAGCCAGGTGCCAACGTGCATCTGGTTTTTTTGTATCAGAAGAGTAGGAATCCTAAAGCGTCATGGAGAACACTAGTAACGAGAGAGAAGTAGAATCGGAAGAGTTAGGAATCAAAAAAAACGGAGTCGAGGACTCCGCTTTCATCAAGTTTGTGAGCGATCCATATATGTTTTGACGTGTGGGGCTTCATACGTCGCGAAGCGTTCAAGGAGACAATCGGGGTCTGACTCGACGATCAACATCGCGCGGTGTTCCGGAATCAAGAATCCTTGACGTTCCATCGTATCGAATAGGGCGATCAAGGGATCGTAGTAGCCGTCGATGTTAAGGACACCACAGGGCTTTTCATGTAGACCGAGTTGCGCCCACGTAAAGACTTCGAAGAACTCTTCCATCGTACCGGGACCACCAGGGAGAATGATGAATCCGTCGGCAAGCTCTGACATCTTTGCTTTCCGCTCATGCATCGAGTGGACGAGATGTAATTCAGTTAATCCCGGATGGGCAAGTTCCTTTTCTTGTAGAAAATGAGGCAAGACACCGAGGACTTGACCTTGAGCAGCGAGCGTAGCGTCCGCAACAGCTCCCATCGTTCCAACGCGGGAACCACCGTATACGAGTCCGATGCCGTGCGCAGCGAGCGCTTGACCAAGCTTCCCCGCAGCCTCGCGAAAGACTGGGCTAGCACCATCTTTAGAACCACAAAATACAGCAAGTCTATTCATGAAACAGAACCTCCTTCGTTATTTCCACCATAGCATATTCGGTGATCGGACGGCAGGGTAGACCAGAAAGGAGCTCGATATGCGACCACGTACGATTGTTTGGCTCGTCCTAATTATCGCAGCAATCAATTTAGGACTTGGGATATGGATGCCGGATACGTCGACTCGGACGACGATTAGTTCGATACTACTAGGCGTGATTGTAGTACTCGGTATCTTTTACGTCATTGCGTTACGACAATCCTCAAAATGAAGAGAGCTCGTCGACTCGTAGGAGTTGGACGAGCTCTTTTTTTGTCTGTTACGGAATTTCACCATGATGGAATATTCAAAAAAATCTATTTTCATACACAAGTTCGACATATTGATGGATGATTTGTAAAAAAAACACAGTAATCAGGACATATGACCCGCGTCAATAGTAATGGAAAATGAAAATAATGTGTAAAATACCATAATTATTCGTATTCGAATATTCAGAGGGGGTCTAAGGTTATATGATGTTGTTACGAAGCCATACGAAAAAAATTAGGAGGTAATTTATATGAACTTGAAAAAGAAATTAGGTTTAGTTTTAGGAACAATAACTCTATCTATCACCTTAGCCACAACATCTATTCATTCAATTGATTCAAGTAAACAATTAGCGAAAGAGATCCCGTTCGAGTTTTCAGTGAAGCGTGATTTAGCGAAAGAGATCC
This sequence comes from Exiguobacterium acetylicum, assembly GCF_022170825.1. NCBI lineage: Bacteria > Bacillati > Bacillota > Bacilli > Caryophanales > Exiguobacterium > Exiguobacterium acetylicum. Next base: position 2,721,781 of record NZ_CP081878.1, on the reverse strand, counting down.
CGTTCGAGTTTTCAGTGAAGCGTGATTTAGCGAAAGAGATCCCGTTCGAGTTTTCAGTGAAGCGTGATTTAGCGAAAGAGATCCCATTCGAGTTTTCAGTGAAGCGTGATTTAGCGAAAGAGATCCCATTCGAGTTTTCGGTAAAGCGTGATTTAGCTTAAGAGAGGTTACTTGAGTTCTCTGTGAAGCGAATCATTGGTCAAGTACTACAAAGTGCGACTTTGTGTCTAAAATAATCTGAGTGTATTCTTTCATATTTAATAAATCAAAAAGTAATAAGGCATTCTTGTATGAATGCATAATTTCTTTTTGAGAATGATTTAAAAGTTCTTGGCATTCACCTTTTTGGGAGTAAAGTTGACCTAACAACGACATATTCTTATTGAGCAGGCTAATATTAATTGCTTTTTGAACGATCTCTAATGATTTCTGAACTTCATTAAGTTTTAGTAAGATTTTCGAGTAATTATAATGTATTCGAATTTTTTCAAGAATTAGTTCATCGCTATCATAGTCCAAATTCATTAGTTCTTCATAAACGATTCGACTATGCTTATAACTTTTATTCTCAAAATGAAGGATGGCAATCGCCGATTTAATTCGAAGTATCATACTAGGTGAATAATAAAGTGATGAATATTTCTCTGAAATTTGCTGTAATTCTATAATACATGTACGATAGTCTAATTTTTCTAACCTATAAGAACTGAGTAAGTAGAAATATCGAACAAGTAGGTTAAGTTCTTCATCCAAGGGACTTGAATTTATTATTTTTTGAGTCTCAAAATGTAGTGCTTGGAAGTCACCACTTCTAAATCGATGTAGTAGTTTTTCATCTAAAAGTTTAAGTGACTCTCTAAAATTAGTATGATCAAGAAAAAGTGTCATTGGCACTTGCAATCGACGCGATAGTGCATAGAGCAACTCTACCGTCGGTGAATGTGTGCCACTTTCAATCTTACTAATCTCTGCTTGACTGCAGATTCCGTTCGCTAAATCTTTTTGGGTCAGGTTGTGTTTCTTCCGCAATCGGCGTAATGCTAAGCCGATTTGCGGTGACATGAATTGATCCATCGGCTCCTCGTCCTTTCGTGGAGATTGAACTGGTATAGGGTATCAACTTCTATTATAGAAGCGAACAAGACTAGATACTACTGATTTACTTGATTTCGTATCAATGTTTCAACGACCATCTCACTTGATTCAGAAAGGGGTACAACCATGACACTCATCTTAAAAGAAACGCGACGTAACATGACTTCTTGCGCTTGGTGTCTTAATCCTGCTACCGTCTCCGTCGCCCCCCTCGCTCATCGGGAAATGGACCGGACTGCTACGAAACCTAAGGCAAACGTCAAATCGGCTTAATGCACGCAAAAAGGACTTCATTCGGCTATTAGAATGAAGCCCTTTTTTCAATCACTTAACGAGAAAGGAGAGAGGGCATGATCGGATTATCGCTTTTATCGGAACAAGACGGCTGGCTACAACGTTCTCTTCCGTCGACCGACCTGCAAACTTTTTGCCAGACGCACCGTATTTCACTCGACGCTTTTGATTACGATACGCATACATTCCATGATTTACTCGATTATATGGATTTTCAGGAGTACGAACATTACGTCTTCGTCCTCCAAGGAGAAGGCGAGCGGACGTTACGGCTCGTCGCGTATTTACAACATGAGATGCTGCACGTCCAGTTCCATCTGATTCGTCCGAATGGAGAAGTGCTGTTCGGACAACCTGATTTCTTGAATGGTCTCGTCTTACCGCAAGAAGAAATGCCTGCTTCTGCATCCGTTCCAGCTGTCCATCATGCGCTTCTCTCGTTGATGACGGGTGTTTACCCAGCATCTGTGCCGCACCATCCGCAACCGTTACGTCATGTCTACATTGAGGATAGCTCGTTACTGGACCAGATTCCAGCTAGTAATTTCCGAGCGATGACGATCAATAGCGTCATCTACTTTGATCACCCGATGCGTCACGATCTACCGATCATCGAACTGATGAGTCGAACACCAATTCTATTGACGTTTTCTGATCGCCTCTCTCCGTCGCTTGAGTCACAGCTGACCGTTTTGTCGCGTGATGCGCTTGCGGAAAGATTAAAGGATTGGCAACAAACGGGACGGATTCGAAACGATCATTCGATGGGGATACTCGATTATGCGACGTTAAGTGGCTTACGCGTCTCGCATCGACTGTTCTTTTTTGCAGACGGGATTTACGCCGATCGCCAGAAGACGATTCAGTTGAGTGCGGACATCTCTGTTGATATCGAGTCGTTCCGGGAACAGCAACCACAACCGGAACCCCTCGCGTCGCAAACCGAGCTGGAGCTATTTCCTCTTTTGTATCAACTGGCAGGATCGTTTCAGGGTACGAGTCGTTTCATCACACCGTACTCCGATCTCGAATTGCCACGGACGTCCGGACGGATTGGACCGTTGACATTGATCGGCATTCAAAACGAAGAAGGCTGTTTTGCTTTCAACCGGACGACATTACGGTTATTTGAGACGAACGAAGCATTCCTTTGGATTCTTGAAGCGGATCAAAAGGAACAGTTCGACGTGTTACCGGAGCGGCTCGGCGCAGATTATGCAGAAGCGATTCAGCATTACAAGGAGTTGATGTATCATGGGTGACGTCTTATTCGGTCCATTCTTACGCAAAGGTAGCTACTCGCGTGTCCAGGTGCTGGATCATGTCCAAGCGGATGAACGATTCGGTCAACTGTATCAAGAAGCGCAGCAACTTACTGAAGTTGATGAGCTGATGTTATACCGACGTTATCTACAAAAAGGAGAGAGCATTCTGTTTCATGGCACGTTTGATCCCTCGCTATTTAATCTCTTGTCTGATGAAGGCTATGATCTTTATCTGATCGAACCGGAAGCTACGCGGACGAAACAGATTGCGGAGAAGTATCAGCATAAGATTTACGGGTGGAGTCATGACATAACGGATGTCGTCGGTCCTGAGTATTTTGACCGGATTATCTTACCGGGAACGACGATTTTACGTTATACGCGCGGGGAGCTGTTGTTGTTCTTCCGAAACATCCGTCAATTATTGCGACCGAGCGGACGATTGCTCGTGTCCTTGTATCACGTCGATCACTTGAGATCGATCGCACATCCGATCGCGACACGACGTTTTCAAAAGACATTGCTCTTCTATGGCTACCACATTGATGGCGAACGTTTATTATTCAACGCCTATCTCAAATTGGGGCAAGAGGAAAAGGTCAGTTATGCGGTCGAATATTTGTACGAACCGAAAACGTTGTTTGAATTTGCGACGTTATCACGCTATCAGGGACAGTTTCTGTATGAGGGGAAAACAATGTTGGTGCTGGAATTCGAGAAACAGTAGTCAAATAATATAATGTAACGATACAATTAAAATTATATGTAATATACTGGTTTGGATAGGTCTAAAGACTGGGTAATGTGATACAGTAGTTTCCTTTTCACGATTCGAAGTACATCATGAGAAAGAGGAGCCGGACACATCATGGAAAATCAGAGCGGAAGTACCTTTCAGCAAAGCTGTTTATCGTTCATTGAGACCTTGTTTCCAGATGAATCTTTTCACTTCTTAGAAGAATCGAAAGTAACAGACGCCTTTGGGCATCCCGGTCGACAATTGTTCTTCTCTTCATCTGCTCGTACTCTGAAATTCAGCGTACTCGCGCAGGCGCATCAGCGTTACGCGCGTGTATTCGTATCCGAGAAAACAAGTGAGAATACGTTTTTTCGCAAGCTTCTAGAAGCGACATATGAAGACGGTCAATTGTACATCGACCATATCGTCCAAACGGAATAAGAAGAGGGATCAAAATCAGCTGATTTTGATCCCATTTTTTATTACGCCTCAATCGAAGAAAGCCCGCGTTTTAATGCTTGGTCAATAGACGTCGCCATCTCATCCCGGACGTTCGGTGAGACGAGGCGCCCATCGAAATAAATTTCCTTTGATAGACTAAGATGAACGAGTAGGTCCTCGAGAATGAGCTTCAGATCAAGCGGTTGCGATGGTTCAAGCGCTTGTTGCATGAATTCATTCAACGAAGGATGCTGTACATACTTCGGATCGATGAGATCAATGACCGTCGTGTCTAAAGCAAGAGCCAAGCGTTCTAGGACTTGAGGAGAGGGCATGCGCTGACCACGTTCGTAAGCGGAGATGTCCGTTGCTGATTCACCACAGCGTTCAGCCAAAAACTTTTGAGTATACTTGTGTTGTTTGCGCAATTGCATGATTTTTTTACCTAGTGCACGGTTCATGGCACTCCACTCCTATTCTTCAGGTCATCGTGTATAGTACTAATTAACCACTTTCATTATAAAAGAAACCTGTGAAATGTAAAATATCGTTTTTCAAGGAAACTAAAAAAATGAAATGGGTTAAACTAGAAATTGAATTTTAGAAGGAATCGTTTGTCGTTTCCACTCATACTATTCTAAAGTGATACTAAAAAAAGGAGTGTCTTCATGAAAAAAATTACGTGGTCCGGCTACATTGTCCTTGCCGTTCTATTGATCCTCTTCATCTCAAGTTCGATGCCATATCAGGCACAATCCATCAAACCAGGATTATCACGATACATCCCGTTAGGATTCGTCGATCATCTGCGTTTTATTTCCTTCTCGTATCATGGAGAAGTCAGTGTCGATGCACTTGGACGAAGTGGCTTCATTGAGTTTTTCATCCGAAAAGCAGCTCATGTCTCGACGTTTCTCGCATTAGGGATCGGATTGATCGATTTGACACGTCGTCGCCTGACGCTAGGACTGGCCGTCTTGTTTGCCTATTCGTTAGCGATTATGGTCGCTGTCTTTGATGAGTTCCATCAGATTTTGACAGGGGACCGGACGGGACTCATCCAAGATGTCTTACTCGATGGGACCGGTGCCTTGATCGGAATCGGATGTTTTCTACTCGTCTATAGGAAAAAAGTACGACGCCAAGCAGGAAGTGTTTCCTTGCAGCACGAAAAGAACAGGCATCACTTTTAACGAAGGAGACTGCCTTATGAAGACTTCCCATTTGTTGATGACGAGCGTCGGTCGCCGGACGAAGCTGGTCGAGTATTTCGTTCGTGAGATGCCAAACGGTCAAGTTAGTACGGCGGATTGTAGCCCACTCGCACCGGGGCTCTATATGACAGAACGTCATCATCTCGTACCACGGACCGATGCACCGGATTATATCGATCATTTACTTGAACTGTGTCAGCGTGAACAGGTGACAGCGTTGTTGTCATTGATTGATCCTGAACTGGAGTTGCTGGCAGCGGCGGCGGAACGCTTTGAAGCAATCGGTGTCACCGTACTAGTCTCACCGATGGACGCGTGTCATCTCTGTTTCGACAAATATGCGATGTATACGTACTGTGTTGCGGAAGGTATTGCACATGCGCGGACATACGTGACGCTCGAAGCGTTCAGGAGCGCACTGACGCAAGGGGAAGTCCAGTTTCCAGTCTTCGTAAAACCACGTAATGGGAGCGCGAGTCTCCATGTCCAGTCGGTCTCTTCACTTGAGGTCGTTGAAGGATTGTTTGCCGTCCATCCGAATCTATTGATTCAAGAATACTTAAGAGGACAAGAGCTTGGTGTTGATGTTTATGTCGACTGGCTAACGCATGAAGTGACCGATATTTTCATCAAGGAGAAACTTGTCATGCGTGCTGGAGAAACCGATAAGAGTCGCTCCGTCAAACGCGACGACGTCTTTGAATTAGTCGAGCATGTCTTAGCGGGAACGGGTCTCGTCGGTCCGCTTGATTTTGATCTCTTCGATGTTGACGGAACGCTCTATTTATCAGAAATCAATCCGCGATTTGGTGGTGGGTATCCACATGCTTATGAATGCGGCGTCAATTTTCCGAAAGCAATCCGAAACAATTTACAGGGGCAACGTAATCCTCGACGCATCGGTGCATATGTGGAAGACATCTATTTATTGAAGCACGATACAGTAACGCTCTTACCGGCGTCGCTGCTCGAGCAAATCAAAAAAGCATAGGCGTACGAAAAAGGAGTGATTCGGTGTGATACCGGGTCACTCCTTTTCGATAGAAGGGGATGATCAGGAAAGAGAGACGCGTGCACGCTTGAGGCATTGCACGGCAGAGGTCCAGCTACCAAAGAGGGCATTGATCGTTGAGGTGCTCGGAACCGAGCGACCTTCTGCCCATTTTCGGTAATGAATGATGCTGAGAGAAGGTAATTCTTCTTGCGCCTGCCGTAGTGCTTCAAGGACATCCTCTTCGACCCATTTCCGGCGAGGCGGTGCAATGTCGAGGCAAGCGAGGGCATCAGCCCATGAACCGTATTTACGGGCAATCGTCGCGACTGTCGGATGTCCGTTTTCCTGTGCCCAAATTGCATACGTCTGCGTCGTCAGACGGGGGAGGACATCAGAAGCTTCGAGTAAGGCTGTGATGATCCGTTCTTCCGTCATCGAGATGGAACGTGTCATCTCGATGTGCGCTTCTTCGAGTGCGCGTGACCATGATCCGAAACGTAAGTTGATCAGTGTCAAGGATGGTCCATGTTTCGCCTTTGCCCATTCCCGGTAGCTGTTGCTATGGAAAGGGTGGAGACGTGTTGACGCTTCCTTGATGAAAGCAAGGATCTCTTCGTCAGAGAAATAAGGACGGATCGATGAGAGACCAGCAGCTTGGAGTGCTTCACGCCAAGAGCCGAATACATTGATAATCGTCGTGATCGACGGAATGTCTTTTCCGATCGACCAGCGCGCATACGTCTTTGCGTCGAGAGCGGGATATTCGATACTAGCTTCGATTAGGCTATCGATGACTTGTTGTTCTGTCCATTTCTTCATGATGTCATACCCCTTTCGTGTAGGTGCTCTAGGTGTGGGTACTGTCGTGAGGTGGAAGTCGACGAAGCGACGTATAAGCAAGAAGGCTGAGCCAAATGAAATAAAAACCACTCGGTCGGACGAGAATGCTTTCCGTGAATTGGAGCAACCCGAGCCATCCAGTAAGCAACAGGGCAAGGAAAGCAAGGTCCGTCGTTTGAATGCGAAAGAGTCGATACAACAGATACAGAAAGACTGCGCCGTACAGGAGACAACCGATGAGTCCGAATTCATAGAGATAGGTGATCGGTGTACTGTGAAACGTATAGAGAACCTGTTCGTTTAGTTGTTCCTGCAGTCCGCGTGGTGCACTCCCGATGCCGTGTCCGAACCAGAGTGCGTCAGCGGAAGCCCGCCATCCTGCCTGCCAGAGCGTAAATCGTCCATTGAGACTGAGCAAACGAGGAAGCAGTCCTTCAAACGCAAAGACGATGAGAAGAATCAGACTTCCCGTCACGTAACAGGCCGTTACTTGCAACCGTCGTCTCGTTCCCGGAACCATTCGAATACTCGTCAAAAGAGCAAGAAGGAGAAAAGAATAGATTCCTGTCTGCGAACCGCTTCTGAGTAAAGCGATAATGATCAGAGATAGGAAGACGGCGTGCAGAAAGCTTTGCCGACGGGGGAACTGTTTGAGCAGATAGAACCAGGCGAACAGCCCTCCCGGAACGAGCCAGGCCGCAAACGTATTCGGATTGTTCATCAGACCAGCAAGGCGAAGGAATGAGCCTTGTTCGCCGACGTACAACTGAGGAAACGACAAAGGACCGATCTGAAGCCATTGCAGGTTTTCGATCGGAACATACTCTGAACCAAATGAGACGATGAGTGCATAGGAAGCGAGAAAGACGGCTTGTCCGTAAAGGAAGTAATAGAGAAGACGATGCCATTGGTCGATCGATGTACGCGAGAGCGAAGTGACGATGCCAACGAAAAGCCAAGTCGAGATGAGATAAAGCGAAGCAAGAATACGATCCGTATTCGCGTTAAAAAAGAAAAATACGATATGAAATGTCAGATAAATCAGAAAAATAAGTGCGATTTGATGTCCTGTTGCACGGTTGACGCGATAGAACGGTTGTAAGATGACCCAACAGAGACTGAATAGAAGAATGTATACGGGAAGCAACCAAAGGGACCACTGTTTCGGCAACACTTCGTCCGTGAAGGCTAAAGGACGAATCCAGGCATCGAGCATGATCCAAACGACTAGGATGGATAAGGTAAACGATGTGGGTATATTGGCTGATTTTAACATGATTTCTAAAGTCTATCCACCCTTCATATAGGACTTATTACCGATTTGAACACTTTTTAATCATCAAATTGGTATTTACCCTTATCTTTCAAAATATCATGCAGATAAATGAAAAAACATTAAGAAAAACGTGATCATTTTTTCGTGAATCGCGTTTTTTTCGTGACATGAATTCATGCTGTGAACTAGCGTCACGCAAGCGAGATAGCTACCGAAAAAAATATAATCATTTCCACCAAGCTCTAATTGTTTTGGGAGTCGATTGGAAATAAGGTGTAGACATAACCAATGTCCATCCATTCGGTCAAGCCAGAAAGAGGTGAACAACAGTGAGCTCGATGCATCAAAGAAAAACCTTCGGAGATCATTTGAAGACACTCCGACGCGGCTGGTGGCTACTCGCACTCTTCATGATTCTCTTTGCGGGAGCCGGATATGCGCTTAGCACGTATGTCATCCCGAAGACATACGAGGCGACGGCCTACATCCTCGTCGTTCCTCAAGCGAACGCAGAAGCGACATCGACGCCGACACTCGTCAGTACCTATCAAGATATCCTACGAAGCCCAGAGGTCGTCGATCAGGTCGCCCAAAAGATGGACGTCACCGACAAGCGGTTATTCGATTTGACGGATCGTCTGACGGTCTCGAGCAATCTCGATTCGCAAGTCATCGCCTTATCCGTCACGGATCGTTCGGCGGAGCAGGCAGCTATCCAGGCAAATACGATGACGGAAGTCTTCCAGGATTATCTCCCACAACTGATCAACACGAGTAAGACGGAAGTGTTCTCGAGCGCACGGATTCCAACGAAACCCGTGTCACCGAACATTCTGATGAATACAGGCATCGGTGGCGTCCTTGGTCTAATGCTCGGACTCCTGATCGTCTATTCTCGCTCGTTAAGCAAAAAGGAAGCGACACGCGAATCCACTGATAGTTATCCGAAAGCGATTCCCCGCAGTCATTCATGAGAGAGGAGAGGAGACACCGTCATGCAGCATTCCCCGCTCACCCCGTACCGTCGGCAGTTGAAGATCGGACTCCTTCGCCTGATCGACGCCGGAATCATCGCACTCGCGACCGTAGTGACGTTTTATTTCTTCAATCCACTCCATCTCACCGTCAACTTCGAGTTGCAGGATGCACTCGAAATCGCCCTCATCCAGTGGGTTGCCCTTACGTTCGTCGCTCATTGGATGCGCTTCTATCAAATCATCTGGCGTTACGCAAGTCTACGTGATCTCGCTGTTTTACTCGTCGTCGTCCTCGCCAGCAGCTTCGTCTTACTTGGTCTTGAATACGCGTTGTTCGACTTCGCTGTCGAACGGGCGATTTTCTTGCAAACAGGGCTTGTCCTAAACGGGATCTTATTCGTCCGGCTGTTGATTCGTGGACGTAGTTTAAGACTCGTCCCAGATCATAAGACGCTCGGTAAACGAACGCTGATCATCGGTGCCGGTGCTTCCGGTCAGATGATTACAAAAGAACTGAAGCAAAAGAAATCGCATATCTTAAATGTCGTAGGACTCCTCGACGATTCGCTCGAACTACGCGGAATGCGGATTCACGGTGTTCCCGTCATCGGAGCAATCGATCAACTCGAATGCATCATCGAGGAACAAAAAATCGAAGCGGTCGTCCTGGCGATTCCATCCTTACCTTACCCGCAACGAATTGAACTGCTGAACCGAATCAAACAGACGCAGGTCGAGGCGCATACGTTACCGATGCTCGTCGAACTGGCGTCCGGAAAAGTCTCCATCAAACAGATCCGTGAAGTCTCGATCGCTGACCTACTCGGTCGCGAACCCGTCGAGCTCGATATTACAGAAATCGAGCGAAGTGTCCACGGTGCGACCGTTCTCGTCACCGGTGCCGGTGGTTCGATTGGTTCCGAGATTTGCCGGCAACTGATTCGTTTCCGTCCTGAACGACTCGTTCTCCTCGGACACGGTGAAAACAGCATCTACTTGATTCGCCGGGAGCTCGAGTGTCTTAGTCGGGACATCCAGTTCGAATCCGTCATCGCTGATGTACAAGACAGTGACCGGATGCTTGAAGTCATGCGGCGTTTCGAACCGGATCTCGTCTATCATGCAGCAGCCCATAAACACGTGCCGCTGATGGAGGATAATCCAAGCGAAGCGGTCAAGAACAACATCTACGGAACACGCAACGTCGCTCGAGCAGCAGAAGCAGCTGGTGTCAAACGATTCGTCATGATCTCGACCGATAAGGCCGTCAATCCGACGAGTGTGATGGGCGCGACGAAACGGATCGCCGAGATGATCATCCAACAGATGGCCCGTAACAGCGAGACGACGTTCGCCGTCGTTCGGTTCGGGAACGTCCTCGGTAGCCGCGGTTCCGTCATTCCACTCTTTAAAGAACAAATTGCCAAAGGCGGACCGATTACGATCACGGATCCGCGGATGACGCGCTACTTCATGACAATCCCGGAAGCGAGTCGTCTCGTCATCCAAGCAAGTGTTCTCGCAAAAGGTGGCGAAGTCTTCGTCCTCGACATGGGCGAACCAGTTCACATCACGACACTGGCGAAGAACTTGATTCACTTAAGTGGCTTCACGGAAGAGCAGATCCCGATCGTCTACAGCGGGATTCGAAAAGGTGAAAAACTGTATGAGGAACTACTCGCTCGAGATGAGGTCCATGACGAACTCGTCTTCGACAAAATTCTCGTCGGTAAGACACGTCCCTTCGGATCCGTCGACCCGTACTTGCGTGAGATTGCCCAAACGCTTGGACAGGATGAGGCACTTCGCCAGTACTTGTTAGGGATCACGAACGAGACCGATATCGATCCAGTCGCGACAACGATGCGGATCGCTCGCAAATAGAGAGGAGGGAAAACGATGAAAACAGCCCGGCTGTCCCGCTTCAATCTCATCTTCATTGCCGATACCGCCTATTCACTGCATCAATGGATGATTTTGACGCTCCTGATCAAATGGAGCACACCGCTCAACATCGGTTATTTCAACTACGCCCTTGCCATCACCGCACCGATCGTCATGTTCTGTTGGCTCAATGCCAGTACGATCCTGACGGCAGAACGGGCTGGGCTGACGAACTTCTGGCTCTTCATCAAAACGCGTTTTTCGCTCCTCTCAGCAGGCGTGTTTGTCTTACTCGGTATCTATTACTTCTTTGGTGAAGCGGACATCTTACTCCTGACGTTACTCGTTTATCTCAATAAATACATGGAGTCGTTCGCAGACCTCGCATATGGTTTCTTGCAAGGACACACCGCTTTCAAGGAAGTCGCTGTCTCAAAGATTTTCCGTAGTCTCTTGAACGTCTCGGGCGCAGCACTCGTCCTCTTTACGACCCATTCGATTCACGGTTTCGTGCTCGCCTTAATTGCTGGGAACTTGATCATGCTCCTCGTATACGACTTGCCGACAATTCGCCGGGTCGGTCGTGGTTTTGACAACCAAGCGCTTGACTTACGGTACCGGTCAGGCAAGGAATTGTTCCTCAAAGCAATGCCACTCGGATTCGTCGCTCTCCTGATCGCCTTGAACGCAAACATCCCGCGATTGTTCGTCGGGCACGCAATCGGAACAGAAGAGCTCGGGTACTACGCCAGTATCGCCTATCTACTCGTACTCGGAAGTCTATTCATACACTCCTTGATCGCTGTCTTACTACCGAACTTCTCGTCTGAGACCGGTGAGCGTCAAAGTTTGCCAGAACTGCGGAAGTTGACGCGATCGATGTTAGTCATGACGAACGTCGTCGGAATCCTGTTGATTATCGGAGCGATCTTCTTTGGGAAGTGGGGCTTGACGATTTTCTACAATGCTTCGTTCGTTCAGTACCATCTGATTTTCGTCTTGATGATGGTTGCCTCACTCTTTTTCTACAATTCGACCGTCATTCAGGCACTCCTGACCGGTTTCCAACAGTTTCGGATCCAGACGATCTCGATCTTCGGCAGTGTCGTCGTCAATCTCGTCGCGTGTAGCTTGTTGATTCCGCTGTACGGGCTGTACGGAGCGACGATCGCTTACACACTCTGCGCCGTCACTCAGATCGTCCTACTGTTACCAGCACTGTATCGGTCCTTATATCCACGGGACGTCGCCCTCGTCGTCGAACAAAGCAGCTAAGGAGGGAAGAAGATGCGACCAATCCTACTACTCATCGTGCTCGAAGCGCTCGTTTGTCAATTCGCCCGGTCGCTCTTCCCGGACACCTACGTGACCGCCTTGCTGCTCATCAACTCGGTGTTGTTTCTTTATTATCTGCTCCGTCAGGCAGAGACGACGCCACTCTTTCTTATCTTCATCACCGCTTTCTTCGTCCGACTGGTCCTGATGTTCATCGATCTCGAATTCTTTCGCTTACCACCACACAGTGGTGACGATACCGAAGCCTTTCATCTCGAAGGTGTCCAAATCTTCACCGATCCGTCGACCTTCAATGATGTCGTCCGCGGCACCTATTCTAAGTTTCTCGGAATCTTCTACCTGATGTTTGGTCCAGAACGGATACTCGCTCAGTTCTTAAACGTCATCCTCGGCGTCGTCGCCGTCGTCATCCTCGCGAAGACACTGCAACGGTTACGCTTACCGGAACGCTACGTGTTCGGAGCGACATTGATCTTCGCGTTCTTCCCGCAAGGATTGTTGCTCTCGCCAATTCTCTTACGCGACCAAATCGTCGCCCTTGGTATCGTCTACACGCTCTACTACATGGTGCGCTGGACGGAAGAGAAGTCCGGCTGGTCTATGATTCTCGCGTATCTCGGCTACTTCGTCAGTACGATGTTCCACTCCGGTCTTGCTGTTGGCATCATCGTCTTACTCGTCTACTTCTCGTTTTACAGTCACGAGTCACGACGAATGAATTTTGAACCGACGAAGGTGCAGCGACTGATCTTTCAAGTACTGGTCGTCGGCTTCATCGTCTATAGCTTCCAAGACGTCTTGTTCGCGAAGTTCACCCACGTCTCAGAAAACGGCCAGTTGTTCAGCGGAATGAGTTACGACCGTGGCGGCTCCGCTTATCTGAACGGATTGACGGTGACGGGTCCAGCTGACATGATTCTCTACTCACCGATCCGGACGATTTACTTCCTGTTCTCACCGTTCCCGTGGCAATGGTCGAGCGTCATGAACATTCTAATCTTCTTCCTTGATGCCATCTTCTACTTCATCGCCTGTTTTGCGATCGTCCGGTCCTTTAAACTGATCCGTCAGCATCCGTTCGGCAGCGTCCTCTTCTTCTTTTTCCTTCTCTTTGCTCTCAACGCCGTCATCTTCGGTCTAGGAACCGGCAATGTCGGAACGGCCATTCGACACCGGTATAAGTTGTTCCCGATGTTACTCATCGTCTACACATCCGTTCACTACATGCGCTTACAAGCGCGCCACTACTTCGAGGAGGTCGAACACCGTGCTGAATAAAACGATCTTAATTACAGGTATCGCAGGCTTCATTGGATTTCACGCCGCACGTCGTTTCATCCGGGAGGGTTACCGAGTCATCGGACTCGATGAAGTGAACGACTATTACGACCCGACGTTAAAAGAAGCCCGGCTCGCTGAACTCGGAACGAACTACACGTTTTACCGGGTCTCACTCGAAGAGACGGCAGCCGTCGCGCGGATCTTTGAACAGGAATCAATCGATCTCGTTCTCCATCTGGCAGCACAAGCAGGCGTACGATACAGCATCGATCGACCGGACGTCTACATGACGTCAAATATCGTCGGTTTTCTCTCGATTCTTGAAGCCTGTAGGCATCATCCAGTTGAACAATTGATCTACGCTTCCTCAAGTTCCGTCTACGGATCGAATACGAAGATGCCGTTCGCGACGACGGATGCCGTCGATCATCCGCTAAGTCTTTACGCCGCCTCAAAAAAAGCGAATGAACTGATGGCACACACCTACAGCAGCCTTTACGGGATTAAGACGACAGGCCTTCGCTTCTTCAGCGTCTACGGTCCGTGGGGACGCCCGGATATGGCATTGTTCAAGTTCACAGAGGCGATTGCGAAGGGCGAACCGATTGATCTCTACAACTACGGCGAGATGGGGCGAGACTTCACTTACGTCGACGACATCATCGAAAGCATCTATCGCCTGTTCCAGACTGAACCGCAAGTCGACGAAGCGTTCGATGCTTCAAATCCGTTGCCGGATCGCAGCAATGTTCCGTACCGTGTCTACAACATCGGCAGTCACAGCCCAATTCGACTGAACGAATTTGTCGCCTTGATTGAACGGCGTCTCGGGAAGACGGCAATTAAAAATGGGATGCCGCTTCAACCAGGTGACGTTCCAGAAAGCTTTGCTGACGTCACTTCCTTGTTCGAGACGATCGGCTACCGACCACAGACGACGGTCGAAGCGGGAGTTAATGCATTCATCGACTGGTATGAGAGTCACTACTTGCTGAAGGAGGAAATCCAAGATGGCGCTTAAAGAGGAATTCTACTACCGCTCTCCGATCTTCATCCAAAACTGGCTGACATCGTTATACGGTCGCAAGTTGATGCAAGAACGTTACGGTTCCTTTTATGAGCAAAAGATGAAGGAACTCCGGATGAAGGACCGGACGCAGGACTATAAAGCAGAACAACTCGATCGCCTGAATGCCTTTCTCGCTTTCGTCGTGACGCATACACCGTACTATACACATCTCTTTCACGAACACGAGATCCAATTACCGTTGACGTCACTCGACCAGTTGAAGACGATTCCGATCCTTGAAAAAGAGACGCTCCGCCAAAACAACGATGCGTTCATGTCCCGCGTCGATGCACCGGTCCGGGGACGAACAGGAGGAACGAGCGGGAAGTCACTCCAAGTGGCATTCATGCGCGAGGATGTTCAAGAACGGATGGCACACCTCGACTACTTCAAGGAACGCCATGGTTTTCACGCTGGGATGCGTCGGGCGAGCTTCACCGGTCGGACGCTAACAGCTGTCGATCAAAAGAAACCAATCTTCTGGCGGATGAATCGACCGCTCAATCAATTACTCGTCTCAATCTTTCATATGAAGGAGGAAAATTTCCCAGCCTACATCGAGGAGCTAAATCGATTCCAGCCGCGAGCACTCGATGGTACACCGACAGCGATGGTCGAAATCGCCCGTTATATGCTGAAGCATCACATTCAGCTGGATATTCCGCTGATTGCCATCTTCCCGACGTCTGAGACGGTAACAGAAGAGATGCGCTCCGTACTCGAAGAAGCCTTCCGCGCACCGGTCTTCGATCAATACGGTTCTTCAGAAGGTGCTCCAATCATCTCGGAATGTAGTCATCGAAAACTACATCTCCACCATGAAACAGGCATCATCGAACCGTATGGAGAGGACGGAGAAGTCGTCGTCACGTGTTTTACGACACGTGGGACACCGCTGATTCGATACCGGATCGGTGACCGAATGACGCTGAGTGACGAGACCTGCAGCTGTGGCTTAAACGGACCGGTCATCGCTTCGATTGATGGACGGGGAACGAGTTATATCGTCAGCGAAAAGCGGGGCAAGGTGTTTGAAGGGGATATCACGACGATTGCCCGTGAACTTCCGAATTCGGTCTTACGACTCCAAGTTGAGCAGCACACGCTCGATTACGTGACACTTCGTTATATTCCAGATACGAAACGTTTCCATCCGAAACACGAACAGATCCTCTTAAACGAGATGCGCAAGCTACTCGGCTCCGAGATGAAGATCGTTCTCGAGCCAGTCGAACAAGTCAAACAAGAACCGAACGGAAAAACGTTGATCGTCAAACAGTCGATGAAATAGGAGGAACCCACCATGAACAAGGCAGTCAAACACATCGTAGATACGACAGCAGCCCATACCGGTGCACTTCCCGTTGCCAACCGTTCGATTGCCGTCGTCGGACTCGGATACGTCGGACTTCCTGTCGCCGTCGCCTTTGGCGAAAAAACAGACGTCGTCGGCTTTGATATCAAGGAACAACGCGTTCAAGAACTACAAGAAGGGATCGACGCGACGCTCGAACTCAGTCCGTTCACGTTGAAGAACGTAACCGTCGACTACGTCTCTGATCCAGCGGCGCTACAAGCGAGCGACTTCATCATCATCGCCGTTCCGACACCGATCAATGCGCAGAATCAACCGGATTTAACGCCGCTCCTACGCGCTTCTCATCTCGTCGGTCGCCAACTCAATAAAGGCGACATCGTCGTCTACGAGTCGACGGTTTACCCAGGAGCGACAGAAGAAGATTGTATTCCGGTTCTTGAAGAAGCATCCGGATTACGTGCTGGCGTCGACTTCTTCGTCGGTTACTCACCGGAACGGATCAACCCGGGCGATCACGAGCATACGTTCAAGACGATCAAAAAAATCGTCTCTGCCCAGGATGAACAGACGCTCGACATCGTCGCTGAAGTCTACGAAGCGGTCGTTGAAGCTGGTGTTCACCGGGCCTCGTCGATCAAGGTCGCGGAAGCTGCGAAAATCATCGAAAACACACAACGTGATCTCAACATCGCCTTGATGAACGAATTAGCGATCATCTTCGACCGGATGGACATCGATACGCTTGAAGTCCTCGAAGCAGCCGGCACGAAATGGAACTTCCTCCCGTTTCGACCAGGTCTCGTCGGTGGGCATTGTATCGGTGTCGATCCATTCTATCTGACGATGAAAGCCGAGTCCCTCGGTTATCATCCGGAAGTCATCCTCGCTGGTCGCCGAATCAACGATACGATGGGACGTTTCATCGCAACGGCACTCGTCAAGAACTTGATTAAACAAAATATGCCGGTCCTCGGCGCGCGCGTTACGATTCTCGGCTTATCGTTCAAGGAAAACGTCAGCGACATCCGTAACTCGAAAGTCGCGAATCTCGTCCGCGAAATCGAAGAGTTCGGGATCGACGTCCAAGTGACGGATCGACTCGTCGAAAAGAGTGAAGCAAAACGCGAGTACGGGATCGACTTGCTCGAGATGAGCGAACTCAAACCAGCCGACGTCGTCATCTTTGCTGTCTCACACGAAGAATACGTCGAGGGTGGCTGGAATCTTGCGCAACACTTATTAAAAGTCGGACGCGGCATTGTCGTCGACATCAAAGGGATGTTACCACGAGCAGAACAGCCAGAGGGGGTTCACGTATGGCGCCTCTAAAAATTCTTCAAGTCTGTGCTCTTGATACGACGGCAGAGACGATGTTGCAGCCGCTCTTACTCGCTTTACAAAATGCCGGACACGACGTCGGCATTGCCTGTGCTGATACGGGAGCCTCCGTCAAACTCGCAGCCAAAGGCTTTCGGATGCACGACATTCCGATTGAGCGCCGGATTGACTGGACGAGTAACTGGCGGACGATCCGTGAAATCACACGAATCTTGAAGGAGGACGGCTACGACGCCGTCCATGTCCACACACCGGTCGCCGCCGCCCTCGGTCGGGTCGCCGCGAAGCGGGCCGGAACGAAGCACATCGTCTATACAGCACACGGTTTTTACTTCCACGAGAAGATGGGGCGAATGACGTATCAGCTGACGTACTCCGTCGAGAAGTGGCTGGCACGTTTTGCAACCGATTATTTGCTCCTCCAGAGTGAAGAAGATTATCAGCTCGCTCAGCGCAAACGCTTCAAAGCGAATACTCGCCTGATGCACCTTGGAAATGGGATCGACTTAACGCGTTTCTATCCACGCCCGCGTGAAGCAGGCGCACCGTTCACCTTTTTATTCATTGGTCGGATCGTCGAAGAGAAGGGGATTCTCGAACTCCTTGATGCGTTCGAGGATGTCGTCTATCGTCACCCGGAAGCCCGCCTCGTCATTGCCGGTGAGATGATGGCAAGCGAGCGGGATCAGACGACGAAACACTTATTCTTACGACGGATTCGCGAGATTCCAAACGTCGACTATCTTGGATTCGTCGAAGATGTGCCGACCTTGTTCCAGCAAGTCGATGCCTTCGTCTTACCGTCGCATCGCGAAGGGGTACCACGTTCGATCATCGAAGCGATGGCGAGTGCAAAACCGGTCATCGCAACAAACATCCGGGGCTGCCGCGAAGAAGTCGTCGAGGGGAAAACGGGGTATCTCGTTGAAGTCCACGACGTCAAAAAACTTGCCAAACGGATGAACACACTCGTCGAACACCCGGACCGTTCCAACGAGATGGGACGGAACGGATTTGACCGTGCCATGAAACATTTCAACGAAGCCGACGTCATCAAACGACAACTTGATCTCTTTTCAGCTATGTAAAAGGAGGACGTCATCATGAAACGCATATTCGACTTCACGGTTAGTCTCATCGCCATCCTCATCCTAGTTCCTGTTTATGCCGTCGTCGCTTTAGTCATCTATACGAAACTCGGACGACCGATCTTCTTCAATCAGGTCCGCCCTGGCTATAAGGGGGAGCTGTTCAAAATCTATAAGTTCCGCACGATGACGAACGAAATGGATGCTGAAGGACAACTCCTACCGGACGCGGACCGGATTCCAGCATCGCTCGAGTGGATCCGTCGCTTGAGTCTCGATGAGATCCCGCAGTTCGTCAACATCCTCCGTGGACAGATGAGTTTCGTCGGACCACGTCCTTTACTCGTCAGCTACTTGAACCACTATACGAAAGAGCAGATGACGCGTCACGACGTCTTACCTGGTCTGACGGGCTGGGCGCAAATTCACGGACGGAACGCAACGACGTGGCAACAACGCCTCGAGCAAGATCAATGGTACGCAGCACACCATACGTTCCGACTCGATCTCTATATCTTGTTCAAGACGTTCAAGATGGTTATCTCGTCAGAAGGGAACTCGACGGCTCACCAGACTGGCATGGGTGAGTTCAAGGGTCTCGACGGAGGTGTTCCCCATGATGTCGCTAAGCGATGAACGGTTGATTCGGGATCCCCGCGAATGGGACGCACTCGTTACGACCTATCAACTTGATTGTTATTACGAATATGCTTACTTCGAACTCGCAAAAGAGCACGATGAGATTCCTGAACTCTTTTATTATCCGACGGAGTTCGGGACGTTGATCTATCCGTACTTGCGGCGACGGATTCCAGGGACACTCTTTGAAGACATTACGACACCATATGGATACGGTGGCCCTTACTTCACGGGCATCTGGTCGCTCGATCAAATTCGCGAAGCGCGTGAGCGATTCGAACGGTACTGCAACGAAACAGGGATCGTTACCGAGACGGTTCGCTTTCATCCACTTTTGCACAATCAAGAACTCGGGCAATATTGGTGTCATCATACGAATATCTTGCAACCGACTGTGACACTCGAACTGACCGATCCGTTTGAGACGATCGA
Organism: Exiguobacterium acetylicum; assembly: GCF_022170825.1. Taxonomy (NCBI): domain Bacteria; kingdom Bacillati; phylum Bacillota; class Bacilli; order Caryophanales; genus Exiguobacterium; species Exiguobacterium acetylicum. The sequence continues at coordinate 2,702,301 of NZ_CP081878.1, read as the reverse complement.
AGGCGGATTTTCACAGATGACACGACGCAACATCCGGAAGGCACGTCGCGAAGGCGTTACGATTCGCCTTGGACGTCCGGAAGAATACCAGGACTTCGCGCGTCTCTATCAGATGACGATGGACAAACATCATGCCGATGCACGGTATTACTTCGACCAGAACTACTTCGACCACTTCGCAGAAGGACGGATCAACAACGTCCTCTTGCTTGCCGAACAAGACGGGCATATCATCGCTGGATGCATCGTACTAACGGGTCGACAATTCGCGCACTACCATCTCGGTGCCTCGGATCCTGCCTACTTGGCTCTTCGGCCGAATCATCTGTTATTCGCAGAGATGATCCGCTGGGCGAAACAAGCTGGTTTTCAAGTCCTTCACCTCGGTGGAGGAACGACACGGTCCGACGAGGATAGCTTACTCGCTTATAAACGCTCTTTTGGCGAAGCGAATCTGACGTTCTTCGGTCTCGGTACATCGATTCTTGATGCGACGATCTACGAACGGCTCGCGCGACAATTCGAACGACAACATCCAGAAGTCGAGACAGGTCAATGGTTTCCGCTCTACCGAACGCCAATCCGTCAGCTGTCACCTCGAAGGGAGGAAACATCATGAAACACATCCCGCTCTCCATCCCGCACTTAAGTGGTCAGGAAGCACGTTACGTTACGGAAGCACTCGAGACGAACTGGGTTGCACCACTCGGACCGAACGTCGATGCCTTCGAACGCGATATGCAGACGTATACAGGAGCTGGCGCCACACTTGCGACGAGCAGTGGCACGGCGGCGATCCACTTAGCACTCGCAACACTTGGTGTCACTGCCGGAGATGATGTCTTCTGTCAGTCCTTGACGTTCATCGCTTCGACGAATCCGATCCGCTACGTCGGAGCGCAACCGGTGTTGATCGATTCGGAAGAAGAGACGTGGAACATGTCACCCGCTGCACTTCGTCGGGCGTTATTGCAGGCAGCAACGCGAGGAAAACTTCCAAAAGCGGTCATCGTCGTTCATCTGTACGGCGTCGCAGCGCAAATCGAGGAGATCGCGGCTCTCTGTGAAGAGTACGATGTTCCGTTGATTGAAGACGCAGCAGAATCGCTTGGGACACGCGTCAACGGGCGGATGACCGGAACGTTCGGGACGTGCGGGATCTATTCCTTCAATGGCAATAAAATCATCACGACCTCAGGTGGCGGGATGCTTGTCGCAAATGATCCCGCTTTGATCGAACGCGCCTTTTATCTTGGAACACAGGCACGCCAACCGGTCTTACATTATGAGCATACGGAAGTTGGCTACAATTACCGGATGAGTAATGTCGCTGCTGGTATCGGACGGGGACAGCTGGAGGTGCTCGATCAACGTGTCGAGGCACGGCGGAACATCTTTGATCGCTACGACCGTGCCTTTGCACCGGTCGGCGTCACGTCGCAAGTCGAACAGTCTGGGACATTCGCCAATCGTTGGCTCAGTGCCTTCCTCTTACCGGGTGGTCAAGCGCAACGTGATGCGATGATTCAGACGCTGCAACAAGCGAATGCGGAATCCCGTCCGGTTTGGAAACCGATGCACTTACAGCCCGTTTACCGAGACGTACCATTCGTCACAGCAGAAGGGATGGATGTCAGCCGTCGCTTGTTTGAAGACGGTATCTGCCTTCCGTCTGCTTCACAAATGACATTCACCGAACAAGCCGTCGTCATCCGAAACGTTCGTCAAGCCTTGCAGACGACCGTACGCCGGAACGTCCAGTCATGAATATATGGGAAGGGGACATCGTCATGCGCGATATGGAGGAAGCGATCCACGCACTCCGTCTCGCTGCGAACGGGAAGAATGAATTGACGGCCAATACCTATTTCCGCTGGCAACTGAATACTACGCATCCAAGCGTCGCGGAAATCTTGATGCTATTTGGATCGTGGCAAATCGCCTTGGAACGAGCTGGCATCGGGCATGCCCGCTTGACGTTCACGAAATCGGAAATCATTGACGCTTTGCGTCAGGCACGAGAGGAACTCGATCCTTTCACGAGCGCGACGTACCGCGAATGGGCTCAGCAGAAGCAAGCACCTAGCCTGACGGATATCGTCCATCAATTCAACTCGTGGCAGCAAGCATTGTCAGAAGCAGATATCTTGAAGGAACGCGTACAAGAAATGGAACAACGAATCATCGAGTCATTACTTGAAGCGCAAGGTGCCTTGCCGGTCTTGACGAGCCAGACCTACACGAAGTGGGCGGCTGGTCAAAATCGTCCGACCGTCGCAACGATTGCTCGCCGGTACGGCTCTTGGTCAAACGCCCTTGAAATCATCGGCATCGAATTCCCGCGGAAACGCTGGCGAGAAGAAGAGGTACTCGACGTACTTGCTGCAGCCGCGCAAGAAACGGAACATCTGACGATCGCAAGTTACCAACGGTTCAGCATCGGTCGTGATGCACCAAGCATCGGTGTCATCACCGCCTTGTTCGGTAGCTGGCGCAATGCCTTGCTTGTACTTGAAGCGCAGAGACCGTCCTGATTTAGAACGAAGAAAAGGAGAATGGATGATGAAGAAGTGGAAATGGATCGTGTTGACACTAACGGGGATATGCCTGCTCCTTCTCTTCGGTTCAGGCGGATATGTGTATCATAAAGCGAGTCAGACGATGAAAGAAGTTCAAGTGCAAGTGCCCGTCAAGGCGAGCGTCGAGACAGAGAAGGCCGTCGAACAGAAAAAAGGACTTTCGTTTCTCTTACTCGGCGTCGACCAACGGAAAAATGAGACAGGACGCAGTGATACGATCATCGTCGTGACGGTTGACCCAAAGACGAATAAAAGTCAGATGATCAGCATTCCGCGTGATTTGAAGACAGCGATCATCGGCAATGGATCGAACGATAAAATCAACCATGCGTATGCCTTTGGTGGTCCACAGATGGCACTCGATACGGTCAGCCACCTGCTTGATATTCGGATCGACTACTTTGCGGAAATCAATCTAGACGGCTTTACGGATCTTGTCAATGCCGTCGATGGCGTCACCGTCGAGAACGATATCAATTTCTCATATTACGAGATGCAGTTCCCAAAAGGAGAACTGTCGCTGAACGGGAAGGAAGCACTTGCCTATGCGCGGATGCGCTATGATGATCCACGCGGAGATTTCGGACGACAAATTCGTCAACGGCAAGTCGTTCAGGCGGTCGCTGATAAGATGACAGAAGACTTCTCGATTCGTCGTTTCAACGCGGTCCTTGAAGCACTTGGGAAAAACGTCAAGACGAACGTACCGTTCTCTGTTGCGCGGACCGTTGCGACGGACTACCGGGATGCTTTACGAAACGTCGAGACGTTGTCGCTTGACGGAGAAGGGGGCATCGAGTCGGACGGCATCTATTACTGGCATCCGACAGATAAGTCGTTGAAAGAAGTTCAAGTTCAACTGCAGGAAGCATTGGAATGATTGAAATAGAGAAAGAAATGACGTTAGGTCTGATGTATAACGAAACGAACGCTACTACCATCCGCGCTTTCCTCAGGCGGGAAATCAGCCGCGGCATCTCGCACTTTATGCGATTTGCCGGGTCTGATCCATCCCTGAAGAAAGTGCCGATAGCACTTTCTTTTCCTGTAGGAGTCGCGGATGAATTGTAGCGTTCTACATTCATTGAACGAAAGAGGTCCGTTTCCCAGTATATATTCGGGAAAGGACCTCTTTTCATGTTAGTGATTTGACGCCATGTATCCATTACGACGAACGGATCGTCCGAAGCATCGAGAATTTCATCATCGTATAAAGGAAATAGACAGCAGTCAGAATGGCAGCACCGCTCCATAACCATTGGTATGCCGAACTAAAGTAGCCGAACCGAAGACCGATCAGTGCTGGGACGATTAATGTCAACCAGCTTAAGACGAGGGCAACGCGGGCCGTGATCGCGTCGATCGGGCGATTCATTCCCATTCCAAGGAAGAACAGGCTCCAAAGCAGCGCCCAGAACAACCACGTCACGCCACCGATGATGTCATTCGTCGTGAAGCTGACGAACGCATAAAACAATGCGGCGATCGCAACAAACAAAGAGAACCAACCGACTCCGCTTCCATCGAGATTAAACAAGAACGTGATTCCGACATAGACGTACGTAAAAGCAAACAGATAAATGCTCGCATATCCGAACGTCAGCGCCGGATCGCCTGCTGCACCGATGACGAGATACGTCGCGATGAACGTCTGCAGTAGACCCGTGATGAGACTGAAGACACCAGCGCTACGGAGATCGACTTTTCCGAACAAGGTCAAACTATTTAAAAAGAGCGCGACGCCCCCAAATAATAAACTGACATTTCCCACGTAAAACCTCTCCTTCATTAAGACGTCAGACGTCTGATTCTAAAGTTAACTCTAAGATGAATTCGTTTTCAGCGCAAGCATAATTTTAAAGGAGAAACGAAAAACAACCTGACTCCCGAAATGGGGAATCAGGTTGCTGATTGAAAAATCATTGGTTCAGGACGGAGCGGAGTGTCGTCTCAGTTTGAGACAACGTTCCTTTCAGTGTGACGAGACCGTATCGTGTCGAACCTTTTTTGATGAAGAAGACACGTGTGTAGCCAGATTCTGGTGTGTAACCAGTCTTGCTCGCATAAACACGTGTATCACCCGGGAGTGATGTGTTCGTATGGTACCACGTCAATGTCCGTGCATAGGGACCTTTGACGGTCGTCTGATACGACTTGCGTCCACTGACTGTCATGAGGTAGCTATACTTCGCGTATGTATTCGCGAGTTTTTGCATATCAGCGGCCGTCGTGTAATGACTTGAATGATAGAAGCCGTGTGGGTTCATGAAATGGCTCGCACTCATCCCGATCGAACGGGCGCGGTTGTTCATGTACGAGACGAACTTCGATTCAGAACCTGCTGTGCGAACGGCGATCGCTTTTGCTGCATCGTTACCAGAACGGATGAGCATCCCGTTCAACAGTTGGCGCATCGTGACTTTATCCCCGGCACGGAAACCGGCAACGCTGCTACCTGCAGGAACGGATAACATCGAAGACGTCAGCGTGAACGTTTGATCGAGCGTACCTTTACGTGCTGCTTCGTCATACGCGACGATGCCCGTCAACAGTTTTGTCGTACTCGCTGGGTAACGGCGGACGAAGCTTTCTTTCGTCAATTGATAACTTGACGATCCAAGCTTGAAATACCGCATCGACGCAACAGGATAACTACCGCTTGATGGTTTTGGACTGCTCGTCGTCACTTTTCGGGCGACTTGACTAGAGACGTAATAATAATTGACTTTCCCTTTGACCTTATACCAACCGTTCGAGTACGAGACTGCATTAAACTTCGAGTTGTATGATGCGAGTCGCTTGATGTTCTTTGACGATGCCGTGCTTGGTGATGTCCGGACGTTCGCTCCAGCTTTCGAGTAGACAACGATTTTGTACGTCTTCACTGAACTACTCGATACTTTTTGAGCGACTTGGTTCGATAGATAACGATATGTACCTCCGTCCTTGATCTTGTACCAGCCATTCGTATACGAGACGGCTGTGAATTTTGCTTTGTACGCAGCACGTCTTACAATTGTTGTAGACGAGGCAGTACTCGGCTTCGAGCGGACGTTCGCTCCAATCGTCGAAGTGACGACGACTTGATAGCTGGCTGCCTGAGCCGGAATGGCAGGAAGACATAAAGCGAACAATAATAAGAGCGTAAGACTAGTACGGAGCAAGCGCTTCATAAAAACTCATTCCCTCCTTGTTCAAATATGGTTTTATCATAAAACAAAAAAAGGAAATTCACTTCTTTTCAAAAAAAGGAATTCTAATCCTTTAAAGGGTCGTTTCTCATCTTTTCGTGTCAATTGACGTATCATAGGGAATGTAAGCAACAGAAAAGAAGGAGGAGTTCAGATGAAATTAGCAGTCATTGGTTTAGGGGATATTGCTCAAAAAGCATACTTACCTGTCTATGCCGAACGATCCGATATCGAAGTCTATTTGATTTCGCGAGACGAGGAAAAAGCGAAGCGGTTGCAAGCGGCCTATCGCTTTGCAGGAACATACGCGACGTTTGAAGACGCTGTACAAGCGGGGATCGATGCGGTCATGATCCATTCAGCAACAATCGTCCATGCCGAGCAAGCACGCCAAGCGCTCGAAGCAGGAATTGCCGTTTACGTGGATAAACCTGTCTCGATGGAAATCGAGGAGATTCGTGAACTGACACGTCTATCGGAAGAGAAACAGTTACCGTTCATCACGGGATTCAACCGTCGCTTCGCATCAGCGCATCAACGATTGCTTGAGGTGAACGATCCGAATCTCGTCCTCATGCAAAAGAACCGAACATCGTTCATCGAAGATGCAAAGCCGTTCTTATTCGATGACTTCATTCATGTCGCGGATACCCTTCGTTTCTTGACGAGATGCGGTGAGATTGAAGACTTGCACGTCAAGAGTAAACAGGACGAAAGCGGTCTACATCACGTGACGATCCAATTCGTCTCAAACGGGATCACGGCAATCGGTGTCATGAACCGCAATAACGGTGTCACGGAGGAACGGGTCGAAGTGATGGGACCAGAAGAAAAGCGAATCGCAACTGACGTGACGACGCTTGATCAAATGACGAAACAAGGAACGCTCCGGTATCCGCTTGATAACTGGGAAGCAACCTTAAAGCGTCGTGGATTCGTCGATATGCTGGAGGCATTCCTTCGGACAGTCAAAGGGGAACCATCTGAATCGGTCGTAGCGTCAGATAGCCTCGCGACTCATGAACTGTGTCAACAAGTGTATGAGCAGGTTCAAGCTTCACGATGAATAGAGATTTAAAAAGCGCCGCTTCACTCGAGGAACGTCTCAAGTGGAGCGGCGTTTGACCTATTCTTTTTCTGAAAGTTGTTTGAGTTGATAGATCCGTTTTCCGCCTGGTCCTTCAAATGTCACGCGGAGCGTCGAACGGGCGAAACGATAGCTGACTTGTCCTTCGGATAGATTGACACGAGCAGATAGGTCCGGTTCAAAACGGATGATCTCTTCATCGTTTCGGAGTGCGTCCGGGAGACCGAACTGATCAAAACGAAGCGTTGCAATGAAGGTATCTTGCTCGTCGAAGGAGACGTGGATCCGTCCGGTCCCATCAAAGGGCTCGTCTTCGAGCGTACTGCGTTCGACTTCGTATGTGCCCTCGAACTGTTTGACTTGCTGCAACGTCTCCTTTGCACTGAGGGCAATGGCTTCGGCTCGTTTTCGGACAGGATGGTCCGTTGTGAGTTGGAGGCGTTCAATCGCCTCTGCTGTTTTTAAGACATCACGTAATTGATAACCCGCAAGCTGTCGCTCAAGCTGAACCATCAGTCGAGCAGCTGGTTCATCGATGTCTTGTTTCGATTGTTCGACGGCACGAGTGTACGTTTGCTGTTCGAGCTGTTCTTGAATCTTTGATGTTTCAGGTGTACACGCCATCAAGAGACAAAGCGGCAGACAGAAGAGTATACGTTTCATGAGCTCACCTCCGTCCGATTGACATCAATGATTTGGAGATGATCCGTATGCACCTTCAAACGATAGTGGACGCGGTAGGTCACGGGCGTCGTCCCTTTTGCCGTCTCGATTTGATACGTTTCCTGTGTGCGTAAACGATAAGTCTCACCCTTTGACGTGAACTTTTGGAAGGTGACGGCGAGAACACTCGGAGAAACAGGGGCATCTACGGCATTCGTTAACCGCTCGAGGTGTTTGAACTCGGATTCGAACACGTTCAATGTCGTGAACTGGATCGCTGAAAACGTCTCGATCGAATCGTATTCCTTCGCGTAAGTCGCAAGCTCTGGAATCGTCCGAGTGTATTGACGGACGAAACGAAGAACATCGTATGACGTCGGTGGACGATCTTTCGAATACGTTTGATTGTACGCTGTTTGCTCATCTGACCATTCGGAAAGGGCGAGTGCTTCGACGCTTGGTGTCTGACCGGCTTCAGGTGAAACCGGATCTTGTAACGAATACCACAGGAAACCGGCTCCTCCGACGAGAAGAAGGAACAGAAACATACTGATGAGCCAAGTCCGCGAAGACGACGGAGCGGGTGGGTCAGCGGGTTGTTCTTTCTTGATGACAGGATGCTGACAATGAGAACAAGTCGTATCGTTTTGACGAAGTGGTGTACCACATAACGAACAGCGTTCCATGAAATAAGACCTCCTGTGTATGTAAAATGAAATGTCAGATAAGGTAATGGTAATTTGAAATTAGTATCATCGTAACATTAATTGGAAACGCAATCAAAACCTGATATTACTTTTTTGAAGGGGGAATCTACAGATGGCACGTCACTTGATTTTAATGGATGCGTTCAAAGGAAGTATTTCCTCAAAAGACGCGGCAGAAGCCGTTGCGTCTGGTATACGGGCACATGACCCGACAGCGATCATCGATTCCTCACCTGTCGCGGACGGTGGAGAAGGTACGCTCGACGTTTATCTCGCGCTCGGATATGAGTTGAAAACAGCGATGACGATGGATTTAGCAGGTCGCCCGTGTGAAGTACAGTATGCCGTCAAAGGTCCGGACGCTATCATCGAAGTCGCGCGTATTTGTGGACTGCCGATGCGGCGCGTCGAAGACGATCCGATTCGCATGAACACGCGTGGTGTCGGTCGTTTGATGAATCAGTTACGCGACCAGGGAATAACGCACATTCGACTAGCATTAGGAGGGACAGGAACGACCGATGGGGGACTCGGTTTGCTCGCAGAACTCGGCTGTAAGCTGCAAGACGCGTCCGGTGTTCCGATTTCGTTTCAAACGAATCCCTTACTTGAGACGCAAGACATTCGTTGCCACGCATATCCTGTTCAACTCGAGGCACTCGTCGATGTGACAGCACCGTATTTCGGTCCAGACGGTCCAGCTTATCTGTTTGGACCACAAAAAGGATTGCTCCCGAAAGACATCGTAAGACTCGACCAGCAACTTGAACGGATCGGGCGATTGCTTGGACTAGAAGGTGTCGCAGGAGCCGGAGCAGCGGGTGGACTCGGGGGAGCCGTGCGTGCTCTTGGTGGATTGATCGTTCCAGGGGCACGGACGATCCTGCAACACCTTCGCGTAGCAGAGCGGATGCAGCATGCTGATTATGTTTGGACAGGAGAAGGACGCGTCGACCGTCAAAGCCAAATCGGCAAGTTACCAGGCGAGGTTGCGCGCATGGCGAATGCAGCAAATGTTCCTTGTTTGATCCTTGCTGGAATCGTAGAAGAAAAGATGCCACAAGCGCTCGATTGTCGATCGATTCATGCCGATCAAGCAATCACGTTCGACTCAGAACAGACGATGATTCGGATGAGTGAACAGGCACGTAAGTGGCTCGAAGAACTTTCAGTGAAACAGGGATGAAGTCGGAAAAGTTTGGGTAAATAACTGTATATTGCCATACTTTTAGAGAAGGTAGGTCACTTTATGATCAATCAATCGATTCAATTATCGTTTCGCCAAGTTCGAGCGCTGGTCGAACATACTCTGCTATTATTCAAAGAGCTCGATCAACAATTAGCGAATCGTGGATACGAACCGGTTCTGCCGGAAGTCGTCCAAACGGAACATGGTCTGAGCATCCATCAGACGAAGGAGAGTGCCGAGTCACTCGTCCCGCACTTTTTGACGCGGACGTATGTCCGACAACAGGAAAAATCGAACCAACACGGGTTGCTGATCTCGGTTCAATATACGCATCCGCTTCATGAACGATTCGATCCGGTCGTCCTCGTCGGCGATGTTGCGTTCAAGCATGCGAAACATGCGCAAAAAATCTTAAGTGAAAAACCATGGCTCCTGAAATATGCTGCGTTTGAATCGACGATTGCGCAAGAGTTCGTTGCCGATGGAACACGATACACGACGCAACCGATTGAAGAAATCGAAGAGTTGATCGTCTGGGGACACCCATTCACGGAAATGCGTGATATCGATGACGTCAAACGATTGGCAGAAGAGATGATTAGCCGTCATCTTGAACCGGGAACGACATAAAAAACAAGCTTCCATTCCTTCACGAGAAGGGTGGAAGCTTGTTTTTTAGACTTGAACGAGCAGTCGTTCGATTGCTGCCGTTAAGTCGGTCGGATTCGTTTTTGGAGAGAATCGTGTCACTTCCCCATCGCGTGTCACGAGGAATTTCGTGAAATTCCACTCGATGTCTGTTGCACCATCCGTCGTTGGCGCTTGTGCTTTTAGTTCTTCAAATAATGGGTGTGCCTGCTCCCCATTAACATCGATTTTTGAAAAGACAGGGAACGTCACGCCATAGTTGACTTGGCAAAACGATTGAATCTCTTCATCCGTTCCTGGATCTTGATTCGCAAACTGATTGCACGGGAAACCAAGCACGGTCAATCCTTGCGAACGATAGTCTTGATGCAATTGTTCGAGTCCTTCGAACTGTGGTGTCAAACCACATTTGCTAGCGGTATTAACGATCAGCCACGCTTGACCAGGGTAGTCTTTCAAGGACGCTATCGTCCCATCAACACGTTGAAATGTATAATCCTGTAACATATCGATTCCTCCTTTTTTAACTGCCTCTTCAGTGTAACAAATCCGTTTTCTCATCGTCTTCTGTCACTACTCATGAGATGACAGAAACATCACAATCGGGTATCATCGACGCATTTCGAGTCAATCTTTGTTACCATGAAGGAGAATATGGAAGGAAAGGAGAGATGCCACATGAGAAAAATGTTGAAACAATCGCGGTTCGTTATGATCGCGACGCTTTGTCTCGTCCTGGTCAGTAGTTGTATTACATTGCTGACGCTTGGGTTCGAACGCGATATTGTGATTCTTGTTTCTGGAGTGGTTGCCCTATGGGTGACGATGCTAGCTCCTTTGACGGTCCATGCCAAAATGAATCAGCAATCATAATCATTGTTTGTTCATGAAACCGCGGAACGATTCTCGCTAAAATGGAGCTCCTCCATTTTAGATGAAGGAATCGATTTCTGCGGTTTTTTTTCTTCTATAGCATAGCGACAAAAACTACTATTTTTCGAAAGTAAGTCATTAAAAAATCAGACTATTTTTTTTTCATCTTTTCTATTTACAACCCTAAAAAATCGGAGTAATATCCATCTCATCAACGAACACTAACATGTTAATGCTTCGATCTCAAAGTACGCCGAGTTCATGATTGAAGCGGGGGACCCAACCGTCACGACACGTGACACGGGGTGAATCCTTTCCGACCGGGAAAGGTAGGGCGAATTCCTAGGTATGCCCGAATCCGACAGCTAACCTCGCAGGCGTTTTTAGGAGGGAACGACTCTTTTTCAGTATGCCAAGTTATATAGGCGATGCTGGGGCCGTTTATTGCCTCACATCGTCTTTTTGTCGTGTTTAATTGTAAAAATATTGAATAATATGGAGGTAATTTCATAATGGGAGAGCTTTGGACTATTTTGTTACTCGCTTTTTTCTTTGGGACCTCGTTCGGAATGATTCATCTGATCGAGCGTGTTCAGTGGAGAGCAGGTGACCGCAAATGACATGGTTTTTACTAGCGACGGGCTGCCTCGTCTTCTTGTATCTCGGTTATTGTCTAATGTATCCAGAAAAATTCTAATCGCATAGGGAGAAAAGAAAAACATGTGGACTCAATTCATGATCCAATTTTGGATCCTGCTCGTCATCGCACTTTGCGCGGCGGTCTTACTTGGTCGCTATATCGGTACGCACTTCGCACCGATCGCTGATCGTCAGATCGATAAAATCGGTAAAGTCGAACGACGACTCTTGTTGTTACTCGGTGTCGATGAAAAGAAACACAATCAATCGTGGGTTGGTTATTCGAAAAGTTTATTGCTCGTAAATGTCTTCTTCTTCATCGGTGGATATTTTCTACTTCGTTTCCAAGGGAATCTACCCTTGAATCCAAACAGTGCTGTCAACCTCGACTGGTCGACGGCACTTCATACGACGATCAGTTTCATGACGAACACCGATCAGCAGCACTACTCAGGTGAGGCGCTCTCGTATCTGTCACAAACGTTCGTCCTCGGAACGATGTTGTTCGTCGCACCGACAATGGCGTTTACGGTCTGTATCGCCGTCATTCGTGGACTAGCGAACAAACCGCTCGGTAACTTCTATGCCGACTTCGTCCGCTTCATCTTCCGAATCCTCATTCCGATTTCGCTCTTCTTCGGGATGCTGATGATTTTATTCGGTGTTCCGCAAACGTTTGGTGGGGCGGTCAGCGTCACGACTCTAGAAGGTGCGAAACAATTGATTTACCGCGGTCCGGTCGCTGCATTTGAAGTCATCAAACAGCTCGGTAACAACGGCGGTGGATTCTTTGGTGCTAACGGTGCGCATCCATTTGAGAACCCGAACCAGTTCGTCAACTTTATTCAGATGTTCTTGATGCTACTGATTCCGATGTCACTTCCGATCGCTTACGGCAAAATCATCGGTTCTGCGAAACAAGGACGACTGTTCCTCGGTGTGATGATGCTTCTCTTCATCATGATGACGATCGGTATGGCAGGGAGCTTACTTGCTAATCCGACGGCGCATGGTCAGGAATTACGATTCGGTCAAATTGGAACGGCGCTCTATAGTTCGATTACGACGGCAGCTGAAACCGGAGCGGTCAACGCGATGCATGACTCACTTCATCCGCTCGCAGGATTGATCCAGCTCGGAAACATGATGTTAAACGTCGTTTACGGTGGTGCCGGCGCTGGATTCTTGAATGTCTTGCTTTATGCTTTCGTCGCAGTTTTTCTGACAGGTCTCTTGATTGGTCGGACGCCGACGTTCCTCGGGAAGAAAATCGAGACGTTCGAAGTGAAGATGATCGCCATCGCACTTCTCGTGCCGCCTTTCTTGATTCTCGTCGGAACCGCAATCTCGATGTACGTCGCACCAGGTGTTGCTGGCATCTCGAACCCAGGCTATCACGGGCTATCGCAAGTGTTGTATGAATTCACGTCAGCGACAGCAAATAACGGATCTGGATTCGAGGGACTCGGTGATGCAAACGTCTATTGGAACGTCTCGACTTCGTTCGCTTTGTTCTTTGGTCGTTATATCCCGTTGATCCTCATGCTTGCGATAGTTGGTTCGCTCAAAGCGAAGCCGTCAGTCCCGCAAGATGAATTTTCGTTTAAGACAGACACACCACTCTTCGGAACAGTCTTCCTCGGTACGGTCGTACTCGTCGGTGCATTGACATTCTTGCCAGTGCTCGTACTTGGACCGGTCGCGGATTGGCTGACGATGTGAACAGGAGATAAAAGCATATGATGGAACGAATCATGCATCCGACGCCCGAGGAACACCAACCGAATGGGCAGCCGGAACAGCAATCAAAATCAGCAATCAACGGCTCGATCGCGCGTCAAGCGACGATCGATGCCTTTAAAAAATTAAATCCCGTCAACATGTTCAAACAACCGATCATGTTCGTCGTCTGGATCGGCTGCCTGCTCGCGATCGGGTACACGATTTTCATTGACGAGATGCGCGGCTTCAACTTGACGGTCAGCATCATTCTCTTCTTGACGGTCTTGTTCGCGAACTTCGCGGAGTCAATCGCGGAAGGACGCGGGAAAGCACAAGCAGATTCGCTGAAAGCATCGAAAGCAGACGTCATGGCTCGTAAACGTGTCGGACAACTGATTCAAAGCGTCTCGTCTGCAACACTCCGCAAGGGCGATGTCGTCTTCGTCCGAGCTGGTGAGTATGTACCAGGTGACGGTGAAATCATCAAAGGGCTCGCCTCGATTGATGAATCTGCGATCACGGGTGAATCCGCACCAGTCATCAAGGAAGCGGGCGGTGATTTTTCATCGGTCATCGGGGGGACACTCGTCGTCAGTGACGAAATTGAAGTTCGAATCACAAGTAATCCGGGTGAATCGTTCCTCGATCAAATGATTGCCCTCGTCGAAGGGGCGAGTCGTCAAAAGACACCGAACGAACTCGCATTATCAACGCTCTTAACGAGTTTGACGTTGATTTTCCTACTCGTCGTCATGACATTACCGGTCTTTACGAACTACCTTGGATTTGATTTATCGGGTCCCATTTTAATCGCTTTACTTGTCTGTCTGATTCCGACGACGATCGGTGGCTTGTTGTCCGCGATCGGAATCGCCGGAATGGACCGCGTCACCCGCTTTAACGTCATCGCGATGAGCGGGAAGGCAGTCGAAGCAGCAGGCGATATCCAAACGATCATCCTGGATAAAACGGGAACGATCACGTTCGGTAACCGGATGGCGTCAGAAATCACACCAGTCGGTAGTCATTCTACCGAGCAAGCTTTCGAAGGTGCGATTCTCGCCTCACTCGCTGACGAAACACCAGAAGGACGTTCTGTTCTTGAACTCGCTGAACTTCGCGCGATGCCGGTTGAACGTCACTGGTTGGATGGCGCAGAAATCGTACCGTTTCGTGCAGAGACACGGATGTCTGGACTCGATTTAAGAGATGGACGTCGTGTTCGTAAAGGTGCGGGGCAAGCGATTCAAGAGTGGGTTGCAGAACAAGGCGGAGCGATTCCGGATGATTTGCAAGAAACGATCGATTCGGTCTCACGACTCGGTGGAACACCACTCGTCGTTGCGATTGACGCAATAATTCTTGGTGTCATCTATTTAAAAGATACCGTTAAACCTGGTATGCGGGAACGGTTCGATCGACTGCGTGAGATGGGGATCAAAACGGTCATGTGTACCGGAGACAACCCGTTGACGGCAGCAACGATCGCTCGAGAAGCTGGTGTCGATGATTTCGTCGCGGAATGTAAGCCGGAAGATAAGATTCGTGTCATCCAGCAGGAACAAGCAGCCGGTCACCTCGTCGCAATGACAGGGGACGGTACGAATGATGCACCAGCTCTCGCTCAGGCCGACGTGGGACTTGCGATGAACAGTGGTACGCAAGCTGCAAAAGAAGCAGCGAACATGATTGACCTCGATTCGAACCCGACGAAGATCATCGAAGTCGTCGAAATCGGGAAACAGCTCTTGATGACGCGTGGTGCCTTGACGACGTTCTCGATCGCAAACGATGTCGCGAAGTATTTCGCAATCATCCCGGCAATGTTCATGGTTGCGATTCCGCAAATGGAAGTGCTCAACATCATGCGACTCGATTCACCGACGAGTGCGATTCTGTCTGCCTTGATTTTTAACGCGATTATCATTCCGCTCTTGATTCCACTTGCGATGCGAGGGGTCACGTACAAACCGATGACCGCAGATCAATTGCTTGGTCGTAACTTACTGATCTATGGTCTTGGTGGTGTCATCGTTCCGTTCATTGGGATTAAAATCATCGATGTCTTGCTTGCAAGCATCCTCTAAGGAGAAAACGAATCATGAAACAAGCCATTCGTGTGACGATCTTCGTCGCAGCGTTGTGTGGGATCGTCTTTCCCGCTTTGTTGACCTTATTCGGTCAACTGCTCGTACCAGATAAAGCTGAAGGTTCTTTAGTACAAGAAAACGGAAAATTCATCGGATCGGAATTGATTGCCCAGCCGTTCACGTCGAAACAATATTTTCACGGACGTCCATCAGCGGTCGATCAATTAGCGGGAGCGTCTGCTGGGGATAACCTAGCAGCATCGAACCCGGAGCTTGGCACGAAGATGACGGAATTACAGAAACAGAACCAAGTGGACGGCGCTTCGCTTCCGGACGATGCCCTCGTGACATCCGGTTCTGGCTTCGATCCGCACATCTCAGTCGATTATGCCTTGGTGCAGGCGAAGCGTATCGCAACCGCACGCGACCTGTCGCGTGACGAGGTCCGCAAGCTGATTACGAAGGAAGCCGGGACGAACGATTACGTCAACGTCCTTCGCTTGAACTTAGCGCTTGATCGGAGTAGATCATGACACGGGGAAAGCTGAAGCTGTACATCGGCTCAGCTCCTGGTGTCGGAAAAACGTATAAGATGCTTGCCGATGCACGACTCTTAATCCATGAAGGAAAGGACGTCGTCATCGGTCTGATCGAGACGCACGGTCGAAAAGAAACAGCAGAGATGGTCGGACAGCTTGAGCAGGTGCCGTTACTTGAAGTCGTCTATAAGGACAAGAAATTCCCCGAGGTGAACGTGGACGCGATCATTGCCCGTCGTCCGGATATCGTACTGATCGATGAACTGGCGCATACGAATGCGCCGGGATCGGTACGAAAGAAACGCTATCAAGATGTTGCGGCGCTCCTTGATGCCGGTATCAATGTCTACTCTGCCGTCAACATCCAGCACTTCGAGAGTCTACTCTTTAAGGTCAAAGAAGTCACAGGTGTCGAGGTCCGGGAACGTATCCCGGATCCGTTCCTCGGAGAAGCCGATGAGATTCTACTCGTCGACGTCACACCGCAAACGTTACGGGAACGACTTGAACAGGGGAAGATTTATAAGAAAGAAAAGATTGAACAGAGTCTGAATTCGTTTTTCTCGCTTCAGAATCTCGCGAGCTTACGCGAGTTATCGTTACGTCAGGTCGCGGATGAAGTTGACGATCAAGTCTATCAATCACGTTTGTTGATTGAAAAGGATCCAGCGACGTTACAAGAACGAATTCTCGTCTGTATTCAGCTCAATGACAACGCACGAAAGCTGATTTACCGCGGCTTTCGCATGGCGAGTCGTCTGAAAGCGGATCTTTACGTGCTGACGATTCTACCGGCAGCAGAGAATCAGTTAAATGCGAAGCAAAAAGAAGTCTTAGCGATGGTGCGAGAGAGTGGTTCCTTGTTCGGAGCAGAGGTGCTGATTCGAATCCAGGGGGAACGCTCGATTGCCCAAGCGATCACAGCTGCTGCGAAACATCATCGCATCACGCAAATCGTCCTTGGTCAATCCGCTCGGACCCGGTGGCAGGAAATCCGGCGTGGATCGATCATCAATGAAATCATGCGTCATGTCCGCGGTATCGACATTCAAATCGTTGCCGATGACTTAGAACGCTAGGGGAGCCCTTCCGCGTAAATGCAGGGGTTCTCTTCGCAATATCACAAATCTGTCGTTTCATAAAACGAATGAGTCAGTCGGTCATCCTCCCTTTCCGCAGGCGGGAGGTAAGCCGCGACACCCTTGCATTTCATGCAGTTTGTCGGGTCTTATCTATCCCTGTCGAAAGCGCCGCGCGCGCTTTCTTTTCCTGCAGGAGTTGAGGATGATTCTGATCGTTCGCTACTAACAACAAAAGGAAAGACCATTCCGGTGGGATCATCGGAATGGTCTTTCCTTTTTTGTGTGTTAGAACACACTCATTGAGTTAAAGGCGTTGGTTCATCGTTTTCTTAACGAGCGAAGACTGGGATATCGAAGGTTGCTGTATAGCTATCCATCTGTTGATAGAGTGAATAGATGCGCGACGTCTGTTTGACGGCCCAACCCATGTCTGTTGCGTACTGGTGACTACCAGGACGCATCGGACTCCAACGCATCTTATAGAGCGTGTTTTGTCCGTAGGCATTGTGGATGTACTTCGTGCTGATGAATTCGGCACCACCGACGATGGCTGCTTCTGGTGTGAACCACCCTTGGCTATAGGCATAAGCGGCACCGGTGTTGATCGCATCATAATCGTACGCACCGATTCCGTACATGTTGTAGACTTTACGTCCATTCCATGTCACACCCATTGCGAGTGTCGATTGTCCGTTGCCTGTCTCAAGTAAAGCGTGTGAGATCAAGTACGCTTCGTTGACGCTGTATTTTTGACCAGCATCGATGAACGCTTGACCACAACTACCGTTGCTACACTTATTGAAGATACCTAATCCTTTCGTCACGTTCGCTAACATCTTATCGAGTGTCGCAGGTGTTGCACCTGTTGTCTTCGATAGATCAAGGAACTGATAGAAATCAGAAGAATTTCGGTCGATTTTCAGTGGATCAGCAGCATTGCGGACATCTGTTTCGAGTGCGTTCAACCACTGGATCGTCGAGTAATTCGTTGCACTCGTATAGACCCGTGGATACGTCGTATAGAAACCACTGACGGATTGATAAACGCGAATCATCCGACCGGGCTGGAACTGACCGTAGACGTGACTTGCTGTTGAAGCACCAGAACGGATGTTGAGTGGTGTTGTCGCTGTGACGGTCGCAAGTGTTCCGTTGACTGGGTCAAGTCCACCACCTAGACGTACATAACTAGTGCTGACATACATCAATTTGTTTTTGTAGATATCCGTTTGCGGCGGTGGGTTCAGTTTCATCTGTGCGCTAATGAAACTATCGAACGTATACGGTGTTGGAACAGAATTGTAGACGTTTAATTTCGAAGAAGTCGTCACGAACGCCCCCTTATACGCATAACCACTTTTGCCATCATAGGAAATCTTATACCAGTCACCAATTTGACCAGTTACGGTAACGACGAGATTTTTAGGAATCGTCTTGATGACGTTGTATGAGCTACCGACATAAGAACGTAAAGCCGCATCTGATGTAGCCCGTACATAAAATTTCTGTTTTGCTTCGTACTTGATGGATGACGTGTTTTGACCAGTCTGGATATAACCCGTTTTGCCATCAATCGTTACTTTATGCCACGAACTGTTCGTGTACGATGTGATCAAAGAAGACGTGTAATAAACATTCCCGAACGAGAGCGTCGTAACAGTCGATGCTTGATCGTTTGGTGCTTGTTTGACAGCGAGTGATTGATTCGCTAAGAAGCGCGCACCCGTAATCTTTTTCGTTTCTGTGTACGGTGTCAGCGTTGATTTTAAGACATAGCCGCTTTTACCGGAATAGCTGATTTTCAACCAATTGTCGAGACTACCTGTTACTTGAACGACGGCTGCTTTTGGTAGCTTCGTTACCGTTGCATACGCTGAACCGGCATCCGACTGAAGTGTCGTATCGGTCGTTGCCTGATAGCGATGACCATTGACTGCTTCATACGTAACGGGTGAACCTTGATTGATTTGGATGTAACCTGTTTTGCCATCAACCGTCAGACGATGCCATTGCTCCGAGCGACCCGTCGTGACGATTTGATTCGTCGTGTAGACGTCTCCAGAGGAAAGGCGAATGACAGTGTCAGCAGCCGCTTGATGTGATGCTTTTACTTCAACGGTACGCCCAAGGCGATAATAAGAAGAAGGAATCGATTGCGTCATGACTTTTTCCTTCACGTAACGTGAAGCGATGTAACCTGTTTTTCCGCTATACGTCACACGATACCAGTCGTCGATCATTCCAGTCACTGTGATGCTTGTACCAGAAGGGATCGTTTTGACGGTTGCGTAGGTGTTTCCGGCATATGAACGGAGTGGGGTCGAAGTCGTCGTTTGCATGGCGATTCGGTCCGATTGATAACGAACACTCTTGCCTTGACCGACAGGGATGTAGCCTGTCTTGCCATCTTTACTAACACGGTGCCATTGCTGTCCGTTTGACGTGACGAGTTGCGTCGTGTAGTAGATATCACCGGTCTGGAGTGTCGCAAGAGTGGATGCTTTTGCATCTGGTGACGATTTGATAGAAACCGCTTTTTCAAGTTCAAAGCGTGCTCCTGCAATTTTTTGCTTCGTTGCAAGTGTCGTAAAGGTACTTGATGCAGCATAGCCTGTTTTTCCATTGTAGCTGACACGGTACCATGAACCGATGTTTCCGGAAATCCGGATGATCGTGTTACTTGGGATTGTTTGCACTGCAGCGTACGATGGACCCGCATACGAGCGAATCGTCGTCGATGTTGTTGTCTTTAATGAAAGATTGGATTGCGACTCATAAGCGATTGCTTTTGCTTGATTCGCTAAGACAAAGCCGACTTTACCTTCTTTTGATACTTGATGCCATATTTCACCGAGCGGATTCGTCACACGTGTTTTCGTGTAATAGACGTTTCCGGCACTTAGTGTCGCAAGTGTTTTTCCATTTGCTGCAGGTGTAGCTTTGATGGCAAGTGACGAGGTCAACAGGAAGCGTGAAGATGGAAGTTTTGCTTTTTCTGTGTACTCTGCCAATGTAGCGGATAAGATATAACCTGTCTTACCAGCGTATGTGACTTGATGATACGTTGCCGTCTTAGCACTTGAAGTAACGATTGCACCTTTTGGAAGACTCGCTAAGCTTTGTTTCGCTTCAGCTTGACTGTAAAGCGGTGTCGCACTTTTCGTCTGATACCGTGTTTTTGGAATCAGTGTCACACTTTGTTTTTCGGAAGAGGCGAACGCATCTTGATGCATGTAGCCTTTCTTTCCACCGTACTGGACGCTGACCCAGTTCTCGATCCGACCGACGACTTTAACGTCTTTTCCAGATGGAATGGTTTGGACTTTCGGATAACCCGTTCCGGCGTATTGACGCAAAATATAAGCATCGACCGTTCGTGACGTCGTGTTCGTCACCTTTTTATAGGCAACTGCTTTTGCTCCAGCGGCAACATAGCCCGTCTTTCCGTCATATTTGACGCGGTACCATGTTTCACCATACGGATTCGTCACACGTTGTGACGTGTAGTACACATCCTCTTCGTTCAACGTACCGATCGTCGATGCAGTCGAGACTGCCGTCTTTTTGATCGGTGTTTTTTTGAGGACGAGGTAACGCTGACCAGAAACGGTTTGTTTCTTTTCATACAGCGTGAGGTATTTCGACGCGACATATCCCGTTTTTCCAGCGTACGTAATTCTTCTGAACGCGCCAGAAGCATACGTGGATGAAACGACAGTTCCGGTCTTGATCGTCAACAAGCGTTTCCGAGAAGATGCCGTCTTGTCATACAGATAACTATCGGTAGACAGACGATAGGTCGTTGCTTTCGTCGTCGCTGCTTCAGCTACTGGTAAAGATGTTAAAACGATGCTGAAAACGATGAGAAAGCTCGCGAACACCTTCAAGGTCTTCGAGAATGATGTCGTGTTCAAAGTATCTTTCCTCCTAGTAGATATTCGTCCGGTTGGACGGAATCGGCTTCTAGGATGTCTAAGTCTAAGTTGTAAGTTCTGTTGCCTATCCTTACTATCGACAATATCGGATTTTTATGAATAAGATATTGAATTATTTTGAAAAAAGGGGTCTGGTTTTTTGAAAAACCCTCCTGTTTTTTTAAACAAGAGGGTAAATGGTCAGATATTGAGACGTGCGAGGAGTTCCTTCAAATTCGTCGTTGGACGTTCACAAGTAAAGTCATGACACAGGTAAGCGGTCGGTTCGTCTGGTTCCGGATAATCTGCGAGCAGTGGGACGAGCGGTAACAAATCGTGTTTCGTACCAATCAACAAGGCGACTTCCGGTAAGCGCATCTGTTGCAGTTGATGTACTTCAATTGGAATGTCTGCTTCTTCTGGAATCAAGAGGATCAACTCCTTCGGTTCCATCTGCCGAGAGGTGAAGATACTAACGAGTGAGGCGAAGCCGGTCGGTTGTTGCCGGACTTCTTCTGTTAAGGCTACGAGAGCCCGTTCAGCACTTTCCTGATAGATGAGATGCCCAGTAAGGCGGCTGAGCGTAAAGAAAGCGTTCAAGGCAACACTGTTTCCGGCAGGTGTCACACCGTCATACAGATCGAGCGGACGAACGAGTAGCTGGTCGGAGCGCAAAGAGGTTAAATAAAAATAACCATCTGCTGTCTGAAACTGATCGCGTAACACATCAGCTAGTGTTAAAGCCTCCTTCAGATGCAGTGCCCGTCGTGTCGATTGGAACAGTTCAAGATGTGCATCGATCAAGTAAGCATAGTCGTCAAGAAATCCGTGCCCGGTCGCTTGTCCTTCGCGGTAATGAACGGCAAGCTGATTCTCAGTCCGGACGACTTTCTCGAGCGACGTCATAGCACGCGCTGCGACATTCGTGTAATGAGGTTCGCTAAAGACACGACCGGCTTTGGCAAATGCTGAAATCATCATCGTGTTCCAAGCCGTCAAGCGCTTATCATCGCGAAACGGACGCGTGCGTTCATTTCGCGCGTGAAGGAGAAGCTGCCGCTCACGTTCGAGTTGTGCCGCTGTCTCAGCAGGTGATAGGTCAACCGAACGTGCAAACGCCTCGAGCGTTCGGCCTGTCCGGTAAAAGACGTTGCGTCCTTCGAAGTTTCCGGACGGTGAAGCATGATAGAAGCGCGGGAACAGTGCATCCGGTCCGAGTAAGTCCGCAAGTTCTACTGACGTGAACGTATAATAATGTCCTTCGCCCCCTTCGCTATCCGCATCAAGTGCAGCATAGAAGGTGCCGTCCGGTGCGGTCAATTCACGCTCCGTAAACGAGAGGACTTCTTCTGCGTAGCGCCGGAAGCGGATTTGTCCGGTCACTTGATACGTCTCGATACATAGCGTCGCAAACCAAGCGTTATCGTAAAGCATTTTCTCGAAATGAGGAATTTCCCACTTGGCATCGACCGTATAGCGGAATAAACCGTAGCCGACTTGATCGGTCATTCCACCGTCACGCATCGCGATCAATGACCGCATGACCATGTGGAGTGCCGTCTCGTCCTCTGCGAACTGATAATAATCGAGTAAGAAACGGAGTAGGGCAGGCGACGGGAACTTCGGTGCCTCTCCGAATCCACCGTGTTGACGATCGAATTGCCGCATCGCTTGATCAAAGGTGTCGTGAATGATCGATTCATCCCAAGCGCTAGTCGAAGAAGTCGGCTGCAATACGTCATGAAGCGTCTGTGACATATTTTGTCCGACTTGTGCAATCTTATCCGGTGAACGGCGGAATTGTTCGCTCAGCTGTAGCGTCACCTGACGAAAGCTTGGGCGATTGAACTGAGGCGTCTTCGGAAAATACGTGCCGATATAAAACGGTTGTTGATCCGCTGTCATGAAGACGCTGAGCGGCCAGCCGCCTTGCCCGTTCATGACTTGGGCAGCTGTCATATAGAGGTGGTCGATGTCGGGACGTTCTTCCCGGTCGACCTTAATTGAGATATAACGTTCGTTTAATAGACGTGCTGTTTCTTCATCCTCGAAGCTTTCGTGGGCGAGCACATGGCACCAATGACACGTCGAATAACCGATCGATAAAAAGATTGGCTTTCCTGTTACCTTTGCTGCGATGAAAGCTTCTTCTCCCCACGGATACCAATCGACGGGTTGATGTGCGTGTTGTAGTAGGTAGGGACTCGTTTCATGGATAAGTCGATTCGACATGATGGATTTTCCCTCATTTCTTCTATAGTAATAAGTCTTCTTCACGATACTCGGCTTTGACGATAGGTGCAATACCGATTCTAAGTAGAATAAAAACGATTTTTTAGAAGAAAGATTGACTTTATAAAGAAATGTGTGCTATATTATTAAAAGTCATGAATCGGGGATGATCACTCATGTGAGAATCTTCAATCCATATCATACAATTAAATCGACAGGTCAGGATTTTTAGACCGCTACTGACAAATGAGTCAGACATAAGTCATCGCTTTTATTTTGTCCTTCTTCATACTACGAGGAGAAGTTGACCCAGCAAGATAAACCTTCCAATCGATACTTTTCCGCTCATTCCCGAGCTATTTCTAAAAATCCCAGTATCATGCGTCCGTTGCAGACGCATCACGATTCTTGCTAAAATGCTTGATTCAGCTGGCGCGGCCAAGGAGCCGTAACAACGAAAGAGAGGTAGGGCTTTCGTCGTTTCAGGTGTTTTGATCACCTGTAATCCTCGATTCTCATGACAACCAAAACAACGACACGCTGATGAGGCGTTTTTTTTGTGCCTTTTTTCGGGTAAAGCTGAAAGAAGGGGGTGACGACATGCCATGGAATGAGAACGACTACCCAGATTCATTCAAGAACTTCGATCCACCACTTCGAAAGAAGGCGATCGAGATTGCGAACGCTTTACTAGAAGAAGGATACGAGGAAGGACGGGCAATTCCGATTGCGACGTCGCAAGCTGAAAAGTGGTACGAAAGTCACAAAGACGAACAATAAAATGTTGTAAGCGATACCATTTCTTTCATTTACGAAGGATGGTATCTTTTTTTACGAAAAATATACACTCTTGAGAATATAATCTGATATTATAAAGAAGTGTCAGAAAATTCAATAGGGGGTCTCATCATGAAATACGGCAGTACGTTTGGAAAGTGGGCATTGGCCGGAGTATTAACAGCAGGAATCCTTCCACAAGCGGGTCTTGTCGGGGCAGAAGGCGAAGGCGTCATCTTGTCTGAATACATAGAGGGAACAAGTAACAACAAGGCAATCGAGCTATACAATGGGTCGGGGCAAATCATTGATTTAGCAGACTATACACTCGTTCAATATACGAATGGTGGACCGTCAGAAGCGAAAATCACACTATCGGGGAAAGTCGATCCAGGGAAGACCTTCGTCATCGCGAACTCGAGTGCGAATGCAGATATCAAAGCCAAAGCACAATTAACGACGGGGTCATTGAACTTCAACGGAAATGATCCAATCGCACTGAAAAAGGGCGACGTCGTCCTTGATATCATCGGACCGCTCGGTTCATCGACGGATTTCGCGAAAGATACGACACTCGTCCGGAAATCAGGTGTCACTTCAGGTGCTAAAACGTACGAACCATCACAGTGGACGAGCTTCCCAGTTGATACACTGACGAATCTCGGCAGTCATCAGACAGAAGCGGGCGATGTTCTCGCAGCACCTACAGCTTCTCCAGTCAGTGAAGTCGAACGTGGGGATCAAGTGACATTGTCAGGTGAAGGAACGATTCATTATACGGTTGATGGCACAACACCGACTGTCGACAGTCCGGTCTATTCGTCACCGATTACGATCAATGATGAAGTGACGATTCAAGCAGTTGCCGTCAAGGACGGTAAAACGTCAGCTGTTTCGACATTCAAGTATTACATCGCGCCACCAATCACGAAAATCAGCAACATCCAAGGCGTTGCGCATACGTCGCCTTACGCAGATCAACTCGTCCGAACGACAGGTGTCGTCACGTACGTCGTCGATGCGAACAACTTCTACATGCAAGATCCGAATCCGGATAACGACAGCCGGACGTCGGAAGGGATTCTCGTCTACGCGAAAAACCATGGTGCTGCCGTTGGACAAAAAGTCGCGACGACAGGATATGTCAAAGAGTGGTTGCTTGGCGGCTACAGCGATAAGTTCGATACAGATTTAGCGGTCACGGAAATCAGCACGGTCAATCTCGTCAAAGGTGCGCTTAACGAAGGGTTACCAGCAAGTATCGTTCTCGGCGATAAAGGCGTCTTGATTCCGACGCAAGTCGTCGATAACGACTCTTTCGCTCAGTTTGATCCAGAAGAAGATGCGATCGACTTATATGAAAGCTTAGAAGGTATGCGTGTCGCTTTACCGAACGCAATCGTCACAGGACCACAAGCGAACCGGACGATTCCAGTTCGGACGCAGACAGCGGATAAGGTCTACACGAAACGCGGAACTCCGATTCTGACGAAAGACAACGTCAATCCAGAGCGTCTCTTCGTCGAGATGGGCAGCTCGTCGTACCGTGCGAAAGCTGGTGATACATTCAACGGAACAATCGAAGGTGTCATGAGCTATAACTATTCGGCTTATAAAGTACTCGCAAAAGCAGCGGATCTGCCGGAACTCATCACGCGCGAAGCGGATCGTCAACCGACGAACATCGAAACGGGTGAGTCTCGTTTGACAGTTGCTTCTTACAACGTTGAGAACTTTGCCTCGACAGCAGACGCTGGAAAAGTCGATCGCGTCTCAGAAGGTATCGCGACATTCCTCAAGACACCGGACATCGTTGGTTTGACAGAGATGCAGGATAACGATGGTGCAACAGATAGTGGCACGGTTGATGCCTCAAAATCATTCGAGACATTAATTGCAGCAATCGAAGCAAAAACAGGAATTCGCTATGCGTATACGGATATCGCACCAGAAGACAAGAAGGATGGCGGACAGCCAGGCGGAAACATCCGTGTCGGATTCCTCTACAATCCAGCACGTGTGTCACTCGCACCAGGTGAAAAGGGTGGCGCGACAGAAGCCGTTTCGGTGGAAGATGGTAAGTTAACGAAAAACCCAGGTCGCATTCAGCCGACGGATCCGAACTTCGCGAGTTCACGGAAACCACTCGTCGCAGAATTCCTCTTTAACGGTGATTCGTATCATGTCATCGCGAACCACTTCAACTCAAAAGGTGGCGACGGAGCGGACTTCGGTAAAAACCAACCGGTTGTACGTAAGAGTGAAGTCCAGCGTCATGCAATCGCGAACATCGTCCAAGATTTCGTCTCTGAATTGAAGACAGAAGTCAAAGGATCGAACGTCGTCGTACTCGGTGACTTGAACGACTTCCAGTTTTCGAAGACGCTTGATATCTTAAAAGGCGATAACTTGTGGAACACAGTCGACGATCTTCCGGAATCGGAGCGTTACTCTTATGTCTATAACGGAAACGCACAGGTGCTCGACCACATCTTGATCTCGAACAACCTGAAGTCATACACGTCGTCTGATATCGTCAATATCAACTCAGAGTATATGGAAGCAGACGGTAGCGCGAGTGACCACGATCCAGCAATCATCTCGATTCAAGGTGCAGAGACGGCTGTACCGGTCAAAGGAAAAGCAGAAGTCGGAAACTGGCGTGCTGTCCAAAAAGGGAAACATATCTTCGTTGAACGAAAACTAGGTCGCAACTGGGATAAAGCGAGTGAAACACACGCCGATCAACAGGGTGAATTGCTCGCACTCCGTGTTTCGCAAGGTCGTCCATACATTCAAGTGAAGACAATCAAAGGAAAAACAATTTGGCTTGAACTGTCGAACAAATACAAATTAACTGAAACAACAAAATATCAATGACATTAAAAAGCGGACTTAACGGTCCGCTTTTTTGCGTGCTGGGATCAAAAGCGAAAGAAGTGAGAGTGTACTGATGGAAAGTGTCGAAATTAAAGCAATCGGTAGAGGGATGACGCGGAACATATAGGTGAAGTGGACCAAAATCAAAAGAAGAATGATGGCAAGACCAGGAATGAATTTCTTGGATAATAGCATACCTGATCCTGGTACGAGCAACTCGAAACCGAGGCGTTGATTCAGACGGACATCTTCGTGTGCATTAGCTAAACTAAACGATACGGTCAAGGCGACAAGAATCATCCATCCAGAAAATAAGTATTGTTGAATCGGTAAGAAGGCGATGGATTCGTAAATGAAATATAGTAAAACCATAGGTCAACTCCTTCACATCATTATGTTATTTGGAAAAGCATTGAAAGTTTGGCTTACGAATTCTAATGATACCGAGTCGAGAATCGGAGAGCAATCAAAAATCGCTTAGAATGAAATAAAAGAATGTTCACACATTTTAACAATAGGGGAAAATCATTTAGTATGTGTACTAAATGATTTCAAGAATCGACTAAACAAAAGCATTTCACCTAAATGAGAGCGGTATCATTAAATATGTCGGATTTGTGGACGAAAGATGTGATTTAGACGAATGAGAGCCAATGACTGTTCGAAGGAATGATTTTCTTTTAAAATAAAGGTAATGAAATAGAAGGAGGCGAAACGAAGACATGAAAAAATGGTTGATCATCGGAGTAGCAGCAGTAGCCTTTTTCGGCTATGAGAACATTCCAATGGAACAAGCAGAAGCCGATTATCCGAAAAGCGGCGGCAAGCTGATTGATCGATATAGCAGTGAGTATCCAGGATACGACTGGGAAGTCAGACGGACATCAACAGAAGAATTCGTCGCCTTGACGAAGGATGGAAAAGACTACGGGAAGTATCGTTTCAAGAACGGAGTGACGACGCAAGGCGCCGTTCTCAATAAAGATACAGAATCGTCGTTGAAGAAAAAAGGGTGGACGGCAGTCAAGTCATACCGTAAAGGGAACACGAACTACATGTTGAACCTAGATCATGCAGCCGTTTATGAGAAGAAAGGCAACTACGTGACATACTTCTTCGATCAGCATGACGGTAATAAGGTCAAAGCGACGCTTGCGATTCCAAAAGACGTCGAAGCGAAGAAAAAAGGCTTCTACGGTACCGCATCGAATGCGTTACGCACGACAGATGAAAAACTGATGCTTCGGTTGATGAACTGGGAACGAGCTGACTATAAGTTGAATCCGTTAGCTCCGTACACAGCATTGAAGCCGGTCACACGTGGTCATAGTGAGAACATGGCGAAGAACAACTTCTTCTCGCATACGGATCCACAAGGGCGTGATCCGTTCGATCGAATGGAACGTGGCGGTATCAAGTTCAGGGGAGCCGGTGAAAACCTCTCGATGGGATACCCGAACGTCTTTGCAGCGCATTGGGGCTTGATGAACTCAAAAGGACACCGCGATAACATCCTTCAAAAGAGTTTTAAACAGGCAGATGTCGGTGTTGCGTTCCGAGACGATTCACCGTACTTCACGATTAACTTCCGAACACCTTAATACGTTAATGGAGGACGATATCACTTGATGTCGTCCTCTTTTTCATGAGTCGGTTTGTTCTATACTAAAAGCAGGAGGTGGGGTACTTGAAAATCCGTCAACTGAACGCAGAAGATGCAACGCTTTATAAGATGCTCCGCTTAGAAGCTTTACAACATCATCCGGAAGCCTTTGGCTCCGATTATGAAGCGGAAAAAGATCGACCAATCGAGCAGTATGCCAAGCGTTTCGAGAGCGAGCAGACATCAACGTTTGGTGCTTTTAGTGAAGGAGAACTCGTTGGTGTTGTCACCGTCGTCTGCTTAAATCCGGTCAAGATACGACATCGAGCGAATCTATTTGCGATGTACGTCACTCCACGCGTCCGAAAACAGCAGATCGGACGGCGACTCGTACAAGAGGCATTACAGATATTAGAGGAGCATCCTTTAATCGAGCAAGTTCATCTCTCGGTCGTTCGGACGAACGAAGCTGCTAAAGCACTCTATCAATCACTTGGTTTTGAATCATACGCGATTGAACCGCGAGCGCTGAAAATCGGAGATACGTATCACGATGAAGAACTGATGTGGTATCAGTTCTAACGCAAAACGACCGGAATTCAAGGAGAAGTGATCTCGTTGAATTCCGGTCGTTTTTAAATCAGTTTGCCCATTCAGGCTTGCTGAAGCCTTTGAATGATTTTTCGATGACTGTATTGAAAGCGTCCGATTCAACAGCGGCTTTCAAGTCTTTTGCAACTTGTGCATCCGCATCTTTTGTTTGAACGGCAACAAGGTTACGGTACTGCTCATCCATCGTCTCAAGCGCTAACGCATCGAGTAAGTCGAATTTCGCAGCAAGCGCGAAGTTCCCTGGAACGGCTGAGATATCGACACTTTCGACAGCGCGTGGCAATTGAGCCGCCTCGAGTGGTTTGATGACGAGTTTCTTAGGATTTTTGACGATGTCCTTCTCTGAAACTGTCAGTGGATCGACATCTGGCTTGAGTTCAATCCAGCCTTGTTCCGCAAGTAAGTTCAAAGCACGAGCTTGGTTCGTCGGATCATTTGGCGTCGCGACTTCGGCACCTGTCTTGACGTCTTCAAGTGTCTTCGCTGTCTTACTGTACAGTCCCATCGGTGCCGTCGGAACAGTGATCAGGCCTTTTAAGTCAAGATTCTTTTCTTTAGAAAACGTCTTGAGATAGATTGAGTGTTGGAACAAGTTGGCGTCGATATTACCGCTACCGAGGGCGATGTTCGGTTGGATATAATCGCTGAACTCGACGATTTCGACTTTATAGCCTTTCTTTTCGAGTTGTGGCTGGATCGCTTGTTTGACCATGTCGCTATACGGACCGCTCGTCGCACCAATCTTGATCGTTTTGTCTTTTTCATCCGCACTGCTGTCTCCGCATCCTGCGAGGACTCCTGCACCAAGTAAGGCTGTTGCTAAAAAGGCATATCGTTTTTTCATGATTCCACTCTCCCTTAGTATGTATGATTAGCGTTTATCTGTTTTTCGCGCCAGTTGATTGCCAAGTGCTTGAATGCTTTGAACGATGACGATGAGCACGACGATCGTCACGATCATAATGAGATTATCGTAGCGATAGTACCCGAAACGGATCGCGAGGTCACCGACACCACCACCACCGACGATACCTGCCATCGCTGAGAAGCCGATCAGGCTGATCGTCGTTAACGTGATGCCCTGAATGATGCCAGGGAGTGCTTCCGGTAAGAGGACGCTGACGATGATTCGTAATGGTTTTGCACCACAGGCTTCGGCAGCTTCAATCAAACCAGGTGGAATCTCACGCAATGATGTTTCGACGAGTCGCGCAAGAAACGGGATCGCTGCGACGCTGAGGCTGACGGATGCTGCTGTCGGACCAATCGTATTGTCGAGCAGGAACTTCGTTAACGGAATGAGGGCAACTAGCAAGATGATGAACGGTAGCGACCGGACGATATTGACGACGAAGTCAAGGACACGCCGGACGGCCAGGTTTTGAAAAAATAATCCGCGGTCGGTGACGAACAAGAGAATCCCGAGTGGAATCCCGACGACCAATGCGAAGGCAAGTGAAATTCCGACCATCCATGCCGTCTCACCGAGCGCTTTTAGGAGCTCGGGTAACATCGTTTGAATACGATCAAGCCACATCCTGAATCACCTCGAGTGCATGAAGTTCCGTCGCGAGCCAGTCGAGTGCAGGAGCGATTTGGTCGGATGATCCGGTCAAGCTGACGATCAAGACACCAAAGGCGACGTCTTGAATGTAGTCGACCTTCCCGTGCAAGATGCTGACCGAGATATCGTAACGGCGGATTGCTTCTGATAACGTACTCTCACCGGTCTTTTCGCCCGTGAACTGCAAGCGGATGATCTTACCCGGTGTTGCCTGTAAGATGCGTTCCGGCAGTTCGATCTGTAACGCGGTGTCGACGTAATGTTGTGTCACCGGGTGTTTAGCTTGACTGAACAAGTCATAGGTCGAAGCGACTTCGACGACTTCACCTTGCGACATGACGGCAACACGATGACAGATCTGTTTGACGACATCGATCTCGTGGGTGATGAGAACGATCGTCAATCCGAGTCGTTCATTTAAATCCTTCAGCAGTTCAAGAATCTGTAGTGTCGTAACGGGGTCAAGAGCTGATGTCGCTTCATCACATAATAGGACGGTCGGATTGTTTGCGAGTGCCCGGGCAATCCCGACGCGCTGTTTCTGCCCACCGCTCAATTGGCTCGGGAAGTTCGTTTCAAACCCTTCGAGTCCGACGAGCGAGACGAGTTCGCGAATTCGTTCCGGGAAATCGGCTCGTTTGACACCAGCTGCCTTGAGTGCGAAGGCAATGTTATCCGCAACGTTACGCGATTGGATCAATTGGAAATGTTGAAAGATCATTCCTGTCCGCAAACGAAGTTGACGCAAGTCGGATTTTGACATCCCACCGAGCGAGACACCGTCGACTTTGACCGTTCCTTGTGTCGGATGCTCGAGCCCGTTGATCAGGCGAAGCAATGTACTTTTACCGGCACCGGACTCACCGATGATGCCAAAGATTTCTCCTTTTTGAATCGTCAAATCGACATCTCGTAATGCAAAAATCGGTGTCCGATCTCGAACGAACCGTTTTGTAATGTGTTTGAATTCAATCATCCGCTCATCTCCTCATACAAAAAAAGTCGCTTTTTCCTAGTAGCGGAGCAACCAGAAAAAAGCGACGAAAGTGTAAGATTTCGTAACTTATCTCTCAGAATGAAAATCATTCTGTAGGATGTGGCACCGTTCCTTACAGGTGGTTGCCGGACGTCGTTGGGCCTAATCCCTCGGTCGCTCTCGATAAGTAGTTATGCTGTTGGGATTTACTTTAACGGAAATGATTCCCATCTGTCAAATGTTTTTTCAGAATTATTCCGCAACAGGTGTCCGGAACAGGTTGAGCGTACCGATCCGGTCGACGGCTTCTTCTAACCGTTCGACGTCAGCGATCAAGCTAATTCGGACATATCCTTCACCGTATTCACCGAAGAATGATCCTGGTGTCACGGCGACATGCGCTTCGTCAAGCAAGTGATCGGTGAAGCTTTGGGACGTGTAACCTTCAGGCACCGGAAGCCAGACGAAGAACGAACCGCCTGGGCGTGGTCCACTCCAACCGATCGCATCGAGTTTTGCGAATAAGGCATCACGACGAGTTTCGTAAAGGCTACTTAACTGACGGACGCACGTTTGGTCACTCGTCAAGGCGACAGTTGCCGCATGCTGAATCGGTGTGAAGGCACTGACGTAGAGATGTTCTTGATACGTCTCGATGCTTGAGATGACGGACGGATTTCCGATTGCGAAGGCAATCCGGAAGCCTGACATGTTGAAGCGTTTCGAAAGCGAGAATAGCTCGATTCCGACGTCTTTTGCGCCTTCCGTCTGCAAGAAGCTTCGCGTCGGACCATCGAAGCTGATGCCGCCGTATGCTAAGTCATGGACGACACAAATATCATTCGCATCGGCGAAAGCGACAGTCTGTTCGAAGGCTTCCGCTGTTGCCGTAGCGCCAGTCGGATTACTCGGGTAGTTGAGGAACAACATTCGGGCACGCTCGACGTCTGTCGTATCAAGTAAGTTGTAATCGGGTAAAAAGTCGTTTTTCTCAAGCAACGGTAAAGTGATCGGGTACGCGCCAGCAAGTGCAGCACCGGACAGGTAATCCGGGTATCCGGGATCTGGGACGATGACACCTTCTCCGGGGTTGACGATCGTCTGAGGTAAGGCGACGATTCCCGCTTTACTACCGAGGAGAATCGCGACTTCCGTAGCCGGATCAATCGTGACACCAAATTCGTTTGCGTAAAAGCTTGCGACAGCTTGTTTTAGAAAATCATGGCCACGAAACGGTGGATATTGAAGGTTCGTTGGCTCATCGATCGCCTGTTTCAAAGCGTCGAGAATATGTACGGGCGTCGTTTGATCGGGTGTTCCTTGACCGAGTGTGATGACATCGTGTCCGGCAGCTTTGACAGCACCAATGCGGTTCGCAAGTTCAGCGAATACGGGAGCAGGAAGCCGGTCGATGGCGATGGATGGAGCGAAATGTTTCATAAGATGCGTGCCTCCTTCGTGGTATTGTCGTCAAGGATAACGAATATTCAGTCAAAAGAAAAGAACTTTTTCGAAAATCAAAAAAATTGTCTGATAAACAGGTACAGATAAGTGGAGCGGGAATAAGGAATAGGGAGAGGAGTGAAGAGATGAAGCGAGCTAACTGGAAAGAGGCAGTCGTTTATCAAGTCTACTGGCGTAGTTTTAAGGATTCGAACGGAGACGGGATCGGTGACTTACGAGGTGTCATCGACAAGCTTGATTACATCGCGTCACTCGGCGTCGATGTCGTCTGGTTGAATCCGTGTTACCGTTCCCCGGACGTCGATAACGGCTATGATATTGCCGATTATTACGAAATCATGGAAAAAGCGGGGACAATGGGTGATCTACAAGAATTGATTGCAGCGGCACATGCGCGTGGACTAAAGATCATCTTAGATCTAGTCGTCAATCATACAAGTAACCAGCACGATTGGTTCCGCCAGTCACGGGACCGGATCAACGATAAGGACGACTGGTATATCTGGAAAGATGGAACGAAAGACATGCCACCGAACAACTGGCGTTCGTACTTTGCACCAAGTCCATGGACGTGGAGTGAAGAGCGCGGGCAGTATTATTTCCATTCCTTTGCGAAAGAGCAACCGGACTTGAACTGGGAACACCCAGCTGTGAGACAGGCGATTTACAACATGATGAACTGGTGGGTTGCTCAAGGCATCGACGGCTTCCGGATGGATGTCATCAACTTGATCAAGAAGCGGACACTCGAAGATGTGGCGAACCCATTTGATCTATCGTACTTAGGCAACCAACCTGGTGTACATGATTTTCTACAAGAGATGCATGCGAACGTTCTCGCTGGTAAAGACTTGTTCACGGTCGGTGAAATTCCGTTCGTTGGTCCGGAAGATGGTCTGTTATATGTCAGCGAGGAACGAAAAGAACTCCGGACGCTATTTCACTTCGAAATCGCGGACGATATGGAAGCGATGGATCTCTTGCGATTCAAGGAGATTCAAAAACGCTGGTATGACGTTTTATACCCACTCGGCGTCAATTCGCAGTTCCTCAACAACCATGACCATACGCGACAAGTGACGCGCTTCGGCAGTGAACGGTACCGCGTCGAGAGTGCAAAATTACTCGGATTGATGTTGCACACGCTACCAGGCATTCCGTATGTGTACCAAGGAGAAGAGATCGGGATGACGGGGATTCGTTTTTCTGATCCGTCGCTCTATCAAGACGTCGCGTTCCGTAATCGATACGAGGAGCGTGTCGCTGGTGGAGAGGATCCAGAAGTCGTGCTCTCGTCAATGCAGTTACTCGCACGCGATAACTCCCGCACACCGATGCAGTGGGACAGTACGCATGCAGCAGGCTTTACGAGTGGGAAACCTTGGTTAGCGGTCAATCCGAATTATACGGATATCAATGTCGCGCAAGCAGAAGCCGATCCAACGTCCGTACTTGCCTTTTACCGGGCGTTGATTCAGATGCGAAAGGATCATCCGATCATGGTCTACGGTACGTACCGCGACTTAGCACTCCATGATCCGTATCTCTATATCTATGAGCGGGAACTAGAGGGGGAAGTGTGGCGGATCGTTCTCAATGTTCATGATGAACCGATGCAAACGGCCTTCGTTTTATCGCAAGATAAGTTGCTTTTCTCGAACTATCCAGATATCTCGAATGAACTGCGTCCTTATGAAGCACGAGTATATCGTTATACTGTTACAGAACAGCCGTAAATCATATGAACGAAAAACATCCGCGACGTGTCAAGAACACATCAGCGGATGTTTTAGTGTAACGGTTTCACTTAAAAGGTGATGTTTTTTTCGTCTGTAAGACGTGAGCGAACCGATCGACGGCTTGACGCATCTCGTAACTCGGTCCGAGAATGAGTGGACCATGTCCGACAGCGAGAACATCCGGAGACAGTTCCGTCAATTGATCAGCGGAACGGAGTGCAACGTCCGGATCCCATGTCGCAAGTGCCGGAAACGGGAATTGCCAGCGGACGTCACCGGAGACCGCCAGTCCTCCTTGCGTCTGAAAGGCGTCTCCTGCAATCAATGTTCGGCTACCTTCATGCCAAAGCGAGATCGAACCGGGTGTATGACCGGGTGAGGCGATGACACTGAGACTTCCGACTTGTTGTCCACTTTCAAGCAATCGATCCGGACGTGTTTTGATGTTCTTTGGAATACCGCCTTTGAGTGGTGTCGTTTCGCCTTCGCGTAGCGTCTCATCCCCACTGAGTAGTGCAGCATCACGGTAACTGATACAGACTTCAGCGAGTGGAAAAGCGTTCGCGAGGAAATCGAGCGAACCGACATGATCAGCGTGCGCATGAGTCAAAATGATCGCACCGAGCGGTTTCTCTTGCTTTCGAATATAGTGATAGAGGGCCTTTGCATTGATACCGAGTCCGGCATCAATCAATGTCAAACTGTCTGCTTCTTCAAATAAGTAGCAATTGACCGGGAAAAAAGAAGGGGTCGTCTGCAATTGGTGTAAACGTTCGATCGTCGTGACACGCATCGGCTTCACTCCTTTAAAAGATTAATAAGCTTCTTCTTTAGTATCGTCTGTTTTTGAATAGGCGTCTAGTCGGATTATTTGTAAAAAGAGGCACCACCTATCACTAGATGATCCCTCCTTTGCTAATCATTCAAATGTCACAGCGAAGACGGCGCCGGCATGCGGTGCATCATCTCCGTTGGCAGCGGTCGTTACGAGCAACCGATCTTCGTAGAAAATCGGACACGTCGGATTTGCGACAGGGAAGTCGACATGATCCAGTTTTGCACCTGTTTCGAGATTCCAACGCGTAATACAAGATCCGGCGTAATGTGCAATCCAAGCATGACCTTCTGCGTCTTTCGTCATACCGTCTGGGAATCCGTCTTCTTCTTCGAGATCAACGGCGACGCGTTTATTCGAAAGTGGTGCGTCCGGCGCATAATCAAAGGCATAGACTTTTTTCGTCGGTGTATCGATATGATAGAGGGTCTTACCATCTTCAGACCAGACAAGTCCGTTCGAGTTCGTTAAGTCTTCGTGTAAGACATCGACGGAACCATCGTGGCGCAGACGGAACAGTCCAGCGGTCTTGCCGTCTTCTTCATTAATACTTCCAGCGACGTATTGACCAGTCGGATCAAGCTTGCCGTCATTCATTCGATCGGAATCGGGTAACGATAGTTGATGTTCAAGCGACAAGTGTCCTTCTTTAAGATCAAACGTACCGAATCCGTGTTCAGCCGTGACACGTAATAAATCCGGTGCATCGGTCAAGGCAATCGATGTGATCGCGCTTGGTAACGTATACGGTTTGAGTGCTTCTGTGACGAGGTCATATGAAAAGAGAAGTTGATTCGGAATATCAACGAAATAAAAGCGCTTTGTTTTTGCGTCGTAAACAGGAGATTCGCCTGTCTTACATGCGACATCAATGAATAGGGAAACGGTCATAAGTACTCTTCCTCCTAAGTGGACACCTTTTACGAGCAGTCCAGATAATAACAATTTAGTATACCTGTTTTGACCCGCACTCAAACCTGGATCAAACAGCTGTTATACTAAATAAACGTCTAAAAAAATAGCCTGCTGTCAAAGCAGGCTATCGGTATGAACGTTATGTCAGCGGCTCTTAACGAGCAAGTTAACCGCTTCTTTGACGAGTTCTTCGGTCTGTCCATCGCCGTTTTGTTCTGCGTCCTTGACGCACTCAATTAAATTCGAGCTTACGACGACGCCAATCGTCCGGTCGATCGCAGAACGGGCAGCTGAGAGCTGGGTGATGACATCGCGGCAATCTTGCCCTTCTTCCATCATCCGTAAAATACCCCGTAGCTGTCCTTCAATCCGACTAACACGGTTCTTCATCTTCCGATCATAATCCATTTTTATTCCTCCGATTCCCGTTGACCTGACGTCATGTAGTATCTTTATGCTATGCCCATTACGGTATCGCTGTCAATTCAGCAGAATTATGAGCTATACTTTTCTTAGAATTAGGGAATATGGATGTGGTGAAGTTTTTTACTTAGAAATTTGATAAAATCAAAAACGATTTGGTGTCAGCTTGCGTATACTATATGATAAGGCTGACATCAGAAGGAGGAGAAGGATGCACACTCAATCCGATGAATCGCTTTATCATCTGATGCGTAGCGGTGATGAGCATGCCCTCGAGACATTGTACGATAAGTACGAGCGGCTGTTGTTCTCATTTGCCCATCGCTTTACGAATAATGACCGGTTGTCCGAAGAAGTCATACAGGAAGTATGGATGAAGATTTGGAATGGTCGTGTTGATTTCGATACACAAAAAGGAAAATTTTCATCGTGGATTTTAACGATTACACGTAACGCGGCACTCGATTGTTTACGTCGAGAAAAGCGACAACCAACGATCGAAGTCGAAGAACGAGATGGTGGATATGATGAGCCGGTCGAGCGGACGGTCATGCAGCGAGAAACGGCTGCTGAAGTGCGCGGGGCGATCAATGAACTGAAGCCAGAGCAGCAAGAGCTGATTGAACTCGTTTACTTCCAAGGAATGACGCAACAACAGATTTCAGAGCGGCTCGATTTACCTCTTGGAACGGTCAAGACGCGAATCAGGAGCGCGATTCAAGCACTACGAAAACGAATGGATGGGAGGGAACGAGATGGAAGAACGTTGTCATGACTTAATCGATTATTTCAATGGAACATTATCCGCAGCAGATCGCGACGCGTTCGAAGCGCATCTTGCGACGTGCGAAGAATGTCGCGAAGCGCTTTTAGAAATGGAAGAACTCATGCTTCCCATCGCTGAATCGCTTCCGGAGCGACCCGTTCCTGCAGGTATGAAAGCACGGATTCTTGGAGAAGTCCTTGGTTCAGCAGAGACAGCGTCTCCGAAGGAAGCCCCGATGACTACTCCGGTAGACATCAAACAAGCACGTCAGCAACAAACGAAGAAAAAGAGTGTTCCACTCGGCTGGTTGATGAGTATCGCCGCCGCCTTGATTCTTTCACTTGGTGCGAACGCCTACTTCCTGTCACAGGAAGAGAGCACGGATACACCAGAAACGCTGGCAATGGATGATATTAAAGGGATGGGGAACTTCGAAAGTACAGCATCCATCAAAGGATCGAGTATGATTTTCACACAAAACGATAAATCGTATATGCTCGTTCAATTAAAAGATTTACCACCTCTTCAAGAGGGGGAGCTTTATCAGTTGTGGACAATCGAAGGAGAGACTCCTACTGCGAACGGTGTCATCGAAAAAGATGGAGAAGCAGCAGCTGTCTTCCCACTTAAAGGAGACGGAGAAGTCGATGCCGTCGCCATCACGGTTGAACCCGAACCAGATTTAGAAAAACCGACAGGCGAAATCGTCGCATCGGTTGCATTATAAGAATGAAGCTTAGCGGATCCGTCTTGTACGGATCCGCTTTTTTGTGCAAGGTGCTGAATGGATTCATTAAACGAGCGTTGAAATGATAAGAAAT
Organism: Exiguobacterium acetylicum; assembly: GCF_022170825.1. Taxonomy (NCBI): domain Bacteria; kingdom Bacillati; phylum Bacillota; class Bacilli; order Caryophanales; genus Exiguobacterium; species Exiguobacterium acetylicum. Next base: position 2,663,771 of record NZ_CP081878.1, on the reverse strand, counting down.
CGAATGAATTTCTAATTTTTACTGAAGAAATGAGACCGAGCAGACGATAGTTAGGAGAATGACACTCCATAAAGAGAGGCCTCATACAATGAATGAATGGATCATCTTAACGAAACATTACGAAGTGACACTGGTCGTGTTGTCGGTACTTGTTGCCATCATCGGATCATACGGCTCACTAGAGTTGAATCGGCGTCTGGCGAAGGCCACTGCCTTAAAAAAGCGTGCGTTGTTCCTCTCGTCGTTGACGATGGGATTATCGATCTGGGGAATGCATTTCGTCGGGATGGGTGCGTTCGCGCTGTCCGTCACGGTCCGCTACGATTGGTTTTTAATGTTCTTATCCGTCATTCCCGCTATTTTGGCTGCTTTCATTGCCTTCCATCTGTTGTACTCGTCGACGATTACACGCAAGAAAGTTATTTTAGCAGGAGCACTGATGGGTGGTGGAATCGCTACGATGCACTATCTCGGCATGATGGCGATGGAGTTCGGTGGAGCCGTTCGGTATGAGAAGAGCCTATTTTTCTTATCAGTCCTGATTGCCGTCACGGTCGCCTATATCGCATTGCTACTGCTCCATCGTTTGCGCCATGTCGATAAGAAACGCATCTTGATTCCCATCGCGATCGTGATGGGGTTTGCCATCTCGTCGATGCATTATGTCGGGATGCTCGGCACATCGTTTTGTATCCCAGCTTCAAATGCCGGGATCATCGGTGACGCACCGATCACATCGAATATCTTAAACGAAGTCGCAATACCCGTCTTCTTGATCATCATCTTGATTGCAGGTCTTTATATTCATCTTGAACGTCGCGCCCTGCAGATGATGGCGTATACGGATCATCTGACAGGACTGCACAATCGCCGGTGGCTCGATCATCATATGATGAAGGTCGATACCCATTACGTTCGCGCGAAACACGAGATGGCGATGGCCTTGCTTGATCTCGATGGGTATAAGTGGGTCAACGATACATTCGGTTTTGATAAGGGCGATGCGGTCATCCGTCAATTTGCTGAACGGATGCTACGAACGTTGAAGGAAGATGAAGCATGTATCCGTTATAACGGCACACAGTTCTTCCTCATCAAACGTGTCTCGCAAGAAGATATGACAGATGTCTTCGAACAAATTTTAGAGGATGTGCGTCAACCAATCGACCTTGAAGATCAGGCTGTCCATTTAACAGCGACGATGGGCGTCATCTTACCGAATACGAAGGAATCGCTTGAGATGCGGATCGGTCAGATGGAAAGTGCGTTACGGGCTGGTAAAAATGAGGGGCGTGACCGCTTCATCATTTATGATGAGACGCTCCACTCGGATCGACGAGAGCAATTGATCGTTGGTTCGTTACGCCGCGCGATGACGGACTTCAAGGAGTTCGCCCTCGTTTATCAACCGAAAATCGCACTCGCTACAGGGAAGGTCGATCAAGCAGAAGTCTTGATTCGCTGGAACCATCCGAAGTTCGGTTTCATCTCACCGGCGGAGTTCATTCCGCTTGCTGAGAAGTACAGTTTGATTCATCGTTTGACCGAGTGGGTACTAAAAGAAACAGTCGCACAGATGGAGATTTGGAAGAAGGAAGATTATTTCATCCGTCAAGTTTCCGTCAATTTATCAGCAATGCACTTCCGGTCTGAGTCGCATAATTTGATGATTAAAGAAATCGTTCATCATTCCTTGAAGAATGGAAGCGAGTTGCAACTACAGCTCGAAATCACCGAAACGTCTGTCATGGAGAATCTCGACCGAGCGATGACGATGCTTGGTGAACTGAAACAACTTAGTCTGACGATCGCCCTCGATGATTTCGGAACCGGTCTATCGTCGCTCACGCACCTGAAGCATTTGCCAATCGATATCCTAAAGATCGACAAGTCGTTCATCGATGAAGTACCGCATGACGAACGAGGAACGGCGATTACGGAAATGATCATCCAACTCGCGAAAAGTCTTGGAATCGAAGTTGTCGCGGAAGGTGTTGAGACACTCGAGCAGCATCTCTTCTTGAAACGTCTCGGTTGTGATTATGGACAAGGCTACTATTACAGCAAACCGATGCACGTCAAGGATTTAAACCAGCAAACGATCGAAGAGACCGTTTTGAATGTCGGATAAGGCAATCCAGACACGACTTTCATTCGTATACTAGATAAGCATGCGAGGATGATGCATGCGACGTCTGGGGGGACGCAAAGCGCTGGGTTTTCACCAGCTCGTGCACGATGCAGACAGACATCCAGTACATTCAAGCATACTCAGGCAATCCAGCTTTCAACGCAGCAACTGTCTGTTCGAACACAAACAAAGGCAACTTCCACGACGGAAGTTGCCTTTTTCATCTGTGCTTATGAACGAACCGTCAGGACACAGCCTGTTTGATCTGTCACGAGAACATTCGTATTGAAATATTGCCCATCACTTTTTAAGATGAGGGATTTTTTCTCTGCGTTGTAATCAAGCGTCATGTCTTGATCAAGGAAATGGCTCGACCAGCGTTTGACGAGAACCGGACCGACGTTCGAGTCGATTGTCATGTCTTCCGGTGTCGCTTGATCGACGATACGAATGCTGAAAATACCAGAGTTTCCGCAACCACAGCCCTCTGTATCATAGTAGAGATGCAGCTGACCAGATACTTCACCGCGTAATTGGCGAATCCGTTCCTGAGCGGGTGGTGTAAATGTGATGTTCATAGTCATTCACTCCTTTCCTCTAGTATACGCCGTTTGAAGCAGAAAAGAACGTCACTTGCTCACGCTGACTTGGCGACGCATCCGAACGAGAAGGAAGATATAACCGGCTAACAACAGGACGACACTACCGAGAACTGTCGTATCGACGAGACCATTGTCGGACTCGAAATTAATCGCAATATACGCCCAGACGAAGACGAGCGGATAAATCGGATCACGGTTCGCGAACATAAAGAGAAGGGCGACGACGACACCAACGACGAGCATGATCATCGTCCAACCCGCATCGCCAATACCGAGCCAAGACGTCACACCTTCTGCGTTGATTGTCAGGAAGATATCCGCAATCGTTGCGACCGATACCCAGCCGAGATACAGCGAAAATGGCAATTTGAAACGTAACCCTTTCGTCTCACGATCGATTTTTGAGTAGATGACGATCAGTGACAATAAAAGACCAACGATGACGACGACTGAGACGACAAATAGTTCGAACGTGAACGAGACGATCCAACCGGCATTGAACAGACAGCTGATCAAGAACCACGGTCCAATTTTTTTCGCGAGTTCATGTTCCTTGAATTTCGGAATGGATTGTAAAATCAACCAAATGAGTAATACCATATAAATCAATCCCCAAATTGAGAACGCATACCCGGCAGGTTTGAACAGTGTGATGATCGAGTCGGAAATTCGTCCGGTCTTTCCACCATCAAGGGCGTTTACGGCAATCGTGAAGATGAAGCCGACCCAGTTGAGCCAAATCCATTTATTATTTTTCAAACAAAAAACCTCCTTTATTCTCTAAAGAAGGTTTACCCAAAAATCATTTTCATTAGTCATCGAGGTCGGCTTGTAGGATTTAAAAAGGACATACCGATAGCTGGATTTCCCGTATGCGAACCGAGCACCGGCGTTAAATCATCAATCCGGACACGCACATCGTACTGCGATTCAAGTCGTTGTTTCCATTCCAGTGCGAGTTCATACGCTGTCGCGTGGAACAAGGAGATATCTGTCACCTGTCCTCGTTCGATGATCGTGACGAGGTGATCAAAAATCTTCGAATGGGCTTTCTTGAACGTCCGAACGGTTTGGTAGGGAACGATTTTTCCTTCCTCGAAGTGGAACAACGGACGAAGCTGCAACAAGTTGCCGACGAATGCTTTTGTAGAAGAGATGCGTCCACCGGCTTGCAATTGATCGAGATTCGCAACAGTGAACTCGATATGGTGGTCAAAACGACGCTCAAGAATCATTTGTTCGACGGATTCAATCGAGTGTCCGGTTTCGACGAGTTCAATCGCTTCTGCTAGGAGTTGACCAGCCGGATAAATCCCACAACGGGAATCAATCGCAATCAGGCGGAATCCGGCAATCTCTGCACCTTGGACGGAAGCACTATACGTTCCACTCAGCTCACTTGATAAATGGACAGCAAAACCGACATCGTATTCTTCTTTTAATCGTTCATAGTGCTCCGTGAAACTGCCGATCGAAGGTTGGCTCGTCGTCACTTTGTGTTTGGCATCAATCCAGCTATAGACGGTTTCCGCATCGACGTCGACTCCATCGACGAAACTTTCTCCATCCTTCATGACGAGTAAAGGGACAACCGAAAGATCATCGCGCTGAGCGATCGTATCCGGTAAAATCGTTGTACTATCAGTGATCCAAGCGATCCGCATAACAAATTCCTCCTTAAATTAGTACCTGATATTAATTGTAGGTGTAAGCGTTCTCGCTGTCAAATGAACATTAAAAAATATTGAACGTTTTAGTTGATTAAATAATGAAATACGCTATAATCGGTACGAGATTAGTAAACTTTTAGTCATCTTATACTAAACTAAGCAGATGAGAGGAGGACGTCGATTGTACTCAATCGGTCAAAAAATTAAAAACCTCCGTCTTCAAAAGGGGTTGACCCAAGAGGAACTAGGGGAAAGAACAGACCTCAGTAAAGGGTACATCTCGCAACTCGAACGGGAAATCAGTTCACCGTCGATCGAGACACTGTTTCATCTCCTTGAAGTCCTTGGCATTTCACCAAAGGATTTCTTTGATGAGGATACGCTGAATCAAAAGGTTGTCTACGGTGAAGAAGATGTCACGACGTATGCAGACGAAGCACAAGGGTATCATGTCACCTGGCTCATTCCGGAATCGAACGAAAAAGAGATGGAACCGGTCTTACTGACACTCGCACCAGGTGGAGCATTTAAGACGTACGAACCGTCGAGTGCTGAAACGTTCGTCTACGTGCTTGCAGGAAATGTCACGCTGACGCTTGGTCGCCAGTCTTTTGTAGCGAAACAAGGCGAGACACTTTATTATAAGGCTTCAGAAATCCATCAACTACGCAATGAGTCCACACAAGAGACGAAAGTCCTTGTGACTGCGACTGACTCATACCTATGAAGGAGGAACTAGATTGGCAGATACTACAATCATTCAATTCAAGGACGTCACGAAACGATATGACGATCAGACCGTCCTCGATCAAGTTAGCTTTGAAATCGAACGCGGGAAGTTCTACACCTTACTCGGACCATCGGGTTGTGGGAAAACGACGATTTTACGACTGATTGCCGGCTTTTCAGAAGCGACAGAGGGAGACATCGTCTTCAATGGAAAACGGATCAATGATGTACCAGCGAACAAACGCCAAGTCAATACCGTCTTTCAGGATTACGCGCTCTTCCCACATTTAAATGTTTTTGAAAACATTGCCTTCGGTCTTCGGATCAAGAAGGTGAAAGAAGCGGAAATCGCACAACGCGTAACCGATGCGTTGAAGTTCGTTAACTTGTCCGGCTATGAAAAGCGGGAAATTACTGAGATGTCGGGTGGACAACGGCAACGTGTCGCGATTGCTCGAGCGATCGTTAATGAACCGGAAGTCATCTTGCTTGATGAACCGTTATCAGCCCTCGACTTGAAATTACGGACAGAGATGCAATATGAGCTCCGTGATTTGCAACGTCGTCTTGGAATCACGTTCATCTTCGTCACACACGATCAAGAAGAAGCACTGGCGATGTCGGATGAGATCTTCGTCCTCAATCATGGTGTCATTCAACAATCAGGTACGCCGACGGATATCTATGACGAACCAATCAACCGCTTCGTTGCTGATTTCATCGGTGAGTCGAACATCATTCCTGGGCGCATGGTCGAAGATTACCGGGTCTGGTTCGCAGAAAAGGAATTCGAATGTGTCGACCGTGGTCTTGAACTGAACGAACCGGTCGAAATCGTCATCCGTCCTGAAGATCTTGAAATCACGAACGTGACACAAGGAAAACTACAAGTTACCGTTGATTCACAACTCTTCCGTGGCGTGCACTACGAGATCGCCTGCATGGATGAAGTCGGGAACGAATGGCTCGTCCATAGCACGAAAAAAGCAACGGTCGGTGAGCAAATCGGTCTGACATTTGATCCAGAAGCGATCCACGTCATGCGATTGAACGAGACAGAGGAAGAATTTGATAAGCGTCTGGAATCTTACGACGGGGTGTTATGATGCAAAAATCACGTAACTGGTATCTCATCCCGTATCTATTCTGGATCGCTTTGTTCGTCATCGCACCAATCGTCCTCGTCGTCTATTATTCGTTTCTCGACCTGGATGGGAATTTCTCGTTTGAGAACTACCAGAACTTCTTTACGTCGACCTATTTGACGATGACGCTTAGTTCGTTCTGGTACGCCTTCTTAATCACGGTGTTCTCACTTTTGATTGGTTATCCGACGGCCTACTTGTTGACGAAGACGAAACATAAACAACTGTGGTTACTTTTAATCATCTTACCGACATGGATCAACCTATTGTTGAAAGCTTATGCGTTCATCGGGTTGTTCAGTACGTATGGTCTAGCGAATCAAACGCTTGAAGCGATCGGCATCGGTCGTAAGCAGATTCTCTTTACCGACTTCAGTTTTGTTTTTGTATCGGTCTATATCTTTATTCCGTTCATGATCTTACCGATCTTCAACGCGATTGAAAAACTCAGTCCGTCACTCGTCTTCGCTGCACGTGACCTCGGGGCATCGAACTTCACGACGTTTCGTCGCGTCGTCTTCCCGTTGACGCTCGATGGTGTGAAATCAGGCTGTCAGCTCGTCTTCATTCCAGCGTTATCGCTGTTCATGATTACGCGTCTGATTGCTGGGAACCGCGTCATCACGCTCGGTACCGCGATTGAGCAACAGTTCCTCGTGACACAAAACTGGGGGATGGGGGCAACGATTGCTGTCTTCCTCATCATCGCGATGGCAATCATCCTTGCGTTGACGAGTACGAAACGGAAGAAAGGAGCGACGACTTGATGAAACGTTTGAAACTAGCAAATCTTTATTTAATCGGTGTCTTCATCATTTTGTATGCTCCGATTTTCTACTTGGCGTTCTATTCATTTAACAGCGCCGATAATATGACGAACTTCGATTCGTTCACGTGGGACTGGTACAAGGAAGTCTTCCAAGACTCACGCTTGTTGATCATCGTCTTGAATACGCTCGTCATTGCCCTGTTATCAGCAGCGATCTCGACGATTCTCGGGGTGTTCGGAGCGATCGGGATCCAAGCCGTCCGCAAGAAACGTGTCGAGACGTCATTACTGACACTAAACAGCATTTTGATCGTCAGTCCGGATGTCATCATCGGGGCATCGTTCTTGATCTTCTTCACGCTACTTGGCATTCAGCTTGGATTTACGTCGGTCTTACTGTCACACATCGCGTTCTCAGTACCGATCGTCGTCATTCTTGTCTTACCGAAGTTGCAGGAGATGAGTCCAACGCTCGTCGATGCAGCACGTGACTTAGGAGCAAGCCGCTGGGATGTATTGACGAAAGTCATCTTGCCGTACATCACACCGGGTATCTTCGCCGGATTCTTTACGGCATTGACGTACTCACTGGACGATTTTGCCGTGACGTTCTTCGTAACAGGAAACGGCTTTACGACGCTGTCTGTAGAAATCTACTCACTTGCCCGCCAAGGGATTTCGATGAAGATCAATGCTTTGTCGACCGTCATCTTCCTGTTTACGTTCTTACTCGTCATCGGCTACTACTTCTTGAACCAACGAGCTGCTACGAAGCTTTCGCGACCGGAGGTGAAATGACCGTTGAAAAAATTGATTCAATTGTTCGCCGCGATTTTCCTGATTTCAGGTGTCATTCTTTTCACCTTGAATCAGTTAAATGAGACACAAGGATATTCAGGTAAAAATGTTCTGAACATCTACAACTGGGGCGATTATATCGACCCAGCACTGATCAAACAGTTTGAAAAGGAGAGCGGCATCAAGGTCGTCTATCAAACGTTCGATTCGAACGAAGCGATGTTGACGAAAATCGAACAGGGTGGGACGACATACGATATTGCCGTCCCGTCTGATTACGCGATTGCGAAGATGATCGAGGAGAAGCTTGTTCTACCGATCGACCATCAAAAGATTCCAAACCTCAAGAACATCGATTCACGTTTTTTGGATTTATCCTTTGATCCGAATAATAAATATTCGATTCCGTATTTCTGGGGAACAGTTGGGATCGTCTACAATAAAGAGTTGATTGGTGGGAAAGAACCGACGAGCTGGAAGGATCTTTGGGATCCGAAGCTGAAAAATCAAATTCTACTCGCTGACGGTGCCCGTGAAGTGATGGGGATGAGCTTAAATAGTCTTGGTTATTCGTTGAATGAAACGGATGAATCAAAACTACAGGAAGCAAAAGCGAACTTGATGCGCTTGACGCCTAACGTCAAGGCAATCGTCGGTGACGAGATCAAGTTACTCCTCGCGAACGAAGAAGCGGGACTCGGTGTCGTCTGGTCTGGTGATGCAAACGAGATCATGAGCGAAAACGAGAATCTCGACTACGTCATCCCGAAAGAGGGATCAAACGTCTGGTTCGATAATGTCGTCATTCCAAAAACGGCTAAAAACGTCGAAGGTGCACATGAGTTCATCAACTTCATGCTGCGTCCAGATATTTCAGCGAAGAATGCCGACTACGTCGGGTATTCGACACCGAACAAAGAAGGCTTGAAATTGCTCGACAAATCGGTGCAGACCGATGAGCGATTCTATCCTGATAAACAAGTTACAGATACGCTTGAAGTCTATGATAACCTCGGGAAGAAGATGCTTGCGCATTACAATGAGTTGTTCCTAGAGTTTAAGATGCATAAGAAATGAGGTAGAACCTAGTGTCAGGCGACACTAGGTTCTTTTTTTATTTCTCCTCAAAAAAATAAATATAAGTTCCCAGAAAAAAACTATAAAAACTGAATAATTTTTTGAAATAGGGGAATCAGTTTATTATCAACGCCTTTTACAGGCGCCGAGGAGGACATCATCATGAAACAAGTTTTAGGGATCATCTTAACTGCCGCACTCACTGTCAGCATCGTGTCAGGCGCTTCATATAATCAACCGGTCGAGGCAACAAAACAAACAGACGTCAAATGGCTTCAAGAAATCCAGACGCAAGCAAAACAAGCACGTTCAATCGATGGAAAAGTCGCTCTTAACAAAACAACACTTGCACAAGTACATAAAGCATATAAGGGGGAAAAGAACTCGAATTGGTGTCAAAGCGGAAACGGGCTTGCATCAGCTGATCGTGCCCTCCATTACTGCTCAACGTATGGTGTGAAGGATGCGAAAGCAAAAGTCAGTGCCATCGTCTATGATCCAAAACAAGTCAAACGAAATGTGACGGTTAAGGAAGTCAAACAAGCGTATGCGACAGCAAAACTTGATAAAACATTCAACGTCATGACCGTTTCCTCAAAACAGGTCAACATTTATCTAAATTTAAATTCCGACCGTACACAAGTCATGTCAATTCTAGTAAAATATAACTAATGAAAAAGGATGACCGATTCGGCCATCCTTTTTATTTAATTGTTTTATAGAGTGGTACGAGATGCGAATAGGTATTTCGAATCATTTCGAGTAATTCTTCGCGTGACAGTTGATGCACTTGTTCTGCCGAAATGTGGCGACCGACAAGGAATTCTGCTTTTTTGACGTCGTGGAAACGTTGTAATCCCTTTTGGATATCTGTCTCATGAACGGAAACCGCGTCTTTTTTCATATGGTCGTATGAGACGACAAAATCATCCGGTAGGGATGTCAACAGCTCGGTATGCTGTAATAGTTTAGATGCGTATTGTTGTTTATTCGGCAATTCGTAAATATAAGCGAGCCAAATGAACAGATGATCATCAAACAGACCGACTTGGAAATGGGGGTGCTTTTTATACCCACGTTTATCTGGTGAGAATGCCATCCATGTATCTTTCGGAGGATTGACCTTCCGCCGAGCGTGTTGCGCGATATGAACGTGGACGTCTTCCGCCGTTGCAACAGTCAAGTCAGGTGCGACTTCTTGACCGATGTCCCGAAAAACCGGTTGAATCCGTTCGCGAATTGCTTCCATCCGGGGTTCTAATCCATCAATCTGAAATGTATCAAATGCATGTTGCGTAAATGTGTTTGTCATAAAAAATATCACCTCGAATTAATTGTATCAAAGGAGACCATCGAAGTTCGACTTTTTGCTCGAAAAGTAGAATAATGGACATATCGATTTCCAGTAATATACAACTACATAATTTAAAGGAAGGGGAATGTTTTGTGCGTCGTTTTCAACAATATCTCCTTCGAAGCTGGGTTGTTTTTTTCGTAATCGTCATTGGCATCGATCTTTTTGCGAAGTCGAAGGATTATAGTCTCAGCGTCGATTTGTTCACGTTCTTATTGATTGCCGCCTTATCGACGATTTTCGTCGTCGATCCTGTCCGCCGTCGCCATATGAGTTTTACTTTTCATTTTGGATTCGTTCTCTTCACCTTCTTGACGTATGGATTATTATCAGCGATTTGTGTTGGGCAACTGACGATGCTCATCTATCAATTGCGGACGATCCATACACCGGTCGGACGTCGTCGGATGTTACATAACTATCCGTTCAACGTCGCCCTCGAACTGTTTTTAATCGTTCCAGCGGGTCTTGCCTACAATGCACTCGGTGGGACGCATGGAGAAGGATTCGTACTTACAGAAAACATCGTTCCGTTAATGGCAATGGTTGCCATCCTCTGGATCGTTCTTTTATTACAATACCAGTTATCTCGATTTCTTCTTGGAGAAAATATCCCAAATGACGTCATGTTTCAGCTGCTACGGTTTGAAGCGGTCGTCATCACGGCAGAATTGTTATATGGGATTTTCAGTACGCTCGTCGTCCAAGGAAACGGAAATAGTGGACTCGTCATGGCTGCCTTTGCTTTATTCATCATCAAGCGAGCACTAGGGAGTTCAGTCGAAGCGACAGACCGGATTGAACACTGGGAGCAGATCGAGCGATTAAAAGAAGCGGCTTGGAAGGACGGCGATGCGCAGTTCATCATTGAGCGGTATCTGCGACAGCTCAATCAATTCGTCAAACCGGACATCGCTTGGATTAAGTTCGATTTCAAAGAAGGAAAGCAGAGCGTGTACTATTCGTTGAAGGATGGACGAAAGTTAAAAGCCGATCATGTCGAAGGACGAATCATTGAAGACATCATCGAAAAAGAAGAAGTTCTCCTTTATGGAATGCAACAGGAGTGGGATATTCGACTATACGATTGTTTACCGGAAGAGACGCAATCCGTCCTCTTCATCCAACCGGAAGCGACAGAGACGATCAACTGCTCGTTGTTCCTGGCATCTGAAGCGAGCGGGGAGTTTACGCAAGATTTCGGCTATGAGCTGTATCGTGCCCTTCGTGTTCTGTCATGGGCAGTTGAGCGAGCGCACGAGCGAGAGCGCTTGTTGACCGACAGCCGGACAGATGCGATGACGAAACTACCTAACTATCGTGCCTTGCAAGAATGGGGCGATCGTCGCATTAAACAACGTGACCTCTATCCGTTTTCTGCTTTAATGATTGATTTAGATCATTTTAAACAAATCAACGATACGTATGGTCATGAAGTCGGAGACGTTGTTTTATTTGAAGTCGCGAAGCTGTTGATGCAGGCGACGCGCATCACGGATCTCGTCGCGCGTTATGGGGGAGAGGAGTTCGTCATCTTATTACCGAATACGGATCTCGATTCCGCCCAAATCGTTGCAGAACGAATTCGGGAGACGTTACATGCGAATCCAATCTTAGTCGAAGAACATACCCTCCGGATCACAGCAAGTATCGGCATCGATACATTAAAGGAACTCGGGGACCTCGCGAGTTTGATTCGAAACGCGGACCGGGCGATGTACGTCGGAGCGAAGTTCCAAGGACGCGATCGTGTCGCATCGTATCAAGAGTGGAAAGAGAAGGTCATTTAAATCAAGTAGGAGAAGGTAGCGGAGACGTTACCTTCTTTTTTGATATAAAAAATCCTCCCAGTTCAGATGAACGAGGAGGATCAAAAAGGAATGAGTTCATTGTGCTTGTTGTTTACTGAGACGAATCTCGTTTTCAATCGCATGGATCGCAGCTGACCAAGAACCATAGCGATGAAGTAAGGCTTTCGTCGACGGTTTGTTGTTCCGTTTTGCCCATTCCCGGTATGCTTCAAAGGAAAGAGCGAAACCAACTTCTTCGATGGCTTGACGTAGGGAAGCGGCGAGTTCAGCTTTTGAATAAGTGACACTCGCTTCAAGACCGGCAGCGGTACAAGCATCATGCCATGAACCGAACATCTTGACGATATGGTAGTGACTCGGTGCATGATGGACGGATTTACGCCACATCTGATACTTCTTGAGTGTGATTGTAGAACCGACGTCTTGTGCGTATCGTTCGAATGACTTCAAAATTTCGTCTTTCGTGTATTTCGGCGCACGTTCGAGTTCCTCCGGTTGTTGATCGACATTCCACTCGTATCCAGCAGCAGACAGGGCTTCTGGCCACGATCCGAATTGACGAATGATATTTTCCGGCTGAGGCCAGTCATTGACTAAAGCATAACGGCGATAGACAGTTCGGCGTGGACGGTCTTGGATGAGTTCACCGACCGCACGGATGGCTTCAATCATCTCAAGTTGCTCTTCTGTATAACTCTGTTGACTCGTAAGTACACGTTGCTTCATGAGTGAGTCCTCCTTCCTAGTTCGATGTAGTATTGAGGCAAAAGTCCTCTGTATTAGATATATCGGTACATTTCCATTAATTATGAATAATTCCCGCAAAATATTGTAAATAAAGTGAATCGGATTCTTTGCTTAGTATAAATGGAAGTCATGGAAATGAAAACAGAATGACACGAAATTTTAATTCTATTCAGAAAAATAGGACAAACGGCTCATATGGAAAAAAAGACCAGACACGCTCGTCAGCGAATCTGGTCTCTTGATATAACTTATTTTCCTTCAATGTAAGCCCATTTGTACGAAGTATCGGCACCGACTTTGTGGTTGACGATTCCTTTGACGTACGGTTTACGAAGAGAAGAAACACCACGTTGGTACATGACGGAGATTGCTTGATCGTCTTCGAGAAGCGTTTTCTCAGCCTCTTTAAGTGACGCCCAACGTTTTTCAGCATCTACTTCTTTTTGAGCCGATTTGATGAGCGAATCATACTTATCGCTTGTGTACTTACCGCGGTTGTATGGTCCACCTGTTACCCACATGTCGAGGAATGTCATCGGATCCTGGTAGTCAGGTCCCCATCCTGCGAACGATAGTTCGAACTCACCTTTTGATTCAAGATCTAGCTTGTTCTTGAACGGTTGTTGTTTGATCGTAACTTCAAGACCTGGAAGGTTTTTCTCCCACTCGCCTTTGAGGTACTCGGAGATTTTCTTCGAGTTGTCATCATCGTATGAAAGGAGTTCAAGTTTCATCGATTTCTTACCGACTTCTTTGAGTCCTTTTTCGAATGATGCTTTTGCAGCAGACGCATCGTATGAACCGAAGCCTTCGTTGCCATCACGGAAGTCTTTACCGTCTGGACCTTTTGCGAAGTCTTTTGGTACGTAGTAGTAAGCAGGGATCGAACCGTTGTTCAAGAGAACTTCAGCCATCTGAGCTTTATCGTATCCAGCGTCGATTGCTTTACGGATATCCTTGTTCTTCAAGAGTTCGTTCTTGAAGTTCATTTGGATATAGTACATTGCTGCATCAAGACGTGTTTCGAAGTCTTCTTTATCTTTGTACTGATCAACGAATTCACTCGTTAAGCCTGCTTGGTCGATGTCACCTTTTTCATACAAGTTGACGCCCGTCGAGACTTCTTTAACGATTTTTACGTTGATGTCTTCCAGTTTGACGTTATCTTTATCCCAGTACTGATCATTCTTTTTGTATGTCCAGCCAACATCTGTCTTCCATTCCGAGAGGACGAATGGTCCGTTGTAAAGGAATGTATCCGGCTTCGATGCGAAGTTCTTGCCTTGTTCTTCGACGAATTCTTGTTTTAGTGGCATGAATGAACCGAAACCAGTGAGGGATTTGAAGTATTCAGCAGGTTGTGTCAACTTGACTTCAAGTGTTTTGTCATCGACCGCTTTGACTGCGACGTCATCTGCTTTTCCTTTACCTGTGTTATATTCTTCTGCGCCATCGATGATATACATGATGTACGCATATTGCGATCCACTTTTCGGATCAAGGACGCGTTTCCACGCATATTCGAAGTCTTTTGCTGTAACGTCGCTGCCATCCGACCATTTTGAATCACGAAGTTTGAACGTGTATGTAAGTCCATCTTCAGAAACATCAACACTTTCCGCAACACCTGGTGTTGCTTCTTGGTTCTCGTCAAGACGGAACAGTCCTTCTTGGACGTTGTTCAAGACTGTGAAGGATACAGAGTCTGTTGCGACTGTCGGGCTAAGTGCTGGAATATCCGAACCGCTGATGATATTCAAGACTTGTTTGTCTGAAGCTTTTTCTCCAGATGTTGAACCGCCTTCTTTTGAACCTTCATCTGTCGTCGAACATGCCGCAAGACTTGATCCAGCGATTGTCAGTGCTCCGACGAGTGCAAGTGCCTTTTTCTTTTCCATAAAGTAAATCCCTCCCAAAAGAAATAGATATATCTGGTGAAACGATAAGAACCGATAGGATAGCGATCCGGTGTCCGACTAAAAATAAGAGGGGTCATCGCCTTTTATTCTTAAGCTGTGGAAAGCACCGGATCAACTTGTTATCAATAATAAATACAATATTCAGAAAAATCAATAGAATATTTTCAGATTATTTCAAAATTATTAAATTTGTGTGTAATACCAACGTTTTTTCACATAAAATTATTTTTATGTAAGGATAAAATTAGGAGTCTTTAGAATATATGAATACAAAAAGAACCAGCTGAATCAATCAACTGGTTCTCTGCATTATTTCTGTTCTTGCACGTATTGGAGTGCTTCTGCGACGTGATCCTTCACTTTCACGCTGCGCCATTCCTTGACGATTTCACCGGACTCATCAATCAAGAACGTTGAACGAACAATTCCAAAATATTCCTTGCCATAGTTCTTTTTCAGTTGCCAAACGCCATATTGCTCACACACCTCGTGATCGACATCTGATAACAATTGGAATGGTAATTCATATTTTGAAATAAAGTTTTGATGCCGTTTCTGACTATCGGCAGAAACACCGAGAATGACCGTGTTATTTTCTTCGAATGCTTGCGTCGCATCGCGGAAATCACATGCCTCGGTCGTACAACCTGGTGTTGAATCTTTCGGATAGAAATAAAGCACGACTTTTTTTCCGCGATAGTCTTCGAGAGAAATCGGCTCTCCTTGTGCGTTTGGTAAAGTGAATGCAGGTGCTTGCATGAAAAAATCCTCCTTATCCAAGTTCCATATTTAGTTGATCCGCATACTTCTCAAGCTTTTTTTGAAGACTTTCCTTTAATGGATCGAGTGCGATCAAATATTTCTCATAATCCGTACCGGCTTTTGCTGTCTTCATGAGGAGTGGCTGTTCCTCCTCATACCAGTCCGCATAATCCTCGTAGTAATCGACGAGCGTTTCGGGATTTCCTTCGTTCTTCAGCGCCTCACCGTAAATCATCAGGATGTTACTATTCATCTCAAGCGCCATATAATCGGTTTGTGCGTTGACGCGAGAGAAGACGGCATCCTGTTCTTTTTCATCCGTTTTTCCGATCTCGTCAGCTGCTTTTGCATTAACACCGTATTCATCAGCGTTAAACCCAGTGAACAGATCACCGAGCGTCGAAAAGACGGACGGATCGAATGTCGTTGGTGTCAGGACAATCTTCCATTCATCGTCTTTCTTCAATAACAGCTTCGATCCCCGGTTCGGGAGAATCGATCCTTTTGCATCCTTGAATTCGTGGATGATATAAGCGACGTCACCTTTTTGGAACGACTTGACGACCTTACCGGGAATGACGTTCAAGTTCTTTGCACCGACGGCGAGCGGCTCGAGTTGTTTTTCGTCACCTGTATATTCAATTGATGCAAGATCTTTTGCATCTGCTCGCCCTGATTGACCGAGCGTTTGTTCATACGTTTGATAGACATCAAGAACGACTTGTTCTGCTTTCTGTTGTTTCGTTTCCGTCGTCTTCGGGGATTTGGTATCTGTAGAAGACGGGGAATCGTTTCCGCATCCGACGAGTACGAGACTGGTCGCAAGCAAGACTACGAGCGATCGTTTCATTCGAATTCCTCCTAGATGAGTGTTTCATGGTGATTCCATAGCTAATCTTGTCTCTACCATACAGGAAATTCGCTTTTTTGAGTAGGATATCGGTACACTAAACGAAAGGAGAGTGATAGATATGAAAATTCATATTACAGATGAGGCATTGCAATACTTTAAAGATGAGATGGAAGCAAAATCGGGAGATACGATTCGCTTCTTCGCAAAATATGGTGGATCAACGGATTTAACACAAGGTTTCTCGGTCGGTGTTCATATGGAAGAAGTCGAACGGGCGGCAGTTGAAGAGGTCGTTGATGGCATTCATTTCGTCGTCTCGGATCAGGATGACTGGTTGTTCCAAGGACAGGACGTCAAAGTTTCGATCGAACATGAAGAGATCGTCTTTTCACAAGCGAAGGAATAATAGAAAACAAGGGGTGACCAAATCGGTCACTCCTTTATTTTTTTGACTAGAATAATTGTAAGCGGACTCATGCTTCTGTACAATGGAGAATGTAAGCGATTTAAAGTAGAGATTAAAGGGGGAATAGAGATGATTCCGTACAAACACGAACCATTCACGGACTTCTCACAAGAAGCAAACAAGAAAGCGTTCGAAGAGGCACTTGCACTCGTCACGCAAGAACTCGGCAAAGATTATCCGCTCGTCATCGGTGGAAAACATGTGACGACGGAAGATAAAATCGTCTCCGTCAATCCGGCTAACAAAGAAGAGATCGTCGGACGTGTCTCGAAAGCGACACAGGAACATGCGGAAGAAGCGATGCAAGCAGCAGTCACAGCCTTCGAAACATGGAAATTCGTCAATCCGTCTGTACGTGCGGACGTCCTATTCAAAGCAGCGAACATCATCCGTAAGCGGAAGCATGAGTTCTCTGCCTACCTCGTCAAAGAAGCAGGGAAGCCTTGGAACGAAGCCGATGCCGATACAGCAGAAGCAATCGACTTCCTCGAATACTACGCACGCCAGATGCTCGTCTTAAAAGACGGCAAAAAAGTCGAGAGTCGTCCAGGCGAATACAACCGTTACGACTACATTCCACTCGGTGTCGGTGTCATCATCTCACCATGGAACTTCCCACTCGCGATCATGGCTGGAACAGCAGTCGCAGCGATCGTGGCAGGGAACCCGATCCTCTTAAAACCAGCATCGACGACACCGGTCGTCGCAGCGAAATTCGTGGAAGTGATGGAGCAAGCAGGTCTTCCGGCTGGCGTCTTGAACTTCGTACCAGGTTCAGGAGCAGAAGTCGGTGACTACCTCGTCGACCATCCGAAAACACGTTTCATCAGCTTCACAGGATCACGTGATGTTGGTCTTCGCATCAACGAGCGGGCATCGAAATTGAACGAAGGTCAAATCTGGCTCAAACGCGTGATCGCGGAAATGGGCGGAAAAGACACGATGGTTATCGATGAGTCGGCTGATCTTGATTACGCAGCAGATATGATCACAAAAGCAGCGTTCGGCTTCTCAGGTCAAAAATGTTCAGCTTGTTCACGTGTCGTCGCACTCGATTCTGTCTATGACGAGTTGCTCGAAAAAGTCGTCGCGAACACGAACAAACTCAGCATCGGTAACCCGACGGATGTCGCAAACAATGTCGGACCGGTCATCGACGCAGCAGCATTCAAGAAAATCACGTCGTATTTCGACGTTGCAAAAGAAGAAGGGCGCATCGTCGCAGGTGGTACAGCGGATGATTCAACAGGATTCTTCGTCTCACCGACAGTCGTCGCTGACGTTCAACCAAAAGATCGTTTAATGCAAGAAGAAATCTTCGGACCAGTCGTTGCCTTCACGAAAGCGAAAGATTTCAAAGAAGCAATCGCCATCGCGAACAACACGGAATACGGCTTGACTGGTGCTGTCATCACGCAAGACCGGACGAATCAAGAGTACGCGCGTGCGAACTTCCACGTCGGTAACCTCTACTTCAACCGTGGTTGCACAGGTGCGATCGTTGGTTACCAACCATTCGGTGGATTCAACATGTCAGGTACGGATTCAAAAGCAGGCGGACCGGATTACTTGACTTTACATCTTCAAGCAAAAACAACTTCAGAAATGTTCTGAAATGGTGTTTAATAGATGAAACGGGTGTGCGACCTGCATGCCCGTTTTTCTTATATCACGAAAAAAGGGGGAGCAAGGATGAACGGAATGTGGTTCGCGATTTTGCTGTATCTTGGACTGATGGTCGCACTAGGCGTCATTGCGTATTATCGGACGAAGAACATGAATGACTACATGCTTGGGGGACGTACGATTGGTCCCGTCGTCACGGCGCTCTCTGCAGGAGCAAGTGACATGAGTGGCTGGCTGTTGATGGGATTACCGGGTGCGATGTATGCAACTGGTCTGTCCAGTGGATGGATCGTCATTGGATTATTACTTGGCGCTTATGCCAACTGGTTACTCGTCGCGCCGCGTCTGCGTGCGTATACGGCACATGCAGGGGATGCGATCACGATTCCCGATTACTTTGAAAAACGATTCCACGATAAAAGTGGTGTATTGCGTACAGTTTCAGCTGGAGTTATCTTAATATTCTTTATAATGTACGCATCAAGCGGTTTTGTCGCCGGTGGTCGTTTGTTCGAAGCCGTCTTTGGTCTTGAGTACACGACGGGTCTTTGGATTTTAGCGGGTGTCGTCATTGCTTACGTCTTCCTCGGTGGTTTCCTTGCCGTCAGTTGGACGGACGTTGTGCAAGGAATGATCATGGTTATCGCACTACTGATTGTACCTGCTGTTGCCCTTACGTTAAGTGGTGGGATCAATGAGACGCTCGAGACGATCCGGTCGACGGACGGCTCGAAACTCGAACTCTTCAAAGGGACGACGACGATCGGCATCATCTCGCTCCTTGCTTGGGGGCTCGGTTACTTTGGTCAACCGCATATCATCGTTCGTTTCATGGCGATTCGGAACTTGCACGAGATGAAGTCAGCACGTCGCGTCGGCATGATCTGGATGACGTTCTCGATTGTCGGAGCAATGGTGACGGGTTTGATCGGATATGCCTACTTCACGCAACAAAGTGCTGGATTAGAAAATCCAGAGAACGTCTTTATTCAATTATCACGAGATCTCTTCCCTGGATTCATTACAGGATTATTGTTAGCGGCCTTACTTGCTGCGATCATGTCAACGATCTCGACGCAGCTACTCGTTTCTTCGAGCGCAGCAACGAATGATTTCTATCACCGTTTCTTTAAACGGAGTGCCTCAGACCGCGAATTGATGATCATGGGTCGCGTTATGGTTCTAGTCGTAGCGGTTCTCGCAATTCTCTTGTCGTTCGGCGCACAGAAGTCGATCCTGACGCTTGTCGGCTATGCATGGGCTGGTTTTGGTTCAGCATTCGGACCAGTCGTGCTGTTCAGTTTGCTCTGGCGCCGAATGAACAAGACGGGAGCACTTGCTTCGATGATTACGGGATCCGTCGTCGTTATCGCGTGGATTCTCATTAACCAGAATGTTGATGGATTACCGTCCTACATTTCGGAAATGTACGAGATGATTCCGGCGTTCATCGCTTCGACGATTGCGCTCGTCATCGGTAGTCTCGTGACGAAGGAACCAAGTCAAGCGATCTATGATGAGTTCGATCAAGTACAAGCACAGCTAAAAGGTGCAGAACCTGAGCGAAAGATCGTCTAAATGAAAAGGGTGTTTCCTATATTATAGGAGGCACCTTTTTTATTTACTTACTACTTTGTTATTTACCATAAACATATTTGTTGCACATGCGCAAAATGAGCGTATAATAAAAACAAAAAGTGAGGTGAAGGAGATGGCGACACAGCCACTTACACAAGATTTACCAAGGAAACGGACATATCTCGGACCAGCGTTCGTCGCTGCCGTCGCTTATCTTGATCCGGGGAATTTTGCGACGAATATGACAGCGGGTGCTCAGTATGGCTACTTACTGCTCTGGGTCATCGTTGCCTCGAACTTGATGGCCGTCGTCATTCAGTTTCTGTCAGCCAAGCTCGGGATCGTCAGTAATCTCAGTTTGGCAGAAGTCATTCGCGAAGAATTATCACCCGTCAGTCGTTTCTTCTACTGGGTACAAGCCGAACTCGTCGCGATGGCGACGGATCTTGCCGAGTTCGTCGGAGCGGCGCTCGGATTTCATTTACTATTTGCGATCGATTTACGCATGGCAGCCCTTTTAACAGCTGTACTGTCCTTCGTCATCCTCGGTTTCGAGCAAAAAGGACTCCGGCATTTCGAAGCCGTCATCGCGGTGCTTGTCCTAATCATCGCAGCGGCTTTTGCAATTGAAGTATTTGAAGTCCATCCGGTCTTCCGTGATCTATCAGCAGGGCTAATACCGGGATTCGAAGGCACATCGAGCATCGTCCTTGCTGCCGGGATGCTTGGAGCGACCGTCATGCCGCACGCCATCTATCTCCATTCTGATTTAACGAAACGACGGATGGGGCACGTTGCGAATAAAGCTTCGATGTTACGGATTCAACGCTTCGACATCTGGGGTGCGATGTTGATTGCTGGAGCAGTCAACGGAGCGATGCTCGTCATCGCAGCCAGTGTCTTTTACGGCACGTCATACCAAGCGGGTTCGTTAGAAGAAATCTATGAAGGACTGCATGTCACACTCGGTGGTATCGCACCGTATCTGTTTGCAATTGCCTTACTTGTCTCGGGTCTCGCTTCTTCAAGTGTCGGGACGATGTCGGGGGACGCGATCATGCGTGGCTTCTTACATCTTCAACTACCATTGTTCGTTCGACGGACTGTGACGATGTTACCGGCAATCTTACTGCTCTTCTCGGGCTTTGATCCGACGCGCGCTCTCGTCCTCAGTCAAGTCGCCTTATCGTTCGGGATCCCGTTCGCCTTGATTCCATTGATTCGGGCGACAGCAAGTGAGCGATACATGGGAGAACACAGGAATAGTCGGTTCATGAACGCGTTGGCTTGGGTGATCGTCTCAATCGTCATCGTCTTTAATGTCTATCTGCTCATCGATGTATTAGTATGAATATTCAGTATTTTTGTTTCGTCTGATTTAAAGCGGGTATTTCATAACTAGAAGCTTTCCGCCCGGAAGCTTTGCTACCCCTATAAGGACGATGGTGCGGACCTCCCCCCGATGCACCATCGTCTTTTTTGTCTGGACGAAAAGTGCTATGATTAGAAATAGTGTAAAATATATTGCAAAAGTTCCGGAGGTGGAATGACATGGCAAAGATTAATGAGGAGCAAGTCCGCCACGTGGCGCATTTGGCACGCCTTGCCGTGACAGATGAAGAAGTAGCACAATTCACAGGACAACTCGAGAAGATTCTCGGGTTCGCTGAACAATTAAATGAACTCGATACGACAGGCGTCGAACCGACGACACATGTCCTCGATTTAAAGAACGTCCTACGTAAGGACGAAGTACGTCCATCACTTCCGCGTACGGAAGTAGAACGACTCGCACCCGATTGGGAAGACGGACAAGTCCGCGTCCCAGCGGTGTTCGAATAAGGAGGAAATGACCCGATGTCACTTTTTGAACATGGTGTCAAAACACTACACACACTCATTCAGGATGGCGAAGTCAAAGTTTCTGAACTCGTCCAAGAATCCTTTGATCAAATCGACCGTGTCGACGGAAAAATCGGTGCGTTTCTTTCATTGAACGAAGAAGCATTCGAGCAAGCGAAACGGATGGATGATGTCGCGAAACACGAAGCTAATCCATTGTTTGGTCTTCCAATCGGTGTCAAGGATAACATCGTCACGAAAGGGATGACGACGACATGTGGTTCGAAATTCCTTGAGAACTTCGTACCGGCACATGATGCGACAGTCGTCGAGCGTCTGCATGAAGCAGGGGCAATTACGATCGGTAAACTCAACATGGATGAGTTCGCGATGGGTTCGTCAAACGAGAACTCGGCGTACAAACCAGTCCGTAACCCATGGAATACGAAACACGTTCCAGGCGGTTCTTCGGGTGGTTCAGCAGCAGCTGTCGCAGCAGGCGAAGTCTTATTCAGCCTTGGTTCAGATACGGGTGGTTCGATTCGTCAACCGGCTGCGTATTGTGGTGTCGTCGGTTTGAAACCGACTTATGGTCTTGTCTCTCGTTTCGGTCTTGTTGCGTTCGCGTCGTCACTTGACCAAATCGGTCCAGTGACACGAACGGTCGAAGACAACGCCTATCTCTTGAGCGCAATCGCTGGACACTGTGAGATGGATTCGACATCTGCGAACGTCGCAGCAACGGATTACACACAAGCGTTGACAGGTGATATCAAAGGTTTGAAGATCGCTGTTCCGAAAGAATACTTCGGTGAGGGTGTCAGTGAAGGCGTCAAAGCCAACATCCGTGAAGCAATCCAAAAGCTCGAAGCACTCGGTGCAACGGTTGACGAAGTCTCACTTCCGAACTCGAAATATGCGCTTGCGACGTACTACTTACTTGCTTCATCGGAAGCATCATCGAACCTCGCACGCTTTGACGGTATTCGTTACGGCGTCCGTGCTGAAGCGGATGCACTTGAAGATGTCTTCAAATATTCCCGTTCACAAGGATTCGGAGACGAAGTCAAACGCCGGATCATGCTCGGAACGTATGCACTCAGCTCTGGTTACTACGATGCCTACTATAAAAAAGCACAACAAGCCCGGACGCTGATTAAAAAAGATTTCGACGATGTCCTCGCGAACTATGACGTCATCATCGGACCAACAGCGCCGACACCAGCATTCGAACTCGGTGCACAGCTCGATGATCCCGTCACGATGTATGCGAATGACATCTTGACGATTCCAATCAACTTAGCAGGTGTCCCAGCAATTTCAGTTCCAGCTGGATTCGTCGACGGACTTCCGGTCGGCTTACAAATCATTGGAAAACATTTCGATGAGGCGACGATCTATCGCGCTGCGCATGCGTTTGAGCTTGCGACAGGTGGATTCGCGCTTCCGAAGTTATAAGGAGCGAATGTATCATGAACTTTGAAACGATCATCGGGATCGAGGTCCACGCTGAACTGAGCACGAACACGAAAATGTTCTGTGGTTGTGCGCGGGAATACGGCGCAGAGACGAACACGAAAACGTGTCCGATTTGTCTTGGACATCCGGGCGTTTTGCCGAAAATCAATGAAAAAGCCGTTGAACTCGCTGTTCGTGCAGCGATGGCACTTAACTGCCAAGTTGCCGATCAAACGAAATTCGACCGGAAGAACTACTTCTATCCAGATACGCCAAAAGCGTATCAAATCTCGCAGTTTGATCAACCGATCGGTTTTGACGGATTCATCGATGCGGAAGTCGATGGCGAAACGAAACGTTTCCGAATCGAACGTGTCCACCTTGAAGAAGATGCTGGGAAGATGAACCACACGGGTGCTAACCACTCGGTCGTCGACTTCAACCGGACCGGCGCACCGCTGATTGAGATCGTCAGTGAAGCGGATATGCGTTCACCAAAAGATGCTGTCGCTTACCTCGAACGCCTCAAGGAAGTCTTGCAATATGCAGGCGTCTCAGACGTTAAGATGGAAGAAGGGTCACTCCGTTGCGACTGTAACATCTCGGTTCGTCCATACGGACAAGAGAAGTTCGGTACAAAAACAGAGCTCAAGAACTTGAACTCGTTCGGAAACGTCTTAAAAGGGCTTGAGTTCGAAGAAGATCGTCACCGCAAACTATTGCTTGCAGGTGGTGTGATGCGTCAAGAAACACTTCGTTTCGATGAGACGAAAAAACAAACCGTCCTCATGCGTGTCAAAGAAGGGGCGTCAGACTATCGTTACTTCCCAGAGCCTGACCTCGTCAAGCTCGTGCTTGATCATGACTGGAAAGAAGCGATTCGTGCCGGGATCCCGGAACTTCCGGATGCACGTCGCGTCCGTTACCAAGAAGAACTCGGTCTTTCAGCGTATGACGCGAAACAACTGACTGTCACACGTGAGATGGCAGAGTACTTCGAAGCGACACTTGCAGCAGGCGCAGAGCCAAAAGCAGCAGCGAACTGGACAGTTGGTGAGATTCAAGGTCACTTGAATAAATCGACGGAAACGTTCGAAACGGTCAAGATGACACCAGCTCGTCTGGCGGAGATGATCGACTTGATCGCAAGCGGAACGATTTCGTCGAAAATCGCCAAACAAGTCTTCACAGCCGTCATCGAAGAGGGTGTTGAGCCGCGTGCGTATGTCGAAGCAAACGGTCTCGCACAAATTTCGGACGAAGGGTTGTTGCGTGGTCTCATCGTCGAGATGTTCGAAGCAAACCCAGCCGTCGTCGAGGAATTACTCGGTGGACGTGACCGGAAGAAAGGCTTCGTCATCGGTCAAATCATGAAGAAAACAAAAGGAATGGCAAACCCTGCCCTCCTCGATCAACTCTTCTACGAAGAGCTCGAAAAACTAAAATAAGTAGCTGATCGAACAGCGCTCGTTCCTCCTTTACTTCTGTGAGGAATCGGGCGCTGTCTTTTTTGGCTTTGTAATGTCTCGAGAGTTCATGTAAAATAAAACAGTTATGTATCAAATGAACGGTTGAGTCAAAAAGGAGAAAATCTTATGAGACCTAGAGCGCGCGTGATTTATAACCCGACTTCCGGGAAAGAGATGGTTAAACGAAACTTACCGTATATCCTCGACCGACTCGAAGCAGCGGGTTATGAGACATCTGTCTACTCGACGAAAGCGGTCGGCGATGCGACGTATGAAGCAGCACGAGCATGCGAAGCAGAATTTGATCTCGTCGTCGCAGCAGGCGGCGATGGTACGTTGAACGAAGTGATCAGCGGTATGGCTGCTTACAACAAACGACCGAAGCTTGGTGTATTACCTGTTGGCACGACGAATGACTTTGGTCGGGCGATGCGTATTCCGTTGACGATCGAAGGGGCAATGGATGTCATCTGCACCGGTCATACGATGCCGGTCGATATCGGTAAGATCGAAGGATCGGCAGGCGTCCATTACTTCATCAACATCGCTGGTGGTGGCATCATGACAGAACTGTCGTACGAAGTACCTTCGAAGCTGAAGACGGCACTTGGACAGCTCGCGTACTATGTCAAAGGGATGGAGAAACTTCCGCAAATCCGACCGACATATGTCGAACTTGAGCATGAAAAGGGTATATTCAAAGGAGAAGTCATGTTGTTCTTGACATCAAATACGAACTCCGTCGGCGGATTCGAGAAGTTGTCACCGAACGCGTCGCTCAATGACGGTCGGTTCGATCTCTTTATTCTGAAGAAATGTAACCTCGTCGAATTGATTCGTGTCATGCGTCTTGCCTTAAAAGGGGATCATTTCTCAGATCCTTGTATCGAGCATGTTACGACCTCATTCGTCCGCATGAAGAATACATCAGAGATGAGTTTGAACATCGATGGTGAGTTTGGCGGCATTTGCGAAGGCGAGATGACGAATCTTCGCTCTCATTTCGAAGTCATGACACCGAAGTTCCGGATCGAAGAGATGGAACAGATTAATACACAACTACAAGAAGCAGAAACGAACCTCGCGTGAAGCGAGGTTTTTAAGGAGGATATTCATGATTCCAGTACAAAAGAACGATGAACACGTCGTCGAGATCGTCGACCTGACACATGAAGGGTCAGGGGTCGCACGTATTGATGGCTACACGGTCTTCATCCCAGGTGCATTGCCGACGGAGCAGGTTAAAATCAAGATCACGAAAACGACGAAGTCTTACGGATTCGGTCGCATCATCCGTCAAAAGACGAAGAGTGTCGATCGTGTCGAGCCGCCTTGCCCAGTCTACAACCAGTGTGGTGGTTGCCAATTACAACATTTATCCTACGACGCAGAGCTCAAGTTCAAGCACAACCGTGTTCGTGACGCTTTCGCGCGTCTAGCAGGTCTTGAGATTCCAGTCCATGAGACGATCGGCATGGAAGATCCGTGGGGTTACCGCAACAAAGCACAAGTACCGGTTGCGTTCCAATCGAACAAATTGATGGCTGGTTTCTACCAAAAACGGAGTCACCGGATCATCGATATGGACTATTGCTTGATTCAAAACAAAGAAAACGACGAAGCTGTTCAAGCGGTTCGTAAAGTCCTTGCTGATTTAAAAGTACCAGCATACGACGAGAAGAAAAAAGCAGGTGTCATCCGTCATATCATGGCACGTCATGGTTACCATACAAACGAGTTGATGGTCGTTCTCGTCACGAAGGTCAAACAACTTCGCGGTATCGATAAGATCGTCGAAGGCATCTTAAAGGCGTTACCGAACGTCACATCGATTCAGCACAACATCAACCCGGATGATACGAACGTCATCCTCGGGAAAAAGAACGTCGTCTTGTACGGACCGTCTGTCATCCGCGATCAAATCGCCGGATTGACGTATGAGATCTCACCGCACTCGTTCTTCCAAGTCAACCCGCTTCAAACGGAGAAACTCTACGCGAAAGCGCTCGAGTATGCCCAGTTGACGGGAGATGAGACAGTCGTTGATGCCTACTGTGGCATCGGTTCGATTTCCTTGTCACTCGCACAACAAGCGAAGCACGTCTACGGCATCGAAATCGTGCCGCAAGCGATCGATGACGCACGTCGTAACGCACAAGCGAACGGGCTCGAGAACGTGACGTTCGAGTACGGCGCAGCAGAGAAGGTCATGCCAGCACTCGTCAAAGCCGGTATTCAACCGGACGTCATCGTCGTCGACCCACCACGTAAAGGCTGTGACGAAGAGTTCTTACGTGCAGCAGCAGATGTCGCACCGAAGCGGATTGTCTACGTTTCATGTAACGCGTCGACACAAGCGCGCGACGCGAAGCTGTTGACAGAACTCGGTTATACACTCGTTGAAGTGACACCAGTCGATATGTTCCCGCATACGACACACGTCGAGAGCGTTGCCTTGTTCGTCCGCAACTAAAATCGTTCATGCCTCTTTCCGTTAAGGAAGGAGGCATTTTTTGTGTCGTTGCGTTGAGTAATCAAGAAGGTAAAAACAAAAAAATGAGAAACGGCTATGTTAAGCCATTTCTCATTTTGATACTTATCATTCCGTTTCAGTTGTTTCGTCTGCATTAATCGACTGTGCTGTATCCGGGAACAATTCAGCAAGAACACGTTCACTTGCCGTGCCGTCATCAAGACTACAGAACCGTTCGAGGAAACGATCGTATTTTTCTTGATAAGCGAGAGATTTCGTATCGATTTGTTCGATATAATCGATGACTTGATCTGTTTCTTTTAGGAGTGGTCCTGGAACGACCGCTTCGAAATCGAAGTAGAATCCACGTAACGTCGAAGCATATTTCTCCAAGTCGTACGTAAAGAAGATCATTGGGCGTTGTAAGTGTGCGTAATCGAAGAACACAGATGAGTAGTCAGTGATCAGCACGTCACTGATCAAGTACAACTCAGCGATATCACCGTACGACGAAACATCGTAGGCAAATCCTTCGTGTCCACTGATGTCCATGTTTTGCGCGATCAAGTAGTGCATCCGGAGCAAGACGACATAATCGTCACCGAGGCGTGCCTGCATCTCGTTCAAGTCGAGCTGGAGGTCGAAGCGATATTTCCCGCGCGCGATGAACTCGTCATCTCGCCAAGTCGGTGCATATAAGACGACTTTCTTCTCAGCAGGGATATCAAGACGTGCTTTGATTTCGCTGATTAGACCAGCTTGATCGTCCGCATACAAGAGATCGTTTCGTGGATATCCTGCCTCGAGCATCGTGTTTTGGAAACCGAACGCACTCTTGAAGATTTCGCTCGAATAAGCATTCGGAGAAATCAAGTAGTTCCATTCCTGTGCTTGGTTGTAGAAGTTGCGTTTGTAGCGGGTTGCGTTCGTTCCTGCCATATGGACTTCTTCCATGTCGAGACCTAGTCGTTTTAATGGTGTACCGTGCCATGTCTGGAGATAGATCGTCTCTTCGCGCTTCGTTAAGCTGAGTGGCTGACGCGTATTGAAGATCCAGTACTTCGCACGTGCCATCGCTTGGTAGTACGCGAAGCTGTTTTTAAGCACCCAGTTCGGGCAAGCTTCCTTGACGTCATCCGCTGGTTCTTTTGCGAAAATCCAGACGAGCTCAAGTTCTGGTCGTTGTTCTTTTAACTTCAGATAAAGGGCCTTCGGATTATCGGAGTAGCTTCGTCCGAGGAAACTCTCGAATAAGACAAGGTTCTCTTTGACAGGCATCTTTTGGAACAGACGATAGAGCATCAGACCGTTCTTGATTTTTTTGCGTCGTGCCGTCCGTAACGTCTGTTTTGTCTTCACAGCAGTAATATATGAACGGAACATGATGTAAGAACCCGTCGACCATGCTTGTAGATACTTACTCTGTGTCTTCGCCCGTCTCAAGTCGTAAGCGACATGGCGGAAGACATCTGCCTGCTGACTTTTTGACGCGCTTCGCTCAAGTAATGCACGACCACGTTTTGAGATGAAACGCTTGTACCACGTGTTCAAGAACTTTTGAACGTCGTTATCCTGCGTATGGGCAGATAACATCCCGTAAATCCGTGAGATATCGGACAATGTCGTGATATCACGTGCTTGATAGAGTGATTGTCCTTCAAGTGGTGTACTGCGTGAGTTTCGACCGTAGACGACGTAGCTGACCGATGTCAGATTCGTCAATTTCGAGATGATTGTATGCGCGATGATCGTATCGGCGAACCATCGTGTCTCAAGAACCGGCAAATCGTTCAATAAATCTTTTTTGATCATCCAGCCGTGAATCGTCGTCAAATGACGCGAGTTGAACTTCGTACGGGTATAGAAGAAATAACGATCGTCATCGATCGGCATGAGCCATTTTTTCTTGTTGTAGACGGGTGAGACTTTACCGATGATGACTTCACCGCGTGATTTCTCATAGGCTTTGATATACGTATAGAGTGCACGTGGTGCGAGGATATCATCACTATCGAGGAAGGTCACGTAGTCACCTGTCGCTACTTCAAGACCACGTCGACGTGCAGCGTAAGTGCCTTGATGCGTCTGTTCAACAATCGTACATGTCGGATAGAGAGAACGAAGCTCATCGATGTATGTGCTTGGTCCATCAAAAACGACGATGATTTCTACCGGAATAGACACCTTCTGGTCAAGAACGGATTGAATGGCTGTCTTCGTTTGTGATTCAGTTTGATAGACAGGAATGATGACACTAATTGAGTTCATGTTAATTCTCCTTTTTGATGAAAGAATCCGCCAAAAACGGATTCGCGAAAATAGTTCCTGTTGAATAGGATATCACAAAACGAAAAAAAGGCACGACTCTCTTAAAATTCACTTCGTTGTCGATAATGCGTCGGCGTCTCACCAGTCGTCTGTTTGAAAGCTTGACTAAAGTGACTTTGACTCGAGAAGTGCAACTTGTTTGAGATTTCTAGAAGCGAGTCGTCGGAAGAACGTAAGAGACGTTTCGCTTCCCGGATCCGTTCCCGGATGACGTACCGGGCAAGTGGTAATCCTGTCTCATCTTTAAATAGAACGGATAAATAATTAGAGGAGACATGAATCGCTTGGCTAATCGATGAGACGGACAACGGTTCATAGAGATGTTGCTGGATGTAGCGAATGGCAGCCAGTACATGAGGGGAATGCCGTAGCGATTGGAGTTCCTTGACGGCTTCTGCGAATGACACGGTAATGCGGACGTGACGATTACGGAGTTCAGCAATACTCGTCGCTGCCTCAATCGTCTCAATCATCCGGTCACTAAGAGAGAAGGCTTCGTCAGGTTCTAGTCCTCCACGTATCGCGGCGCGTGCGCTCAGCAGAACGGTTCCAAGCAACAGATTCTTTTCGGCACGTAACGGTTGATGTCGAGCGAGCGTTCCGAATTCCCCATAAGCAGGTAAGGAATAGGTCGTTGCGAGTCGTTCACTTTGACCCGTTGCGATCCAATCGATGATTTGTTGCTCCCGCTGCCATGCTTTTCGATACGCTGTCACACCCGTATGTGAGGGAGCATCTGCGACGAGAGGGATTTCAGCTTCCTGAATCTCAGACAGTTGTTCAATCTCTCGTTTCGGTAAAGCTTCCCCGTGCAACAGGCGATACATCAGGTGAGCACAGTCAATCAGTCGATTCTCCGTCGTGCGCGGCAGGACCTTATAAAACTGATGATAGGCTTCGTCTTGGATGTGTGCCCGAAAGAGAGCGGATTGCAATAAAACAGGTCCAATTCGATACATTCCTTGGTCCGGAACGTCTAAAAAGAGGTAAGCTGTTCCGTCTTTCAGGGTATAGAGTAGAGGAGTCTTTTTAAGTACAGGCCATTCGTTCTCAATCGGCAAAGGTCCTGGATGAGGTGGAGCTTCTGGACGTAATGCAAGCTGAGTATCATTACGATCTCGGTACGTGACGAAAAAACCAGTCATCCCGTAGAGATGCTCTGCGATTTGCGTCAAGTCGGATGTCGACAAGCGATTCATGACACGACTCCTTTCAAAGTAAAGTGGATTGCTTCTAGTGTATGTCCTCTTTCACGGATAGTCGAGAACGAACCAAGAAAAAACGAGGCCTTCCGAAAAAGGCTTCGCTGCAAAATCAATCGGATGAAGCTAAGGGGTCCATTAAACCTGAATCGTGTCGTTTATCGTCCAGTAGTGCGAGAGTTGCTTTTTCGTGCAAAAAAGGATTCTTCTTAACAGACGATTTTGAGTAGATCCATTTGTTAAAGTAAGAATCTAGTGTCCGAGACTTCTTCCGTTGCTTGCATCAGTGCATGGATGTTACCGGTCAGTTCATCTTTCCACTTGGAACGTCGAAATAGTATAACTAATTATGAAGGAATTATGTGGAGATTTTCATCATTTGAGAAATGAATCAATGCAGGGTTCATGATAAAATGAAAAGGGTGTCACAGAGTGGCTAGGGAGGAACAGAAATGAATATTGCTTTTTTCTTATTACCTAAAGATGAGGTGAAATATTTAGATCCTGAGTCAACGGTCAGACAAGCACTAGAAAAGATGAAACATCATCGTTTTACGTCAGTCCCACTCGTTGACAATAAAGGGAAATACGCAGGAACGCTGACAGAAGGCGATATCTTGTGGGCGCTCGAAGCAAATCTCGAGCATGCCGATTACGACCACGTCTTGCAGACACGATTAACCGATATCAAACAACGTGTCCGTTATAAACCAGTTTCGATTACTGCGCAAATGGAAGAGATGATTGAAGTCATTACCGATCAAAATTTCGTACCTGTCATTGATGACGGAAGACATTTTATCGGGATTATCCGACGACGTGATATCATCGATTATTTTGCTAAAAAAGTAGCGCGTGAGAACGTCAGTTATTAAAAAAGAATAAAACTAGTAAAAAAAGCACTGATTTTCGCAGAAATGCGGGAAGAAGTGCTTTTTATTGACCCAAAACGACTTCAGGAAATGCTGTAAGGCGACGATATAGAAGCATAATGACAATTTAGGGAGGACGATGTGTTGCGACGTTTATCACCAGTCTTCATCGTAGAAGCTTTTCGAAGACGCTCCTACTATAAAACGTTCTCATGGATGATTGCGATCATCGGTCTGTTAGCATTGATCGTCGCTTGTCAACATTTGATGAAAACATTGGATGAAGGATATCGCTTTCAGGCATCGGGGAAAACAATTGCTGGAGTGACACCTTTTAATCATGCCGAACAAGAAGTGACACGCTATTATTTTTCATCTTTGGATGACGATGCCGATGTAACGCAAGCTTCAAAACAAGCTGATCAAGCATTGGAACAATTGACGGACCGTCTTCCGAATATGAAAGTGACCGGATCTACACGTGAAGAAGTCCTGGCAGAGATTAAGAAACTGCAACGACAAGGATATGAATCAAATCATCGCTTTTTTACGACGATGACGAACTTCAAGAGTGAAATCATCTTCAATCAGCTCGTATTGAGTAAAGAAACAGGGTCTTATTATAATGTCTTCTCCAATTTGATTCTCATGGAAGAACAGCTTGGGAAGTCGGCTGAGATTTTAAAGGATGCCCGACAAAAAGACGAACCTAGCTCAATTGATCGGCTACGCATTCAACAGATGCGGATTGATTTGCCTTTACGCCAGGATTCGCTCATCAAATCCCTGTATGACGTCATCCCACTTCAAAATGATGCGGGTCGTCAAGACATTGCAATCATGCGGGATCAGATGGATGCCTACACACAAACGCTTGACGATCTATTACGCGATGCAGAAGGAATGACTTATGCTGCTTTGGCAAGCCATGCCGAACAGTATGAATCCAGCATGTATCGTCTGTATGATCAAGAACTCAACCAAGTCGCTCAAGAAATGCAGGATCGAGGAAATCAAATCATTCGCAATGCCTGGCTCCTGTTTGGCGCAACAAGTGTCCTGATTCTTGGATTATTGATTTTGACCTTAGCGTTATTACGCGCGTTCCGCCAAGATCTCTCCTTGCTAAAAGGTGAGGCGAACACTTTCGCTGAAGACCGGAGACAATCTGATTATCACGTACCGGAGCGAAATGATTTTCAACCTGTCGTCCAAGCCTTTCGAACGATGACAGCTATCATTGCTGGATTATTAGACCATAGCGATGCAAAAACAAAAGAGATTAAGCAAAAGAAAGCAGAAATCGAATCGCTCTTTTCGCAAAATACAGATCCAATCCTTGCCTTATCATCTGACTATACGATATTAAACGGAAACGAACGTTTTCGACAATTGACGAAGGCAACAGCAGGATGGACGATTGAAGAATTGATTCATCCGGCTGATTTGAACCGGATGCGGCGAGCTTTGAGACGATCATTTGAAGGACATAGTCAAACGATTCGTTGTAAGATGCTTTTCAATGAAGAGATTTTGAATATGTTCGTCAACATCATCCACGTCGCGAATAAAGAAGACGATACAGGTGTTGCACTCTACTTATCTTGTCATGATGAAACGGATCAGTTCCGGCGGGAAGAACGGATTACACAACTTGCACTCTTTGATATGTTGACAGGGTTACTGAACCGGAATGGTTTCGAACAAAAGATGTCCGACGCGTTAAAGGCTCCTCAGCCGGGTGAACTCGTCACGATCAGTGTCCGACAATTCCGGCGGATCAATGACATCTACGGACACGGTGCAGGGGATCAGATTCTAAAAGATCTCGCAAACCGACTCAAGCATCATTTCATCGGAACAGGACAAGCGGCACGAATCGGTGGAGACGAATTCGCTGTGTTGGTCGCGCAGCAGGATATCGTTGATTACCAGCAATTGAAGCAGGTCATCGAACACGTTTATGAGATCAACGGAGAATACGTCAATGTCAGCATCAGTATGAGTATGGTCCGCTATCCGGACGATGCGGTAGCTGTGACCTCCTTGTTGTCCTCGGTCGATATCGCGATGCAACATGCGAAACAACAGACAGAAGGTGGCCCAGTCTGGTTCGAACCATGGATGAGTGCTGAATATCTGGAATCGGTCGTTCTCGAAGGGGAATTACGAGACGCGATTGAAAAAAATGAATTACAACTGTTCTATCAGCCACAGATTAATCTCGCGACCAATCAAGTCGATGGCTGTGAAGCTCTCTTACGCTGGTTCCATCCTGAACGGGGGATGATCAGTCCGGCAATCTTCATTCCGATTGCCGAACGATCGATGTTGATTGAAGAGATCGGCATGTGGGTCGTTGCCGAAACGGTTCGACAAGTCGAGGAGTGGAAGGAAACGGAACTCGGAGTACTTCGTGTCTCAGCGAACTTATCCGTAAAAGAACTCGTCTCTGGTCGGATCGTCGATTATCTGACTGATGTTCGAGAAATTCATCCGGGGATTGAACAACGGATGGAACTCGAGATTACGGAATCGTTCGGTGTCTTTTCAGACACGCGTGTGTTTGATGCCCTGCAGACATTGCACCAAATGGGGTATCGTCTTGCGATTGACGACTTTGGTACAGGTTATTCTTCCTTGTCTTACTTGAGTCGATTGCCAATCCAGCGATTGAAGATTGATCGTTCGTTCATCAGTGGTCCGGATGCGTGTTCGAATGCACCGCTCATTGAGACGATCATCAAGCTTGCGCATACGTTGAAATACGATGTCGTCGCTGAAGGAATCGAGGAAATTGAACAAGCAGATCATTTACGAGTGCTTGACTGTGAGTATGCGCAAGGGTTTTATTATTCAAGACCGATTCCAGCAGATGAGTTTCGAATTTGGTACGGGAAGTATCATGAAAAACTTTTATCTGAATGAAACTAGACCCGTCATGTTCTTGGCTACAGTGCTGACTTGAATAGTGAATCGATTTAAGAGAGTAATAGGAATGCAAAAGGTGAGTTCCCAGACGGGAAACTCACCTTTTGCATTCTATAAATGGATAACGTGAATGTTCATCCTTGACTCCTACAGGAAAAGAAAGCGTGATTGACGCTTTCGACAGGGTTAGGTAAGACCCGGCAAACCAAATGGAATGCGGAGTGTCGCGGCTTACCCCCGCCTGAGGAAAGCAAGGATGACAGAAACGTTCGTTGTAGGCATGAACTTTAGAGCGGTGATTAAACGCGGTCGAGCACGAGGTCATCTGCTTGTTCAAGATACGCTTTAACCGGTGCAACCGCTGCTTCGACAGTTCCAGGTGCAAACGGAGACTTCAATCCAGCGCGCTCAACGAGTGCGAGGAAGCTTTCTGATCCGCCAGCACGGCAAAGTTCGAGATATGACTTCCATGCCGCTTCCCGGTCTTGTTCCATCCATGCATAGAACTGGAAGGCACAGACTTGAGCGAGCGTATAATCGATATAGTAGAACGGACTGCCGAAGACGTGTCCTTGCTGATGCCACCATGCGCCCGAATCAAGGTAATCGTTCGTTTCATAGT
Source organism: Exiguobacterium acetylicum (assembly GCF_022170825.1). Classification (NCBI taxonomy): domain Bacteria; kingdom Bacillati; phylum Bacillota; class Bacilli; order Caryophanales; genus Exiguobacterium; species Exiguobacterium acetylicum. Next base: position 2,628,537 of record NZ_CP081878.1, on the reverse strand, counting down.
CGCGATGCGGCAAGTATTTCTTCTCAATCGTCCGCCATGCATGACGACGTTCTGCTGGCGTCAGTTCAGGTTGGTTATAGATGACGTGTTGGAACTCATCAATCGCAACACCGTACGGGAGGAATGTGACGCTCCCTGCGAGGTGATTGAATTTGTATTTCGCTGTCTCTTCACCGAAGAACTCTTCCATCCATGGATAAGCGAAGAACTCCATTGACATCGAGTGGATTTCACACGCTTCATACGTCGGGAAAGCACTCTCTGGAGCAGTCAGGTGACGGCTCTCATAGACTTGGAACGCATGTCCGACTTCATGCGTCAAGACATCGATGTCGCCTGCTGTCCCGTTGAAGTTCGAGAAGATGAACGGGAGTTTTTCGTCTGCGATGTAGGTACAATAGCCACCACCGGCTTTACCAGGCTTCGCTGTTAAATCAAGTGCTTCCCGGTCGAGCATATAGTTAAAGAATTCGTTCGTCTCGGGTGACATCTCGGCGTACATCTTTTTACCGCCTTCGATGATGAATGACTCTTCTCCTTTAGGTGTCGCGTTACCAGATTTGAAGGCAAATCCTTCATCGTAGTAATACAGGTGATCGACACCGATGCGTCGTTGCTGCCGTTCTTTAAGCTGTGTTGCAAGTGGAACGATCGTTTCGCGGATCTGTTCCCGGTATTGCTCGACCATCGATTGATTATAGTCGACGCGAAGCATCCGTGCGTAACCGAGCTCGACGAATGACGGGAAACCGAGTGTCTTCGCGATCTCTGTCCGGATGCGGACGAGTTTATCGTAGATTGTATCAATCGCTTCACCATGCTCGTTTAAGTAACCGTAGCGTGCTTCTGAGGCCGCTTTACGGACGTCGCGGTCTGGTGATTGAAGGTACGGACCGAACTGCGATAAGTTGAGCGTTTTGCCATCGAACTCGATTTGAGCCGAAGACATCAGTTTCGTATATTCACTTGAGAGTCGGTTCTCTTCTTGAAGCTTCGGAATGATTTCTTCTGAGAACGTCTTCAAGCTTGCTTCAGCAATCAGGAATAACTGTTTGCCATGCGTCTGTTCGAGTTCACTACGGAGTGGGTGTGTCGTTAATGCTTGATAATAACTCGAGACATATCCTTGATAGATCGCGCTCGCTTCATCGAAGAATCCTTGCTCCGTTTCATAGAACGTATCGCGTGTATCGATCGTGTGACGGATCTCGACGAGTTGGCTAGCCGTTTCGAATTGGTTTCTGAGGGTATTAATCTCAGTGATGGCTGCGTTTGCTTCATCTACCTGTGTGGCTTCCGTTAATCGAGCGATTGCTTGATTCATGGACGTTTCAAGTAAGGCAAGATCAGGACGGACATATGTAATTTCTGAAAATGGTAACATGTAAGCGCCTCCTTTTGATTTCTAACTATTATCACACAAAAATACTTGCAAAACCAGAGGGACAAACGTATGCTTTTTGTGAGAACGTGAGCGAGCTGTCTAACAGCTTACTCCTATAAAAAATCGAAACTTCCACTTGGAAGAATAACGATCGAGAAAGTAGAGGGATAGTATCATGGGATTCTTAAAAAAATTGTTTGGTGGTAACGACGCAGGAAACGCGAAAATCGCTTCTGCACTTACAGGTAAAATCGTCAACATCGAGAACGTACCCGATCAAGTTTTCTCTCAAAAAATGATGGGCGACGGTGTCGCAATCGAACCAACAGAAGGTAAAGTCGTCTCGCCAATCAACGCGACGGTTGAAACAATCTTCCCAACAAAACACGCAATCGGTCTAAAAGGTGAAGACGGTCTTGAACTGTTGATCCACGTTGGTCTTGATACAGTCAACCTTAAAGGCGAAGGCTTCACAGCTCACGTCCAGTCAGGTGACAAAGTCAAAGCAGGAGATGTTCTCGTTGAGTTCGATCTTGACTACATCCGTGCGAACGCACCATCGACGATCACACCAATCATCGTGACGAACCACGATCAATTCACGCTTTCAGCTGTACCAGCTGAAGGAACTTCTGTTGTTGCAGGAGACACAGAGCTCTTCAAAGCAACACATAAATAAGATGCGACCAGCCTCTATCCCTTGCGGATGGAGGCTTTTTTGTTGTCTCCTCCCTTGCCTTACCGTTTTGTAAGAGAAGTGAAAGTAAAGTCCATTTTGAGAATCGAGCACTCGTACTAGACTGAGTGTAACGAATCAAACACAGGAGGCATTACAGATGAAAGCAATCTTACAAGCAGAACAGATCTCAAAAACCTATCAAACGAAAACAGCGCGCCATGAAGCGCTGCGCCCGACGACACTTAGTGTCCATGAAGGAGAGTTCGTCAGCATCATGGGACCGTCCGGTGCTGGGAAATCGACGTTACTCAACTTGTTGTCGACGATCGATCAGCCGACGGACGGATCGATTTTAATCAATGGGGCAGACGTGACAGCGATGAAGGAAAAACAATTGGCACGTTTTCGTCGGGAGCAACTCGGCTTTATCTTCCAGGATTTCAATTTACTCGATACGATGACGGTCCGGGAAAACATCGCCTTACCACTATCACTCGCGAACGTTGATAAAAAAACAATTCTTGAACGGGTGGAACGTGTCGCTCGCCAACTAGGGATCAATGACTTACTGGATAAACGCCCCGTCGAACTATCAGGTGGACAAAAACAACGGACGGCTGCTGCCCGCGCGATCATCCACGATCCGTCACTTATCTTAGCGGACGAACCGACCGGTGCGCTTGACTCGAAGTCAGCGACAGGGTTACTTGAGGCGATGCAGGCGCTCAATGATGAAGGCGCAACGATCTTAATGGTAACGCATGATCCGATGACAGCGTCATATGCGGAACGGATTTTGTTCGTCAAGGACGGGGAGCTATTCAAGGAAGTCCATCGCTTCGGTTCGCAGAAGGAGTTCTTCGAACAGATCATGGAAGTTCAGCGCGAACTCGGAGGTGCCGTCCGTGAGCTTGTCTAAACTAGCATTTCAAAATCTAAAGAACATTCGTCAAAACGTCATGTACCTCGGTGCAGTCACGTTCGCAATCCTGATTTACTATACGTTCCTTGCCATTCGATCCAATGAAGCAATGCTTCAGGCAAATGAAATGTACGGAAAACTAGGAACGGTCTTTACGGGAGCAAGCGTCATCCTCGCGCTCTTCTCTGCCATCTTCATCTGGTATTCGAGTGACTTCTTCTTACGTCGCCGCAAGAAAGAAATTGGACTCTATGCGTTGCTCGGTCTAGAACGAGGACAGATTGCACGCTTAATCTTCCTTGAGACGATGGGGTACGGTGCAATTGGTCTGATTCTCGGAATCGCGATCGGAACGGTGGCTTCGAAATATTTCGTTCAGTTGCTGGCTTCTGTCATGGTGATGCAAGTCGACGCGTCGTTTACGATTAGTTTTGCGTCCGTCGGTCAGACGATTGGTGTCTTCTTGTTGATTTTCTTGATCATCGCTTTGCGTTCGGCACGGATAATCTATCGTTTTACATTGATTGAACTGTTCAAGGCAGAACAACAAGCAGAATCACTACCGAAAGTGCACCCGATTCTTGCCGTGCTATCCGTCGGATTGATCGGCGTCGGATACTACTTGACGGGACAACCACTGATGGATCACTTCACGATCGTTGCCCCGCTCTTGATGCTTTGTGTCATCCTCGGAACGTTCGGAACAATGAGTTACTTCACGATTTTCTTATTACGCCTTTTAAGTAATCAAGCACGACATTTTAAAGGAACGAACTTAATTTTACACGGGCAACTCTTGTCACGGATCAAATCGAATGCCGTCATGCTGTCGACGATCACGGTCATTACCGCTGTGACATTGACGACAGTCGGTACAGCGACGTCGATCTATTACTTCATCGATCAGACCGTCGAAGAACAAATGCCATACAGTCTGTCGATTGCAAGTAAACAGGCAGAAGCAGAAAAACGGATTGCGAAGTCCGATCAAAAGATCGACAGCCGGACGATGGTCAACGTCAAGAACGTCGATCACAAGATGACCGAGCTTCCGAATCCGCTGACGTTCACACGTTATTATCAGACCTATGCTTACGAAGATCAGCCAGGGCAATTTAGTTACGTCAATTACTCGGATTACGTGAAGCTTGCAAAAGCCAATGGGAAATCGGTCATCGCAGAGCCAAAGCAAGGCGAAGCGATCGTCCTTGAGACATTCAAAGGAAATGATTTATTGAAGATGAAAGTCGAATCACCGATTGGTGTTGAAATCAAGGATGTTCATGCGTCCTTTCGCATCACCGCTGCGACGAATTTACCGATCGCTCAACTTTATGAGAAACAGCGGCTTGCCTTCGTCGTAAGCGATGATGCCTTTGCGAAGATGCCGGAAAAAGGCTTTACGCTGACGAATTATCAGTTCTCCGACGAACGTCATGATGATGGACTGATGAAACAGTTGACGCAACTTTATGGAAAACAAGCAGATACCGAGATGGCAGCATACTATCCTGTCTATGCGATGACGACAGCGACGACTGGATTACTCGCGTTCGCAGCGGGATTCCTTGGTCTTGTCTTCTTACTTGCAACTGGTTCGATCATCTACTTCAAGATGCTCGCAGAAGCCGAAGAATCAAAACAACGATTTGCGATCATCCAGAAAATCGGTGTCGATGAGAAGGAACAGACCGGTATCATCCGTCGTCTCGTTGGATTCGTCTTCTCTTTACCGTACGTCCTCGGACTCGTTCATAGTGTAGTTGCGATGCAAGTCTTGCAGAAACTGTTGAACTACAACATCGTCCGTCCGACGTTGCTTGCGATCATCTGTTATACGATCGTCTATCTCATCTATTACATCGTGACTGTTCGTGCTTATCGCCGTATCGTCACGTAACCAACTAGATACTTCACGGAACTGGAAACGGAATAATCGTTTCCAGTCCTTTTTGAGTTCGTTATGATAAAGGGAGAAGGAGTTGACATGAACGATGCATACGATTTTATTAGTCGAAGATGATATGAAGATTGCTGCATTATTGAAAGAACTACTCGAACGATATGATTTTAAAGTAGTCGTTGAAGATGGACGAGGGGACGTCGTTGCGACGTATGAGGAAGCGAATCCGGACGTCATTCTCCTAGACGTTAACTTACCGAAGTTTGACGGCTTCTATTGGTGCCGACAATTGCGGATGAAAACGCGGGCACCAATCTTGTTCATCTCGGCACGGGTCGGGGAGATGGATCAAGTGATGGCGCTCGAATATGGTGCGGATGACTACATCGTCAAACCGTTCCAAGGTGCCGTCGTCATTGCAAAGATCAAAAGTCAGATTCGCCGGGCATATGGCACCTTGTCGAACGAGACGGACGAGCGGACAGTGACGAAAGCGGGTGTCACGCTGTACTTGGATCGTTATATCGTCGAGTATGGGGAGCAGTCGATCGAGTTGTCGAAAAAAGAAGGGTTGATCCTTGAGATGTTGTTGACGGCAAGTCCGCGGATCGTCAGTCGAGGAGACTTACTCGAACGGATTTGGGATGATGAGGCATTCGTCGATGAGAATACATTGAACGTCAACATCACCCGCGTCCGTAAACGACTCGCCGAGATTGGTGTTGCAGGTCTTGAGACGGTGCGGGGTGTCGGCTATAAACTGGTTCTTGAGCCATGAAGCTCTTTTTACGGCACGCGATACCAGGCATCCTCTTCTTTACTGGACAGATGTTGATTTTATACGCCGTCTTATGGCTCTATGATCTGTACCGTCCGGCAGCCTTCTTTTATATCGTGCTCTTGAACAGTATCGGTCTTCTGATTTATCTCAGTTACCGTTTCTTCAGCATGCTTCCGCTGCTACGGCGGATGCAACAGCCGGTTCAGTCGGTTGCAGAACCGATTCGTAGTGATAGCGAAGAACCGATTTCCGTTGCGGTCGAACAATTTTTAGAGCGACAACAGACGCTGTTTCGAAACAGTTTGTTCGCTGAGCGCCGCAAGGAAAAGGAACGGCATCGCTACGTCGACCAATGGATTCACCAGATGAAGACGCCGTTATCCGTCATCGAGCTGATCCTTGAACACCCTGGGGAGCACTATCAAGCGGATTTACGACAAGAGGTCGATCGGTTGCGTAGTGGTCTTGATCAGATGCTTTATTCGTCACGTTTAGAAGCGATCGAGACGGACTTAAAGGCAGAACAATTGTCATTGAAGCCGCTCGTCACGAGCATCATCAATCAGGAAAAGCGATTGTTCGTTAAAAATCAGGTCTTTCCGAAACTCGATATCGCAGAGGATGTGTATGTCTACACGGATGCGAAGTGGTTCCGTTTCCTTGTCCTACAACTCGTGACGAATGCGATTAAATATACGACGGGACACGGACGAGAAGTCGTTCTGTCAGCAGAAGAGATTAAAGGGCAAGTCATTCTTTCCGTTCGAGATGACGGCGTCGGTATCCCGAAACGAGACGTTCCTCGCGTCTTTAATGCGTTCTTTACGGGTGAGAACGGACGACGATACGGGGAATCGACCGGGATGGGATTGTATTTCGTCCAGCAAGTCTGCTTGAAGCTTGGGCACGAGATCGAACTTGAGAGTGAGGAAGGTGTCGGCACGACATGCCGGATTCGATTAGTAGGAGGTCGCGCACATGATTGAGGTCAAACAATTGGGGAAGGTGTACCCCGGAAAGGTGACGGAGCAACCGTTGACGGATGTGAATTTTCGAGTCGAAGAAGGTGAGATGGTCGCGGTCATGGGACCATCGGGTAGTGGAAAGTCGACGCTGATCAACTTGCTTGCGACACTCGATGAGCCAAGCTGGGGATCCATTCTGATCGATGGCGTCGATACAGCGACATTCAAACGAAAAGAGATGACGCGTTTTCGGCGCGAGACGCTTGGCATCATCTTTCAGGAGTTTAATTTACTCGACTCCTTAACGCTCGGTGAAAACATGCTCGTTCCGTTGATGTTGTCTGGGAAAAAAGCCAAGCACGCACGCGAAGAAATGGAAGAGTTGGCACGCCGTCTACAAATTGAGGATCTGCTTGATAAACAAGTCGATGAAGTCAGTGGTGGACAACGGCAGCGGACTTCGATCGGTCGCGCCTTGATTCATACACCACGTCTGATGCTCGCCGATGAACCGACGGGAGCACTCGATTTCCAAGCGACGAAACACGTCATGGACGTCCTAGCTGAATTGAATGCGACGGGAATGACGATGGTCATCGTGACACACGATCCGCAAGTCGCGTCATACTGTAACCATGTCTTATTCCTAAAAGATGGTAGCATTCAAACGGAGTTGTTCCGCGATGAGCCACGACGTATCTTTTTCCAACGGGTCATTGAATCACTATCGCTGTTAGGAGGGGATGAGCATCAATTATCTGCAATACGCCCTACGTAATATCCGGCGTTATC